>WRJI01000052.1 GCA_009778595.1 Peptococcaceae bacterium | reverse complement strand
ATGCTAGGAAGAACCGACGACGAATACCGGGTGTCTTCTAGGAGGATCTGACGAAGCAGCGTGTCGAAAGACGACGCAAGACATTAAGTGATTTAGGCTGGACGGAGTACTATATTCTGTATCCCTACCACAAGCCACTCACCAAGGAGAAGGCTGCGCTAGCTTCTTTTTTCGCTAAGCTGTACGCTGACCTGGTGGACACCTGTGGCAGCCAAGCCGCTGGACAAACCGACAGCAATCGATGTGAAAAGATCACCGCCAATAATTTCAGGCATCGCAAAAAATGAGAGAGCCCCAAGGAGCGCCCCAAACATTCCGCATAGTATCGGGATATAGCGCGAATCCAATGGCGTAGTCTTAATGATCATGCCGAGGAAATAACACATAAGCGATATAAATGGTACGGTTACAAATCCAAAATCCAAGCTTCAAACACCTCCAATTCTTGTACTGTCCACGCGCAATTCTTGTCCTGATCACGCCCCTGCCGGTGCATGAATACGCAAGCGTTTCTTTGCCGTGACAAACAGTGCGTGTGAGACTTGAAACCGGAAGCCTTGTGGACATTATCCGGATACATAATAATATGCAGGATTTGTCCAAGTGGTTCATGCTCCACGGCAATGTTTTGTACATTGATTTGATCGGCGTATTTCCCTATAATATGAGTACCCGGTTAGTACCCGGAAGTCAGAATTCCCCAGGTTTTTTTTAGAATCTCTGTTGCATCCTCAACGGGCAAAGGGTTCACCCCTAAACCGCATTCTATGGTAAAAGCCGGTTTGCCAAATCGCATGAGGAACCAATCTTTGTATCCGGCGTCGCTTTCTACGTTCTGGATGGCAGTGTAGCCGCTGGATTTGGCCATTTTTTCCGCGATTTCTTTGGACTCCGGAGGTTCGAAACCCCTGTAACCCCAGTAGATTTCTTCACCTTGACTATGCCAGGCTATGGCTAAATCAAATTCTTGCGCCAAGGTGAACTCGGCCAAGGCTATCGCTTCGGGTTCGCTTAAAGGTCGGGTGCCGGGAAAATTCGCCGGTCCGGGCCGGTCTGCATCCCGGCGCGCAACCTCTTCCTCCCAACAGGCAGGGAATTGATCGTTCAAATCGATACCGTGTATGTTGGCTTTCCATGTGTCAAAACAGAAATCAAAATCGTTGATCTCCACCACCGCTTCCTGCCATTCCGGCGTAACGGATTCCAAACCGTGGCAGACCAGTTCGACGCCGTCAGGGTTAACCATCGGAACAATCCACAGAGTAGCCCTGTCCCGGAAAGGAATCTTCTTGCCGGCTCCGGCGGGCCATTGCAAAACCCGCTCCGCAAAAAGCATCAGCAGTTTCGCGGTTATCGACTCATTGGCATGCATGGCACCGCTGTAAAAAACCTTTTTGCTACCTGTTCCCAACGCAAAAGCATAGATGGGATTCCCCAGACAGCTGTTTCCTATGGTTTTGACCTGAAACCCAGGATATTGTTCCTTGAGCCGTTTCAAATCGTCTTGCAAATGGCAATAACAATAGAGCATAGCCTTCCGCCTCCTTCTTTCCATCCTATTGTCCGGAGGATCAAAATATGTTTTGCCCCGACTTGACTCTTCGTTACATTTTGACCCACGATGAGCCTGCCCTCCGGTCCAGGCTTGAGTGGTACGCGAGACAAGAGGGTCTCGTCCTGGCCGGGGCTGCGGACGAGATCGGGCTTGCGGGCAAGATCGGCTCTGCGGGCAAGATCGGCTCTGCGGGCGCCGCCGATTCTGCGGGCGCCGACTCTGCGGGCGCCGTCGGCCCCTGTCCCATCCTTAAGATAGCGCGCAACCGCACAAGTGTGATGTGGCAAGGAGAAGAGTTTTTCTTTCATCCCGGTATGGCGCTGTTGCGGTTGTTGGGCGAACTGCGGGGAGAACGTGATCGGTTTCTGCAGGCTGCGGCGTTGCCGGAGGGCGCCAAATGTGTGGACGCCACCATGGGATTAGCGACCGACACCCTCATGGCCGCTTGGCAATCAGGAGAAGGAGGTCATGTCCAGGCTTTAGAATCGTCGCCCCTCATTGCGGCTCTGATTAAAGAAGGGTTGCAGAGTCTTTCTGTTATGAAACCCCTGAAAATCCGGGCCCAGAAGGCCGAGGCCTGGCGCCAATTAAGCCGGGCGGCCCATCGTATCGAAGTCGTCCTCTGCGATCATATGGATTTTTTGCGTTCACAGAGCACTGATTCCCTGGATCTGGTGTATTTCGATCCCATGTTCCGAAACACGCGAACCCGTTCTCCATCCCTTCAACCTCTGAAACCCTGGACGTGTTACAACCCTCTCAATTCGGATTCTGTCCGGGAAGCGTGCCGAGCGGCCCAACGGGTAGTTCTGAAAGAACGAACCGGCAGCTCTGAGTTCGCCCGACTCGGGTTCTCTGTCTTGGACGGCGGCAAGTATAGCCCCGTCGCTTATGGCGTTATTACCTCGAACCTGGACAAGGAGGTGCGAAATGCAGACGATTGTCATCGTCGGGCCAACAGCTGTAGGTAAAAGCGACCTGGGCCTCCTTCTGGCACAAGCTGCCAACGGCGAGATTGTTTCGGGAGATTCGGTTCAGGTCTATCGGGATTTTTCTATTGGTTCAGCGAAACCGTCCCCGGCGGATCGAGAATCTGTCCCTCATCACTTGATCGATATCCTGGATCCGGATGAACCTTTTAGCGCCGCCCGGTTTCAGTCTTTGGCGCGAGAAGCTGTGAAGGATATTCGTGAGCGGGGTCGTTTGCCCATTGTTGTCGGAGGTACGGGGTTATATATTCGAGCGTTTCTTGATCCTTTTGATTTTCCTCAGCCGGGTACGCCGGGTCTTCTGACCAAGTGGACGGATTTGGCGAGGCGTATGGGAACGCCTCATCTGCACGCTCTGTTAAGGGAGTGGGATCCTGAGTCCGCGTCTTTGCTCCATTATAATGATAAAGCTCGAATTATCAGAGCTCTGGAGGTCTATGAGTCGACTCATGTTCCTTTGTCAAAGCAAAGGGCTTACAATGAAAGAATTTATCCGCCTTTGGAGAATGTTATGCTTGTTGGGCTTGAGATGGACCGAGCGTTGCTTTACAGGCGTATCGAAGAACGCTGCGAATTAATGATCCGCCAGGGGCTCCTCGAGGAAACGGCTGATCTCCTGAAGCGTGGATGTTCTCCCTCTTATAAGCCGATGCGAAGCATCGGGTATCGGCATGGGGTTGACTATTTGCGTGGTTTCACAACCAGACAGGAAATGGAACGCCTGTTTAAACGGGATACGCGCCGTTTTGCGAAACGTCAGATAACTTGGTTTAAGCGGGATCCCAGGGTGATTTGGTACAACGTAAATATTTTGTCGAAAAACCGAATATTAAATACTCTTCTAGACTCTTGCAAATGTAATAAATCTCCTGTAAAATTTTGAGGTATAAAGACTAGGTATCGGAGGGAATTTGGATGAACGGACAGTCGGTTAAGTTGCAGGATCTTTTTCTGAATTATATTAGAAAAGAGAGTATACCGGCAACTTTCTACCTCGTTAACGGTTTCCAGCTAAAGGGAATGGTGAAAGGGTTCGATAATTTCATTATTATTCTCGATTCCGAGGGGAAACAGATGATGATTTACAAACACGCGGTGTCAACAATTTCGCCCACACGGCCTGTTAATCTGAATCCGTCTGTGGTGGAGGAAGAATAGTTATCCCCAAGGAGACCCTGTAGCTTTCCCGGTATAGGAGCCCCCAAGAAGCCTAACTATTTTTGGCGGGGGGCTTCTTGTCGTTTTGACCTTGTTATTTTTTTGGGGGGGATCAAAACGGTTCGTGTGATTTTTGATGAATTCTCTTCCTCCAAAATTGTTCGACAGGAGGATCCTCATGTCAGTGGTGTCATGCAACAGCTGGACGATCTGGTTGGGCTGCGTCCGGTGAAGACTCTTGTCAAGGAGATTCGAGCCATGACACTTATACGTGTACAACGGCTGGAGAAGGATCTGGCTGTGGATCCGTTGGTTCTTCATATGCTTTTTTCGGGGAATCCGGGGTCAGGCAAAAGCACCGTCGCGCGTATTATGGCGGATCTTTTCAGGGAAATGGGTATTCTGAATAAAGGGCATCTGGTGGAATGTGAGCGCGCGGATCTTGTGGGGGAGTATATTGGTCATACCGCTCAGAAAACGCGGAGCTTAGTCCAAAAAGCCGCAGGGGGCGTGTTGTTTGTTGACGAGGCCTATTCTTTGATGCGTGGTGGCGAGAAGGATTTCGGCAAAGAAGCTGTTGATGTTTTAGTTAAAGCGATGGAAGATCAGAAGAATGATTTCATTCTGATTCTGGCCGGATATAAGTCAGAGATGGAGGCGTTCTTGCGGACAAATCCGGGGCTGCGATCCCGGTTTCCTTTGCATCTGGATTTTCCTGATTATACGATTAGGGAGCTGCTGCTGATTGCCGATGTTTTCTTGAAACAACGGGATTATGTTTTTCGTGCTGACGCCCGGGTGGCTTTCGGCAGAACCCTTGAGAAGAAAAAAAACGAACACTGTTATTCCGGCAATGCTCGTCTTGTTCGAAATCTCATTGAACAGTCTATTCGCCGTCAAGCCGTTCGTTTGCTTGGACAAAGTGGGTTGAACGCGTTGAGCCGGGAGGATCTTAGGTTGATTCTGCCACAGGATTTGACAGGGGACCGTTGACGATTATGGGTTACCCCCACGACCATTTTTCTATCAATTTCCATTATTGTATTTAAACTCATATTCTTTTGTTGGGATTTAATGAGGAGGATTTCTTCGGGAAGGGCAGAATAACAAAGTGATAGACAATAGATATACGCCAATCAAGGAGCAACCATGAAAGCCGATTTCCATATTCATTCTACTTTATCTGATGGGTTGCTTTCTCCGGAAATCCTCGTTCAGCGGGCGTATGAAAAGAATGTCAATTTGATGGCTTTTACGGATCATGAGTATGTGACTGTAACACCACAATTGACGGCGTTAGCCAAGTCTCTTCATATCCGTTTGGTTCCGGGAGCGGAGTTCCTGACCCGCTATCAGGGACGCGATGTGCATCTGTTGGCCTATTTCGCCGCTTATCCCAAAACGTGTTTCTTGCGGAAAGTGCAAGCCCTGCGGGAACAAAGGACGCAAGCCACTTTTCGTTTGGTACAGCGGTTGCGTCAGAGAGGTGTTGATCTGGTTTTCCCGGATGAGGGGCAACCGGATCCTCCCGCTACACTGACACATTCTCATGTTTTGTATGGTTTGCGCAAAATTTATCCCCATCATTCGCCTGAGGCATTGCGGAAGATCGTTGCCTCTGCTTTTGACGCGGAACCGTTGGCTGATTATGAGCCGCCGCTTTTTACGGATATGGTTGATTTAATCAGCGACGCGGGTGGTCTCCCGGTTATCGCGCATCCGGGACTTCTGCAGGATCTTGATTTTGTTAAAACCCTATTGGATTTGCGGAATGTGGCCCTTGAGGTTTATTATGGCTATTGGTTTGACGCAGACAAATTGATTCGGGTCTACGAGCGTTTAGGTCGTTTGTCGGCTCTGGCTGCTACGGGTGGTAGCGACTATCATGGTGGATTCAGTCGCGTTGATATCGGTGACGTTGATTTTCCGGAGGATGCTCTTGAGGTTTTTTTATGCATGTTGAATAATGTCTGCGATACAAGAAGCAGCAAATATTCTAAGGGAGGGGAATGCCCGTGAGTCGTGGTTTTTTACGGGTTCTGGCGGTTATTTATTTTGCTTTGTTTGCTGCTTGCCTGCTTATGATGTTTAACATCCTGGAAAAGATCCCTATTTTTGAATTGTATATTCAAGTTTCTGGGGGTAAGGCCATTCTGGGTGTTTTAACTTTGTTGGCACTGGGCTTAGCGTGCTGGTTTGCTGCCAAAGCTCCCAGTGTTGATGATGTTGAAGAACAGTATCGGATCCGAATCCTGGATAAGTATAGTGAGAAATACAGTCTTGATGATTCTCTTGTTGATGAGCCGACTTGGATTATGAAAGGGTCTTTGCTTGAGACTATGATGTTGGCCGAGATTGCCCAACAAGAGAAAGCGGTTTCGTCAGCGAAAGGGCTGTCTCAAGAGGAAGCGGCTGCAGCCGGAAAAGCGGCGGCAGCCGCGGCGGCCGACACTGCGGCGAGAGCGGTTGCGGCGGCGGCGGCGAATATGCCGGCGGCTATGCCGGCACCAGAGCCGGACGTTGTTGATTCGGAGAAATTGGATGACCGCGGGGCAAGGTTCGAAGGACGACCCAAAGAGTCGACACGTTACGTTCCTTCAACTTTACCCGGACCGATTCCTCAAAAATCTCAGAAGTCTCTTAAGGCTCAACGGGATCAGAAAGCTCAAAAGGAATTGAAGGGCAAGAAGGATCTGAAGGCTCAACGGGACCAGAAGGCTCAGCGGGATCTGAAGGCTCAACGGGATCAGCAGGCTCAGCGGGATCAGCAGGCTCAGCGGGATCTGAAGAGGTCCTCAGAACAAGAAAGCGCCCAAATTCCGGACAGAACAGCGTCAGAGCGTCGTCCACTGGGTTCTATGACTCAAAATATTGGTGAGTTTATTGAAGATGTTGCTTCGCCAATGTTCCAAACAGTCTTTGTGAGAGGTTTTGTAAAAACCGGGTCGTTAATTGCTAACGGTGTTACCGCCATCGGGGATAATATTCATGATAAGGTTGAATCGATTCTGAATGGGCCCGGGGCAACTTCTAAGGATAGGAAACCCGATTCTTCGTCTCCGCCGGCTTATTTATCATGGAGTGATATTTTGGATGACGTAGATTTCAATCAGAATTCCCAAGATAAAACGCAGACTTGGTCAAGTATACATGTGCCGGAAAAACTCTCCCCTCAGAGGGTCATATTTCCGGAGAGTAATCAGGTTCAAAATGCTTCCGAGGAGAGACAAGATTCTGATACATGTAAGTCAGCAGATGACTCGGGGTTAGTTTTTCAAAATATTAATTCTATTCTTTCTGATGCTTTTGATACGGATGAAGATATGATCAATGAAATTGCGATTATTGAGTCGATGTATCGGCAATCTGACTCCATTTCTGATAAAGCCGTAATGACGCCGAAACCTGCTCAGTCGGATACGCCTAAGATGGGGATCGTGTCGGAGACGGAGCCGGAGACGGAGACGGAGCCGGAGATGAAGGCTGTGCCGGAGACGGAGGCTGTGACGGAGACGGAGGCTGTGCCGGAGACGGAGGCTGTGCCGGAGACGAAGGTTATGCCGGAGACGGAGTCTGTGCCGGAGACGGAGCCGGAAACGAAGGTTATGTCGGAGACGGAACCGGAACCGGAGACGGTGGTTGTGACGGAGGCGGAGGCTGTGACGGAGCCGGAGTCTGCGCCGGAGACGAGGGCTGTGCCGGAGACGAAGGATGCTCCGGAAGTTGATGCCGTGCCAGATGCGGTGGACACGCCGGAGGTAGATGCCGCGCCAGAGACGGTAGCAGATGCCGCGCCGGAGGCAGAGCCGGAAACGAAGGTTGTGTCGGAGACGGAACCGGAACCAGAGACGGTGATGCCGGAGGCGGAGGCTGTGACGGAGTCCGCGCCGGAGACGGAGTCTGCGCCGGAGACGGAGGTTATGCCGGAGACGGAGGATACGCCGCAAGCGGAGGCAAAGTCAATAAACTGGCTAACAGAAAACACAGAATCTCTTTTGGATGTTTTCAAAAAAGATTTGATCAATGAAATTGACGATCTTGCTTTTGATAGCGGAGATTCTCTTCGCGAGAATACCGCGCTTCTCTTGAATGCCATCAAAATGGATATGGAAGCGGACGATGATGAGATAAATATAGTTGATGATACGGATGAGAATGGGTCTGAAAGCGAGGATGATAATGATAGAGATGATGATGAGTCTGTAGACGAGGATGATGACGATGATGATGATGACGATGATGACGATGATGACGATGATGACGATGACGATGATGACGATGAGGATGCAGGCGAGGACGATCTTGATCGCGTGAACGAAGATGATGAATATGAAGCCGGGGATAAGGTTATTAATGAGAATACCTCAGAAGAGGAAGAGGCTGATTCGGAGTTCCTCGTAAGTCTCACCGAAAAAACCATCAGGGTTGTGCCGGAAAAAACAATCACGTTATCCGCTCTCGAAAAAGCTTATCAAGAACAAAGTGAGAAACGAAGTAATAATCCCTACGGTTTGGCAGGCGGTAAATCTGGCGGTGGCTCTGCCGGCGGCCAGAGGAACAAGCCCCGCAGCAAGTCAAAAAAGAAAGCGTCAAAGAAACGGACCGGCAAAGGCAAGAAAAAGTCATAGATTATGAAGAAACTCCTTGTGCTACTCATTGGTTTGATAATACCGTGTTTGCTGCTCGGTTTATGGATTCTGGCTGATCGTATGAACTGGCTCAACACCCTTTTGTTTCCGAGTCCGGGGGCCGTTTGGGATATGTTCACAGCGATGTTTGCTGACGGCAGTCTGGGCAACCATATGTCGGCGAGTTTCTTCCGTTTGGGCAGCGGTTTTTTGACAGCTCTGTGTCTGGCTATCCCTTTGGGGTTTTTATTAGGTCAGATTCGCTTTTTGCGACGGCTGTTGATGCCGACTCTGGCTTTTTTTCAACAGATTCCTCCTATCGCTTGGATCCCTTTTTTCATTCTTTGGCTGGGTTTTGAGGAATCGGCAAAAATCGCTGTGATTACGTATTCTGCTTTTGCCCCGATTTTTTTGAATACGGTCCAAGGGGTGCAGAGTCTCGACCCTCTTTTGCGGGAAACGGCCCATTCCTTCAAGCTTTCTCGTTGGCAGATGATCTGGCGGGTTCATGTGCCTTCGGCCGCCGGACCGTTATTTGTTGGGTTTCGGCTGGGGTTGAGCAATTCGTGGCGCGCTTTGGTGGGCGCGGAGCTTATTGAGAAGTCTTCCGGGATTGGGGGTCTTATTGCGGAGGGACGGCAGTATTCACAGCCGGAAAAGATCTTTCTGGCGATTTTTATTATCGGGCTCGCCGGTGCTTTTCTTGATAATCTGTTGCGTTATCTGGAGAAACGGTTGATGCCTTGGCAGACGACAGGAGGCCGACCATGAAACCTTTCGGTGTGGACGTTCGTAATCTTGGTAAGACTTATAATCCGGAACAGTCCCTGAGGTATCGACGCGGAAAAATGAGAAATGAGGTTCTTCGGAATGTTTCTTTTACGTGTCCTCAAGGTGCTTTCATGTCCATCGTGGGTCCCAGCGGTTGCGGTAAAACCACTCTTTTGCGGTGTATGGTCGGGTTGGAAGAGGTGAGTGAGGGCGAAATCTTTGTGGAGGGCACTCTTGTGAGCGGCCCTGATTATAACCGTGCTATGGTTTTTCAGGAACCCCGGCTTTTTCCGTGGTTGACGGTGGCAGGAAATGTGGCCTTTGGTCTGACCGGTCGAATACCGCGGGCGGAGGTTCGTACCCTTGTGGAAGAAAAGCTTGATTTTATCGGGTTGTCGGATTACGCCAGGTCTTATCCGCGCCATTTATCTGGCGGAATGGCCCAGAGGGTAGCCTTGGCCCGCGCATTAGCGTGGCAGTCTCCTGTATTGTTGATGGATGAGCCTTTATCTGCTCTGGATATCCGCACCCGGAGTAGATTGCAGGAGGATGTCCTGGCCTTGTGGCAGAGAACAGGAAAAACTGTTTTGTTGGTGACCCATGACATTTCAGAGGCTTTGCTTCTCAGTCAACGGGTATTCGTATTGGGGAATCGCCCGGCACGAATCTTGCAGGAGTTATCTGTGGATTTATCTTATCCCAGAGATCCCGGTTCGTCTGAGTTCGTTGAGTTGCAACGGTTGATTAAGTCGTTTATTAGGGATGCGTCAGGGGATGCGCCGGAGGATGCGTTAGGGGATACGTCAGGGGATACGTCAGGGGATGCATCAGGGGATGCGTCGGAGGGTGAATCAGGTGAAAATTAGTAACTTATAGACGCGAAGCGTCAATAAAAAACAAGAAAATCCACATTCTGGATACTGAATACTGAATACTGAATACTGGATACTTGCGGGCAGAGCCCGCGTTAGTTGATGTAGGAGGCTTACTATGAAATTAAAGTTTTTTCGCACGATCAGAATAACATCCATTATTGCATCCATTGTTCTCATGGGACTCTGTTTTGAGGTGGGGTGTGCCGGGAGTCCCGAAGAATCGAAAAAACCTCTGACTGAGTTGCGTGTTTCTTATGCGTCCCGTCCCATTAATGCGCCGAGTATTGTCGCGATCAATAAGAAGATTATCGAGGAGCGTTTTGCCGGGGAGGGGATTTCGGTTGTCTGGTATGAACTGGCCGGGGCTGAGATTACTGAGGCTTTGGCTGCGGGTCGGATTGATATCGCTACGTCTCTTAATTCTTTGAGCGCCCTCATTTCGAAGGCTGCCGGCAATGATTTCAAAATCCTTTCTGGGTTTTCTCAATTTCCTGAGGCGATTGGCTTAATTGCGGTTATGCCGGTCGGGGATGAAACGGCAGGAAACGCGGCAACAGGAGATGGTGTCGGGTCGGTGGCGGATTTGCGGGGCAAGAAAGTCGCTGTGACAAAAGGAACCATGTTACACGAAATGCTTGTCAAGGCTTTGGCGGAAGCAGGTCTGACTGTGGATGATGTGGAGATTGTCAATCTGGACTCGCCTGATGCTTTGGCGGCTTTGTTGGGTGGTCATCTTGATGCCGCTGTTTTACCGGAACCTCTTCTTTCAAAGGCTTTGGCTACAGATAAGTTCAATCTGATAAGAACGGCTGAAGGTCTCATTCTTGGGCAAACGGTTATCGTTGCCCGAACCGCTTTCTTAGAGAGATATCCCGATATGGCGGACCTTTTCCTGCAAGTTCACCAAGACTGTTTGCGTTATATGTCCGAAAATGAGGAAGAGGTTTTGGCGATGTGTGCAGCGGCTGTCGAGATGCCGGTAGAGAGGGTGAGGGACCTATACCCCAAATTCTCTTTCGCGACCAAGCTTGAGGAGAGGGATATTCTGGCTATGAAGGATTCTGTCGCGTTTCTGAAGGCGTTGAGGATTCTTGGCGCTGATGTTTCTGCTGACGAACTGGTAAGTCAGCTGCTTCCGGATCCAGGCTTGTGATAAGGATGTGACGTATGGACTGTAAACTTATTATCCTTTCCGGTGTGGTTCAGGGTATCGGTATGCGGCCTTTCCTTTACCGTTTGGGGCGGGATATGGGGGTTTGCGGCTGGGTGAGCAATACGGGAAACGGCGTGACAATTCATGCCGAGGGGGATTCCCTTGATGGTTTTGTCCGGCGGATCATGGAGGAAAAGCCGCCTCTGGCGTCAATTGATGGTTTGACTGTTCAGCCTGCCGTTTGGCAAGGGTATCAGGATTTTGTGATTATGTCCAGTTGTGAATCGATGATACCGGATGTTTTGATCTCACCTGATTTGGCGGTTTGTGATGATTGTTTGAGGAATATCTATGACTCTCGTGACCGCCGATTTGGGTACCCTTTCACCAATTGTACGAATTGTGGTCCGCGCTACACCATCGTGCGGGAACGTCCTTATGACCGTATCCGTACAACAATGGCGCCTTTTGCGATGTGTCGTGATTGCGCCCGGGAGTATCATGATCCTGAGGACAGACGGTTTCATGCCCAGCCTGTAGCTTGTCCGCGTTGTGGGCCGGAGTTGGTTTTTTGTGGTCCGGAGGCTGAATCGCGGGTTACAGGAAACGATGCTCTGGCGAAAGCGAGACGGATGTTACTTGAAGGGGGTATTGTGGCACTGAAGGGGTTGGGTGGGTTTCATCTGTCTTGTGATGCGAGGAATCGTGAGGCGGTTAGGGCGTTACGACGGCGCAAGGAGCGCGGGGCAAAACCTTTTGCGGTGATGGCGTCTGATCTTGATGTTGTCCGGAATGCTGTTTTTTTATCTGAATTGGAGGAAGCGTGGCTGACCTCGGCGGCGGCGCCTATTGTCTTGCTGAGACTGCGGCAGAGCGGGACACAACAGGACGGGTCTCTGCCGACAGAAGAGATTGCTCCGGGGTTGGATACTTTAGGTATTATGCTGCCTTATACGCCTTTGCACAGTTTGCTTATGCATGAGGGGTTCCCTTTTCTTGTTCTGACGAGTGCTAATTTGAGTGGTCAGCCGCTGATTTACCGGAACGAAGAGGCTTTGGAGAAACTCGATGGATTAGCGGACGGTTTTTTGCTGCATGATCGAGATATTTTTCATCCCTGTGATGATTCGGTGGTGTGCCGGATCGGCGATGATATGACCTTTTATCGGCGGGCGCGGGGATATGTGCCTTTGCCGTTGCGCGTCGGTTCGAGACGCGGGGAAACGGCGCCTCGCAAATCGGCAGACCTCGGACCTTCGCTCCTGGCGGTGGGCGCGGATATGAAAAACGCGTTTTGTTTTCTTGAGGGGGAACGGGCGTTTCTGAGCCCCTATTTGGGGGAGATGTCCGATAAGTTGAGTTTTGACCGGTTTTGCCGGGAGATCAGCTCATGGAAATCTATGTTGCATTTTCAGCCTGACCTGATCGTCCATGACGCCCATCCGGATTATGCGACAACTCGCTGGGCCAAATCCCAGAGTCGGAAGGACGGGGTCCGGCTCCACGAGACGATGCATCATCACGCTCATTTGGTAAGTGTGATGGGTGAACATGGATTGATTGAGCCTACGTTAGGCCTTGTGGCTGACGGAACGGGGTATGGATCAGATGGCCGGATCTGGGGGTGTGAGATTCTTTGGGGAGATCGTTCTTCTTTCGTTCGTAAGGCTCATTTGCAGTATTTGCCGTTGCCGGGGGGGGATATGGGTATCCGGTTTCCTCTGAGAACAGCCTACGCGTATTTTGTGCATCTCTTCAAGGACCCAATCTATTGGTCCGGAGCCGGGTCATCATCGAAGATGGATTCGTCGTGTCTTTGGCAGGGTTTGTGTGACGGGGAGAAAAACATGTTGCGAGCTCAGGTTGCGTCCGGGATTCAGATTGATTGGACTTCGAGCGCCGGACGTCTTTTTGATGTGATGGCGGCTTTGCTGGGTGTTTCTCATGAGGTTACATATGAAGCTCAGGCGGCGATGGAGTTGGAAGCTTTAGCCTGGCAATGGGAATATGAGCGACGTGAACGGGCGGAAAATGCCGGGCGGGGTTGGAAGGATCCGCAGAATGGATGGGACTATTTTGGGGTGTACAGCGATTTGTGGAGGGAGTATGAATGGAATGAAACCTTGTATCCGTTGACGTGGTATCCTCATGATGAAGAGGGAACTGATATTTTGTCTCTAGCCGACTTCTTTTCCGCTCTATGGTATGATATCTTGGTAGCTCAAGATCTTGAGGATACAAAGCTTCAGAAAGCCTTGGCCTGGAAGTGTCACGCGTCTTTGGCCTTGGGTTTGGGACATTATCTGGATCAGACAGGGGCGGACAAAAAATTGGTTTTAGCCGGAGGGGTTTTTCAGAACAGATTGTTTACGGAAATGCTGGAGGTCTTTCTGTTGGGTAAAGGGTGGACGGTTTATCGCGCCCGTCAACTGCCTCCGGGAGACGGTGGCATCGCTTTCGGTCAGTGTTTAATCGCGAGTGGGCAGTAAAGGGGGATTGCGTTCGGAATGGCGGCAGGTATATTAGACGGAAAAAACTTGGCTTATATTATTAAAGAGGAGATTAGGGCGGAAGTGGTCGCCTGGCAGCTTCGGGGTCATACCCCGAAACTGGCTGTTGTGTTGCTTGGGGAGGATCCTGCCTCCCAGGCTTATGTGGCGGCAAAACAAAAGGTTTGTCGAGAAATCGGTATGGCTTGCGATGTGTATTTTTTGGCGGATTCGGGAGACAAAGACTCTTTGCAGACAGATTTGTTGGCGTTGATCCAACGTCTGAATGCCGATGGAACAGTGGGGGGCATTCTTGTGGAAATGCCGTTACCGGTTGGTATCAATAAGGCTCTGGTTTTGAGCTCTTTGGATCCGGACAAAGATGTGGACGGCATGTCTCCAATCAATCGAGGCAGAATTCTGAGCGGTGAGCAGGGTCTTGTTCCGGCAACTCCAATGAGTTGCCTCGAATTGCTTGTGAGGAGCGGTGTCCGCCTCGCCGGTAAACATGTTGTGGTGGTGGGTCGTGGGGAAACCGTGGGGAAACCTTTGGTTTATATGCTTTTGCGTCATAATCCTACTGTGACAATCTGTCATTCGTTTACCCGGGATTTAGGTGAGGTGACGCGGCTGGGTGATGTTGTGATTACGGCTGTAGGCAAACCGGGTCTGTTGCGCGGGGATATGGTGAAATCCGGAGCGGTGGTTGTGGACGCAGGGACGACGCCTACTCCGGATGGATTGAGAGGAGATGCTGTTTTTGATGAGGTGGCTGAAGTGGCTTCTTTGATTTCACCTGTTCCCGGAGGCGTGGGGGCTTTGACGACGGTTTTGTTGCTTAGAAATGTCTTGTTTGGAATGCAAAGGAGGTTTGGATCATGAAAATTATGACGTGGCCCCTTGAGAAATTTTTGAAAGAGGCTGCCGGCCCGTCACCCACGCCCGGGGGAGGCAGCGCGGCCGCTTATAGCGGGGCTTTAGCCGCGGCCATGCTAAGCATGGCGGCACAGTTGACCACCGAAAAGGATACCGATGCTAAGGATCTCCATAAAGTCGAGGATATCGTGCGGGAAGCCACCGTGTGTTTACAACGGCTTAAGGAAGGTGTTCAGCGCGATATTGCCGTTTTTGACGCTTTCATGGAGACTTTGCGTTTGCCTCACACCACTGATGCGGAGAAACAGGATCGTGGCGGGAAGTTGCGTCTGGCTTATTTCGATGCGACAGAATCGCCTCTGTCGATCGCGGAAAATGCCTTGCGCGTTATTGAGCTTGCCTGTGATTTGGCGCCTATTTGTAATAGGAATGTCGTCAGCGATGTAGGGGTGGCCGCGGCTTTGGCTCATGGAACGTTTTGCGCTGCTTTGTGGAGTGTCGAAATCAATTTGGTATCAATGAAACAGGACAAGGATTATGTATCACAGGTGCGGGCCAAATGCCGCGGGTGGCGAGATACTGCCGACAAGCGAAATGCGGAGGCTGCCTCTCTTGTTTCCATGAGGCTGATAAAAACATAATATCGTTTTTATTGAATTTATTGTCGATTATTTGTAATCGCCACAGATAAATCGAGAAGTCATTTTCTTCCACAACCTTTTGCATCATTTATTAATTAACTGTATTTATCTAAATCACTCGTGAAACGCGATTTTCCCTTGTTCATGAGCGCTCCTCATTATCTCGTCTCATATTGAACGTATTTGTTCCTTCAGGCTCAAATTATTTTTATTTGCTTTTATAATATTTATAATTATATTTATAACTTCTTCTTAATATATTATATCCGTAATAAATGGTTTATTTGTCACTCGGACAATGTCTTGCTTTTTTCCTTCAGGTATTGTTTAATTATGCCATGGTAGTTATGCACCGAAGCAATATCTGCCTGTGAGTCTGATTAAGAATTTCTTAACAAAGTGGTTGATCTCGAAAGGAGTGATGGTAAGGCGATCTGAGATCTGAGAAAAGTTTCATTTTTCAGTAGCAGGATTTGGCTGCTGGTACAGACAGGATATCTACATGAACCAAGAGAGTTATTATTCTACAACTATGAGGAGAGGTATCTACTATGAAAAGAGTATTAGCGATTATAACCTTACTGGCATTATTGCTAACGTTGGTTATTCCTGCTTCTGCCTTTGCGTGTGACGCAAAGAGTATTAAGTGCAGTTACAGCCTGTGCAAATCTTGCAAAACCTGTGGTTATGGCTTATATTGCAAAACCAAACTCGGAACTATTTGCAGCAAATGCACCCACTGTAATGGTGGCAATGGCGGCACTGGCGGCAATGGCGGCGACACCGGCAATGGCGGATGCCCCAATGGCAACTGTTTCTGCCCAGGATGCAAAATCAACGGTCACTGCACTTGCCCGGGATGCAACGGTAACTGTGGCAACGCCGGCGGATGCAACTGCCAGGAATGCAGATGTGATTGCACCGGATGCACAGAAGGCGCACACGGCGGATTTTGCACATGTGTGGGATGTAACGGAAATTGCGGCGGCAACGGCGGATGCCTGTGCGGCTATGGCGACAACAATGGCTGCAACTGTGGCGACGATTGTACCTGCAACACCAATGGCGGCGGCTGCACCTGCGGCAATGATTGCACTTGCAACACCGGCGGCAACGGCGGCAACGGCGGCAACGGCGGCAACGGCGGCAACGGATGCACTTGCAACAGCGACGGATGCAACTGCGGCGATAACTGCAACTGCAACGGCAGCAACTGCAACTGCGGCACCGGTGGCGGCGACAACGGTAACGGTGGCGGCGGCGACAACGGCGGCGGCGACAGCAATAACCCCGGCGTTCCTAAGTCAGGCTTCTAAGATCGCTCCATCATTGGATCAATCAAATAATTACACGCGTTAAGAAATGAAATCTGTAAAAGGGACAGTGGATATCACATCCACTGTCCCTTTACACAGATATCACCTTTACAGAAAATCTGCCTCGGAAGTTCGCGCGCCGGCGCGACCGCAAGCCGGCGTGACGACGAGCCGGCGCAACCGCAAGCACAACATATAGTGCTCCGTCAAGCCCTTCAAACGTCATCGAGATATACATAATATCGGTTTTATTGAAATAAACACGCGACAACGCCATGAGGAACATGAGGGACATATTCTCATTTGAATCGATTCGATATATTTATCATTTAATTATTGAATTGGAACACGAACATTTGTTCGCGAGCAGGGTCTAACATCCCTTTGAAAAGGTGATATATAGACAAACAGCTTACATCTAAGATTGATATACGGAAAGTTCTTTGATGAATTCATCCTTGTTAATATTATTTTTATTAATACTTATTTATTATTTATATGATTGCAACACATGAATAAATGATTTTAATGCCATCCTTGGCAGGTATTGCTTTACAAGTGCGTTTATTGTTTAATGAGAGCATGAGGACTGATAGCCTTGAGACTCAGGAATTGACAGAGAAACAGCGTTCAAATTGGTTTGTGAACTTTCTCATTTAGCATTCTAATCGTAAAACTGTAAGTTCTTATGAGAGGGGGCAAAGAGGATCCGCTCTGTGAACAGAGCCGGAAGGCAGAACCCCAACTGCTTAACAAAAGAGGCACATATTATTTTACGGAGGTTTTCTGAGATGAAAAAGGCACTTTTTTTGATTCTTGCGTTGATTATGATTCTCTCATTGGTTCCGGCCGCTGCTTTTGCGGGGCAAACTGAACAGAGAGAAGTCAATTTCCATTGTCCCGGAAACGTCAACAGTGCTGTTGGGTATTCTGGTGGATTATTAGAATTAGAACAACAAGACGATGGTACATGGAAGTTAGTTAGCGATGCTTTTGTCTGCAAATGCGGAAATAATCAATGGGTTGTTTACAGTGATCAGGGTAATGGACTTGGTCAAGGAACAGTAAATCTCAAACATCCGTTACCATTAACCGATGGTGATGATGACGACGATGATGACGATGACGACGATGACGACGACGACGATGACGACGATGATGACGATGATGATGACGACGATGATGACGACAATAGCCCAGGCGTTCCCCGTTCTGGCAAATAAGATCTAGACCCGCTTAGCAAGAGAAACATCTTGCAGAAACAAGTCCTTACAAACCGCAATACAACCGTATTGCGGTTCTTCATGCGAAAAAGTCCGCATCCATTAGTCGCTTAGTCGCTTAGGTTGCAACAACATCAATAAAAAACAAGAAAATCCACATTCTGAATCCTGAATACTGAATACTGGATACTTGCGGTCGAAGACCGCGTTAGACCTTGTTGGAATTTTTGACAGAATACACACGACCTCTTCCTTTTACAAACAGAAATATGATATAATAGACACAATTCAGGAACGAACCAGGAACAACTGAAAAACGCCGGGAGGTGGCGACCACATGTCCAACAACATAAAAAAATACGAGCCGCTTTGGGGAATTTGGCACATTGACTCGTACGTTGGGTCGGGTTCTTTTGGCAAAGTGTACAAGATCTACCGGAAAGATTCAGGGCAAACGTCCTACGCAGCGGTAAAAATTGTCTCTATCCCCTATGATGATACTGAAATACAGCAGATGCGATCAGCCGGATTCGATAATACATCCATGTTGGATTTTTCTCAAGCTATGGTCAAACGCATCATTGATGAGATCAACCTGACAAATGAAGTCCACGATGATCATATACTTACCTATAATGATATCTCCGTTCACGAGAAAAACGACGGACTCACATTAGACGTCCTGCTTCTGTTGGATTGGCGCCAGAACCTTCCCGATGCCGTCAAAGATAAAACATTAACGGACGCCGATGTTGTCCAGCTCGGAAAACGAATATGCCGGGCTTTGGCGATATGCCAAAAGCAGGGAGCCGTGCATCTCAACATCAAACCCGAAAACATCTTTGTCTCTCCTAACGGCGACTATTCATTAGGCGACCTTGGACTTGCCCGACCACTGGAAACAGATATGTCCGCCTTAGCCAAAAGAGGCGTCTACACTTACATGGCCCCGGAAGTGTTTGTGGGCGACAAATTTGATATCAGATCCGATCTCTATTCTCTGGGTATAACTCTCTACTCTCTGCTCAACCGGAACCGGGCTCCCTTCCAGCCCCATCATCCCTACACCTTGTTGTCAAACGATGCTGAAAAAGCCTTGAATAAACGCATCGGCGGCGAACCGATTCCTGATTTGAAACACATCTGTCCGGAGCTGAACGCTTTAGTGCAGAAAGCCTGCGCTTTCAAACCCGAAGACCGTTTCGCCAATCCGGCGGAGATGACAGAAGCTTTGGAGACAGCGGCAGCCGCTATTGAGGCAGCCGGTCCAAGACAGTTGTTATCCGACACAAACGCGCTGGTGCCGGAAGAGGAACTGCCCCCTCCCGAACCGAAGGTTGTACAACCTAGAAGGACCTTACTGGTGAAACAGGCCCTCCGGAAACAGTTGACGGCCTTTTCAAAGCAAGCAAAGACAACGCAGCAGGTATTGGCGGCGCACCTTGCGTCTTTTGGGGATTTTATTAAGATCAACGGAAAAATGCTTCTCAAAATGTTCGCCGGATTCATCGGGGCCGCGTCAATTATTTGCGGATATTTTTTAGCTGTTCATTATTTTAGCCCAACAGCGGAGGAAGAGCCTGTGCTTACCTCGTCGGCACCTTTAGAAGCGGAATCCTGGCTTGAGCCGGCATTTGTAACAGAACAAGACATTGAACCTGAACAGGAAATCGAGACAATTGTGATATCAGAGACTCTTAAACCGGCCATATCTGTCCCTGATCAGGAAGTTGAGCCGATCCCGACAGAGAAAGAAGAGGTTCCAAATGTCGATACCACACCTTCTCAGGGGCCGGTAGTCAATGCCTCAAACCGGGATATCACCAGCATAATCCTTTCTGGTCTTGTCAAAAACGAACGCATTCCGCCGGATGTTACCAAGCTATCATTGAGCGGAAACCGCATCACAAGTGTTTCCTCTTTGCAATCCCTGACCCATTTGACGGAACTTGACATAAGCAACAACTCCATTTTGGACATCAGCCCCTTAAGATTCTTGACCGAATTGACAGATCTTAACGCAAGCCAAAACACGATTTACTCGATTCCCTCCGGAATATCATCCCTGACATCTTTGAAACGCTTGGACCTAAGCAACAATGGGATCGTTAATATATCACCTCTCCAGACTTTAACGAGTTTGGAATATCTCAATCTGAACAACAACAGAATCATGGATATATCACCTCTGCAATCACTGACGAATCTGCAATACCTTCATCTTGACAACAACTATATTATGAGTCTCAGCTCCTTATACAGCTTAACCAACTTGAAGGAACTCCATCTGAACGGAAACCCCTCGATCACCTCAGTCCATATACGCGGCTTCAAGAAAGCAGTCCCGGGGTGCACTGTCTACATCAACAATACCCAAGTGTAGCCCAATGGCCTTAATCGTTTGGCCGGGCACATCTAATCTCACAATTGGGCAAAGCAGACTTCAGATCATTCAAGACTTTATCGATGTTTCCGTTTCCAGAAATGTTATTGTGGCTAATATCAAGATACTTCAAGTTCGTTAGCGATTTAAGCTTCGTAAAATCGCTGATAGAGTTGTTGGATAGATTGAGTTCTTGCAAATTTACCAAAGAACTCAACGATGAGATATCAGAAATCCTGTTGCCTGATAAGTCTAATTTGGTCAACTTTGTCAACCCGCTTAATGGCGCAATATTGCTGATATTTCCGTTCTTGCTCAAAAAGAGCTCCGAAAGTCCCGTCAGCGTTTTTAACGGCGATACATCACTTATATGATTGGAACTCAAATCCAGTGATATCACATCTGCCGGGATCCCCTCC
This sequence comes from Peptococcaceae bacterium, assembly GCA_009778595.1. Lineage (GTDB taxonomy): Bacteria > Bacillota > Desulfitobacteriia > Desulfitobacteriales > Syntrophobotulaceae > WRJI01. The sequence continues at coordinate 1,853 of WRJI01000052.1, read as the reverse complement.
GAAACATCACCCTTTTGAACCATCTCTTTCAATAGGGAATCTGTGATACTTCTGCCAGCCAAGTTGACTGTTTTGTTGACCGTTCTTTGGTTCGTTCCTTCGAGAACAATTTTGTTTACAGGCTCCTTCGTAATCTGATCACCCTGAAAAGTATTCTCAACAACAACACCGTTGACGGACACCTTTCTATAGGATAAAGTCATCATTCCTATCTCGCCTTCTTGTTGCACCACGGTGGTGTTCAATGCTAATTCATTGGATTTCCTCGTTTCCGTCTCAAACGCAATTTCCTTAGTTTCCTCAACGATCCACGTCACAACAACATGAATATAGGGACGTGTGACAGTAATCCGGACCTCTGTTCCTTCTTCTATTGGGCTTTCCGAGTCTAATCCCGCGTTCTCCGCCAGAATAGACTTCGCCGAGACACCTTCCTTTGCGTATTGGGCGGCAATATCACCGACGGTTTCTCTTGTTGTCGCAATATGGTTGATGGTCATGGTTTGTCCCGAGATCAAAGCATTCAAGACTTCTTCTTCACCGACAACCGTGATCTTCCGGGCATCATCCTTCTGGGAATCGTTCTTCCGGGCATCGTCCTCACCCAAGATAACCTCATTGTCTTCATTAACTTGAAGTTCCACCACCTCGACCGCTTCTTCGAATTCAACAGACTGGATCTTGTCCGCTGTTGCGGCGGAAACTCGAATATAGTAGTCTTTCAAGTCATCAAGGATGGTTTCCGCGCCTTTTCGGGTTGAAACCGCAAATTCGTTCTGTCCATTAATAGTAATACCATATCCTACACCTTCCCGAACAAGTGTATCGGGATCCCGGATAACGTCATCAACATCAGATCCGAAACCTATCCATGCCACCGCCAGCAATGCTAAAACAGCGACAACAAGGGATACTGTGATCACCAGAGGGAACTTCCTTTTTGCAGAACCACGTTCTTTGTCGCCGACCGGTTCCTGATCCTGTCCCTGAACTGGTTCCCGATCTTGTTCCTGATCCTGCCCCTGATCCTGTTCCTGATCGTGTGCCTGATCCTGTCCCTGATCCTGTTCCTGATCTGGTTCCTGATCTGGTTCCCGATCCTGTCCCTGAACTGGTTTCTGATCTTGTTCCCGATCTGGTTCCTGGTTTTCGCCCCCAAGATTCGAAATCTCGTGGCCTGCATCGCCCTCTGATTCCTCACACTCCATATTCCAAATGCTCCCATGAACACCTTTCTCAATCCTGTGAACTTTCCCTAGACCCGCCAAATGGTTCTCCATCTCTTCATGATCAGAGGCTTCCTGGTCCGATGCATGATTGGCCGCTTGTCCCGTATTCGCGTAGTTTTCCAAGGATTCAAGGGCTTCCCGCATGGCGCCGGGACCGGAAAACCGATCCTGACGATCGGCCGCGCAAGCTTTCAGCACAATGGCATTCAAGGCCGGGGAGACACCCTTGATTTCGGGAATGGGTTCGCCACTCATTCGTTTCTCCATAGAGAACTCTCTGTCAATAGGCGTAATTGATTGCGGATAAGCCGGCATGAAAGGAGCGCGGTTCTTGTTCAGCAATGTGTACATAACAATACCCAACCCATAAATATCCACACCGGTACCGTAATGTTCCCCCCGAAAAACCTCCGGGGCCATCGTCGAATAGGATCCTTTCTTGGATACCCCGCCCATCGTATTCTCGATCTGCTTGGCAACACCGAAGTCTCCCAGTTTGTAGTCGCCTTCATGAGTAATGAAAATGTTCTCCGGCTTAATATCTCTATGAATGATGTTATCCTGAGCGCACAGTTCCAGAGCTCTACAAATATGCACCCCCAGTTTGACAACTTCTTCGGCACA
>WRJI01000051.1 GCA_009778595.1 Peptococcaceae bacterium | reverse complement strand
AAACCCAGGAAAAATGTAAAGATTACATTCCAGTCGGTGAACAGGTTGATTGTAAAAATGGCGCCTGTATGGCAGTAAGTATAGGCAAATTGCGAAATTATTGCAAAGAGTCCAAGCCTCATTCCATATTTTTTCTTGGATCTGGTATGCTGAAATCCCTCGGCGATAAAAAAACACATGATTGCGCCGGTCAGCCGGCCAATCAGCCGCATAACAAAATACGCAGGCGGATATGCTTCCAAAAACATCATGCCAATATGATCAACCAACATCGCCGCGATAGCTATATATTTCAAAACATTTCTATTCATAAACTTCAATCGGCCTTGCCAGACATCGCTTTTCTTATCTGCTAGAGGAGCAAAATATGATGACTGTTCATATTATTAATTCAAAATCCAGTTTTCCTCGCTCCACGCCATTAACAAGAAGCGAAATCGAATGGATCCCCGGATAATGCCTTCTTGTCGTAACATCGGCAAAAGAATGGCTTTTCGTGTAGACTTTCTTTCTGTTTTCCTTGAGAGACACCTCGGATATTTTGAAGACTTTCCTGTTCCTTTTCCCGTTAGCCTTCACATAATCAATACCATATTCCAGCCTCACCTTTGTCGTTTCCTTAGCCATAACCGAAAAAGAGAAAACGATATCCTCCCCAAGTGAAACCGAGGGTCGCTCTAAAGCGAAATCAGCAATATCCAAAACCACATCATCCTGGTATCCAAAAATAGCCAACACCTCGCTGTGGCCTTTTTTACATAGCGTGCGGCACCCATGCTTGACGACCCAATCGGTGTGTTCGCTTTTGCCAAACCAATCTTTCGCGAGCCTGGCAACCAGATCCGGGTGCGTTTTTGAAATATCGTTAAGGTTATTGGCGACACTTCGCCGCACAAAGAGTGACGGATCATCCTTGAGCTGCTCTAATATCGGCAGAACCGGGGCAGGGTCCTTTTTGAAACTGGCTATCTGTCGCCCCCAGGGCAGCTGAGGGCGACAACCCTCACTGGAAAGCCTGCGAACATGCTCGTTCTCATGCCTGGACCAAGCATACATCTGTGCCATCATCCGTTTTTCGTGGTTCAAGATGAAAGGTCTTACCGCGAATTCCGAAGACGCGTATGGGGTGTACCTCGCAAGGGCAGAAATGGATATATCCCAATGGCTTTCATCTTGCCCGAAAACCTCAATAAAATCGGGAAAGCAATGCTTCGCGAACCCATCATACTTCATAATGACTTCATCAAGAATACCGATGGCTGTCATATAATCCGTGGGCAAATATTTACCCAAATTCAAACTCACCTGACGCCCTCTTGCCATTAACTCTAAATCATCCCAGGTTTCATCCATTGTGGATTCGAGAAACGCGTTGACTTGAAACCCTTTGTACACTGACTGAATCGCCAACGCAAATTCCCGAAGAGACGCGTCATTCAACCTGTCCTTTAACACCTCTGCCATGCCTTGTTAACCTCCTCAAAACTCCGCCAAGCGCTTAATTTCCGCTCCGCTTTATTCTCGCAAAAAACCCGCAGCACCCGGAACATCTCCCCATGTTGAGCAACACTCAGGCGCAACCGTTCCATCCGCTCCCAAGGCATGACCTGCAACTGCCGCAAAACATTCCGTGTCCCCTCTGTCATCGCTCCCAAGCTCCCCTTTTCATCGCTCTCAACCTGTCCCAACTCCCCCAAACACGCCATGAGCCGCACCCCATAAGCCGTCACCGCCACCGCCGGATCCAGCATCTCCAGCATGAACAAAAACTTCAAACTCAACAGAAAAGCCCTCTCATCAGGCTCTCCATCCGGAGTAGCCGCGTCCAGAAGCTCCGCCATACAAGCCGCGCCGCAGGCTCTCTCATAATCATCCCACAAATAAAGAAAAACCTCACGTGGATGGGCCTGCTGAACTGTATCCAGACTGCGCCCCTTATACAACATGAAATCGGCGTATGTATAAAGCTGAACACCGCCTCTCTGTTTACTCGTCGCCTTACGCACCCCTTTAGCCACGGCGCTAATCTTGCCGTATTCCCGGGAATACAAAGTAATCAACCGATCTGCCTCCTTATACTCCCGGCTTCGGATCACCAGCGCATCCGCCTTATAGCTGCTCATCCCGCTCCCTCACCCATCGACTCCAGAATCTCACCGGCCCGACTCGTTCCTAAACGGCGTGCTCCCGCCAACAACAAGGCCTCAGCCTGAGCGGCGCCGGCGATCCCTCCCGATGCCTTGATCCTCATCGCCGGACCCGACCAAGCCTGCAAACTCTTCACATCCTCCACCGTCGCATGACCACCGTTGAACCCCGTACAGGTTTTCAGATAATCCACCCCGGCCTTGTGAGCCAGTTGGGCCGTTTGACGCTTCTCCGCTTCACTTAACAAAGGACACTCCACAATTATTTTCAGCGTCATCCCACACTGATGAGCGGTCTCAGTTAACTGTCCCAACTCCGCTTCAACCAATCCCCACAACCGGCTCTTAACATGCCCCACATTAACAACAACATCGATCTCCTGGGCGCCCATAGCCTTGGCTGCCACAACTTCCTGCACCTTCATCTGAGTCAAAGAAGCCCCCAGCGGAAACCCCGCCACCGTCACCACAACCACCCGGGTGGCGTGCAACAGCCGCGCCGCCGTTCGAACCCAACAAGGATTCACACAAACCGCGGCAACCCCAAGTTCCACCGCCTCATGGCAAAGCCTGACAACATCCTCCTCCCGAACTTCCGGACGCAAAAGTGTCGATTCCATAGCCCCAGCCAATTTAGCCTTATCCATCACAGACCCCCCTTAATCCCATTATTCTCTCTCCGGACGCTCCTGCCTCTTCTTATACATCTCCACAGCAAACCGAATCGCACTATACGGTATCTCAGCCGGCACAGCTTCCTTGATCGGTCTCAACCCCTCAACCCCATGCTCCGCGATCGCTGCAAACAATACCTCTCGATACTTTTTCGGAACGAACGCCTCCGGATCGACCGCCAACCCCATACGATAAGCATCAACAAGGTGTTTTTCAACCGTTGTGACAACCAACTCCCGTTCAGCGGCAATCTCCGCCACCGATTTCCCCTGTTGATACAACAAAAACGAATGCAACACCGTATTCCCCTTCCCGGTAGGATTCTTAACCCGAAGTCTTTCTGCCTTCTTCCGGACCTGTCCCTTATCTGTATAATCTCCCTGAATACCCCGTTCATCCCTATAGTCCTGAATAACACGGAGGAAGTTCTCGCCATACTGCTCCAACTTATACTTGCCCACACCGGAAACCGCCAACAATTCCTCTAACGTCTGCGGCAAAAACGAACACATCCCGATCAACGTCGCATCAGAAAAAATAGCGAAAGGCGGCACCCGGGACTGCTCCGCGACAATTTTGCGCAAACTCTTGAGCTTATCAAATAAGTCACTATGTTCCATGAAAGGCTTAGGTCTCTGAACAGGGGTCCCCGGAGACCCCTCTTGCGGGTTCAACACGCGTTTCATTGTCAGACGACTTTTATCGCGCAAAAAATCCCTCGCTTTTTTGCCGGCCATCAACACAGGATACTCCCCCGAAGAAAGCTGCAAATAGCCCTGGGCGACAAGGAAAGCAATCGTCTCCTTAATCGACTTCTCCGAACAATCCCTCATAATACCGTAGGTAGACAGCTTACCCATCCCTAAATCCCGGATTCTCCGCGTGTTGGCCCCCCGCAAAACCTGCGTAACCAAAACAGTGCCAAATCGGTTGCCCATCCTGATCACGCAAGAAATGATTTTTTGTGCCTCGATCGTAATATCCGTTTCGACAGCCCCTTCATCACAATTGGAACAATTCGAACACCCCGGCACCACGTCAGACATCCCGAAATAGCGAAGAATATAGGCCCGCAAACAAGAATCGATATGACAATAATTGATCATCTCTTGCAACTTCTTATAGTCGTCCGTCTTATCACTTCTTCCGGACAAATCGCCCCCTTCGCCGGAAGCCTCCAGCAAATACCTGTTCGTCATAATATCCTGGGCGGTATATAACAAAACGCACGCCGCCCGTTCCCCGTCCCGCCCGGCCCGGCCCGCCTCCTGATAATAACTCTCCAAGGTTTTTGGCATACCACAATGCAACACAAAACGGACATTAGATTTATCGATCCCCATGCCAAAAGCGTTTGTCGCCACCATAACATCAACCTGATCTTGGCGAAAAGCATCCTGATTCGTGCGCCGCGTCTCATCATCCAAACCGGCATGGTAAGGTAACACTGATAACCCGGCAGTTGCGAGAAAATGCGCAAGGCTATCCACCTGCTTACGTGTCAAACAATAGACAATCCCGGAAATCCCCGGCCGCGCCCGAACATAATCCAGTATGTACCGCTCTCTATCCGGCAAAGAATACACGGCAAAATGCAGATTAGGCCGATCAAATCCCGTGCACAAAACATAAGGAGTAACCAATCCCAACAGAGCCAGAATATCCTTCCGAACGCGCTCCGTCGCCGTTGCGGTAAAAGCGCCCACCAAAGGCCTCTCCGGTAGATCGGCAATCATTGAGCGGATACGCCGGTAGCTCGGACGAAAATCATGACCCCACTGGGAAACGCAATGAGCCTCATCCACCGCCACCATTGAAATCTGCAGCTGTTTCAAATAATCCACAAACCCTTCAGTTTCTAACCGTTCCGGCGCGATATAGAGCAACTTGATCTTATGATGATGAAGGGCTTGAAAAGTATCATTGATTTCCCTCTGAGAAAGTGAAGAATTCAAAAGCCGCGCCCCGATACCCATACGTTGCAATCCATCAACCTGATCCTTCATGAGCGAGATCAACGGAGAAATAACCAGCGTAATCCCCGGTAACATCAAGGCCGGAATCTGGTAGCACAAAGATTTCCCGCCGCCGGTCGGCATAATACCCAACACATCCTGACTCATAAGAATCTGTTGAATAAGCGCCTCCTGTCCCGGATAAAAACTCGAATACCCAAAATATTCACTGAGTAGCAGCTTCGCTTGCTCCATTTTACCCTCGCCTCTCACTCGTAACCCAGCTCCCGCAGAGTATCCCCCCGATTGCGCCAATCCTTGCGCACCTTTACCCAAAGCTTCAACAGGACTTTTCTGTTCAAAAGCTCCTCCAGCTCCTCCCGCGCCTGTCGGCCTACCTCTTTGATCAGGCTGCCATCCTTACCGATAACAATGCCTTTTTGCGAATCTCTTTCGACGAAAAGGACCGCCTCAATTTTAATCAAAGCCGCCTTCTCTTCCATCCCTTCCACCACGACACCGACAGCATAAGGAATTTCCTCCCGTGTCAACGCGAAAACCTTTTCCCGTACAATTTCGGCGGCAATAAAACGTTCCGGCCGATCGGTCACCTCATCTTCCGGATAATACATAGGCCCCTCAGGTAAATAAGCCCAAAGGGAATCCAATACCCGGGAAGTGTTCTCCTCCCGCAACGCAGAAACCGGCACAATCTCCGCAAAATCAAACCGCCGGGACCACTCATCGATCAGAGGCAACAAAACACTCTTATTCAAAAGATCAACTTTGTTCAGCACCAGTAAGGTTTTCAACCCGCTCGCCTGCACAACCTCGGCGATCGACGCGTCTCCCGTCCCCCAGGTTGCCGTCGCATCAGCAACCCAAATTACGACGTCCACAGCGCGCAAAGCGCCGAGAGCCTCCTCAAGCATCCATTCCCCCAAACGATCCTTAGGTTTATGAATACCCGGCGTATCCAGAAAAATGATTTGACCCCTCGATTCCGTTACAATACATCGAATTGTATTACGCGTGGTCTGAGGCTTGTCCGACATAATCAGAACCTTCTGCCCCAAAAGGGCGTTCAGCAACGTCGACTTACCGGCATTAGGCCGTCCAATCACGGCTACAAAACCGGAAAGGAACCCCTCCTGTATCACCATATCACTCCCCATTCCATTCTCCCTTAACCCTCGATCCCCCGGGAACCGCCCCCCCGATCTTGAAGGCCATCGGCAACAACTCCCGAAGATCCGTCACCCGCACCTCACCGTCCCCATTTGTTAAGAAAATCGGCAACTCCGCCGCCCACTCGGCCATAACCTGCAAACACGCCCCACAAGGAACGGCAAACGCCGCGCCCTCCACCGCCACAGCCAGCCCCAGCGGTTCTCTCTCTCCCTGCGCTACCCCTGCGAAAAGAGCCACCCTTTCAGCGCAAACCGTCAACCCATAAGAAGCATTTTCAACATTGCACCCCAAGGTCACCAGGCCGGAAGACCACAAACACGCCGCCCCCACTCGGAACCCGGAATAAACAGCGTAAGCCCTTCCCAAGGCCTGTCTCGCTCTCTCCACCAGTTCTCCTTTAGCATCAAGGTTTTGCGCGTCAACAAAGATTGCATCGGTGACTGTACTATGTTCTATGTTCGAAACCCCCTACCCATGAATTGAAGATCAATTACCAAAAACACGACTCGCGAACACAATAATCCCAACCAGAACAGCCAATATCGAGGCGACCAGGACGGCTCCTGCCGCCGCGTCTTTAGCCGCGCCGATGAGAGGATGCTCCTGAGGATGGATTTTGTCAACCAGCGTCTCCAAAGCCGTATTCATCAGTTCCATACTCCAGACAAAACCCACCATAATCAAGACAGCCACCCATTGCCACGGGTGCAATCTCGCGATGAGTCCGGCAACAACAACAAGAACCGTCGCCACGGTATGAATACGCGCGTTGCGTTCCAACTTGAAAAGCCGAACCACCCCAGACCAGGCAGCACTGAATTTGAACTTCATGGATCCTTTCTTGTTCATCTCAACCCCCCTTATTCGATGGTCAAACTGTCGTCGCCCAACCGCTCGGCGATCCGACTCATAATGCGTGTCTCCCACTGGGACATATCATATGCCTCCCGGTCCGATCCGTGATCATAACCACAAAGATGCAACAAACCATGGACACTCAGAAAGATCATCTCCCAAGCGAGACTGTGAGAGGCGCTGCCTTCATACCCAACCCCGTCTCTGCCTTCGGCCGCCTGCCTGGCCGCTGTCTGTGCCGAAATGACGATATCCCCCAGAATAGACCGTTCATGGTTGTAGATGCCCTCCTCCTCCCCTTCCAACATGGCAAAAGAAAGGACATCCGTTGGTTCATTAATCTCTCGGTAATCTCTGTTAAGAATACGAATTCCCTCATCGTCCGTCACCAGCAACCCTATTTCAGGTCCTGATTCGAACTTTAAATCAAGCATAGCCAGAGCCGTCTCCAGCCCTTGGCGCAGCAGATCCGTGAAACCATCAATTTCGTTGTCAGCAATCGTCCCTGTCTCCCAAATGATATTAATATCCATACCTCTTGATCCCTCTCGCTCACCCTCGCTCACCCTCGCTCCCAAACGGTCACCCCTTCTTCTTCAGTTGCCGTTTCGTCGGACGCGTTTGGTTCTGCTTCTTCGGTTTCCTCAACCGGGACCCGGAACCGATACCACGCTGATTGCTTCTATCCTGGTTATCATCCATCGAAAAACGCGACCCCGTCATATAGACCGTTTTGGCAAACTCATCGGAAACAGACACCCGTTCACTCCGATGAATCCCTTCGCCCTTATGTCCTCTGACCCCTTTGTCCTCCTCATCCCCTTGAATCCCTTTATCTTCCGAAAGCTCCGAATCCGCCTGTTCCGCCTCCGCAATCCGGTGCCGTTTGCTCTCTTGCCGAGACCCTTTCGCTTGGACAACCTGCTTTTTATGAGTATCCCTTGACTTCGTTTTTGGCATCTCCGGATAAGCCACCCTCGAATGAAAAACCCCGCTCAGAACCTTTACGAAAGCCGCCGCAATCACACTGAGATCCTTGAATGTCAGCTCCGACCCGCTAAGAAGCCCTTCATCCGCCTTATCCTGGATGATTTTATACACCAAAGCATTCAGTCGACCCGTTGTATTTCCCCGATGAGATCGGATCACCGCCTCGACATTATCGGCCAGCAACACAATTGCCGACTCCTTGGACATGGGATTAGGCCCACCATATCGGAACGCCTTCTCATCGGTATCAGGGTTGTCCGTCAAAGCCTTAATATAGAAATAATTTGCCCGGCTGTTGCCATGATGCTCCCTGATAATATTCTTAATCCACTCCGGCAGTTTATGCTTTTCCGCCAATTCCAGCCCATCTTTAACATGAGACACAATGATCAAAGCGCTGAGGGTCGGCGTGATTTTATCATGAGGATTTTCGGCCCCAAGCTGGTTCTCGATGAAAAAATAAGGACGCTTCAATTTACCAATATCATGATACATCGCCCCCACCCGAACCAACAGCGGGTTCGCCCCCACCTGCTCCGCCGCGGCTTCCGCCAGATTTCCCACCATAACACTGTGATGATACGTTCCGGGTGCGTCAACAAGCAGCTGTTTCAACAAAGGATTATTAGGATCGGCAAGCTCCAACAGGCGCACTGACGACGTAATCCCAAAGGCCCGCTCCAGCAAAGGCAACATCCCGATCATAAGAATCGACGACAAAAAACCGTTCACAACCATAACCAATGTGTAAACAGTTGCTGCCTGCCAACTCAAGTTCAGCACCAAACACAAACATAAAACGCTCACCACATTGATCCCCGCCAGATAAAGACCGGATCGTGCCAAATCCGTACGCTGCTTGAGCACAGACACACTGATAATCCCCCCGAAAGACCCGACAATGCTGAGAAACACCAGCAAAAAAGGCCTCAACCCCGCGTTCGACGGATCAACCATCATCAACATATAGAAAACAATCAGAACACTGGACGCCAACGCCACATATTCCCCAAGCAAAATTGTCAGCGTCATGGAAAGCCACGCGACCGGTATCAAGAAAATCAACAAATCGGCAACACTCTGGGCCCCCAGAGAGATACTCAGCACCCCTCGGGCGAACCCCAGAACCAGCGTCATCATAATCCCGATCAGTATCAGCTGATTGCGGCGAACGAACAGTTCCTTCTGAAAACGATACAAAAAGAACAGCACAAGAATCATCCCCAACAACGTCACAAGAGCGTTCCCCACCAAAGCCCAGGTGTTGGACTCTCTTTTAATCAGATTAAAAGCCGCCAGCACCTCATAGATATCCTCTGTAACGACCTCGCCTTCCCCAACGATTTTTCTGTTCTTATTATAGAACTCGGTCTCCGGCACAACCTGACTCAGCGCCAGATCACGAGCTTCTTTGGTCTTCACATCATCAATAACCAATGTCGCCTCAGTCACTTTAAGGGTCACAAAGTTATCCATCAGCACAAGATAGGCGTCGGGGATTTGGAGTTTGTTGATCTCTTCACGAATAATGACTCCCATAGCCGCAATCTCCTCGCGCTTTTTCGCGCCGGAAACAGGATTCTCCGCCACGCTCACAACAGCCCGGGTGCAAAGACTCCGAACCCTGCCGAAATCCGCGTCCACAAAAAGCGTCAACAGGTTATCATTATCCAACTTTTCAAACACAACAATCGTATCCGACGACAACGCCGCGTTCGTCCGCAAGGCCGCAATCCTTTGTTCGGGAAGATCCAATGACTCCGCTTCGCGAATCCGATTGAAGACATCATCAAGGTTCCGCTGCAGCCTATTGATAGCATTATCATCAGCCTTGTACACCGATTCCACTCGATCCTCGGCGTTTTTTCGCTCTCTCTCATACTTCAAGTGCCGATCCACAGTCGCATCATACGGCGCCAGAAACTCAGAAGGACTCTTTTCCCCTTGCACAACATCGGCTTTTTCACGCAACTGTCCTCCGGAAATCAGCAACATAAAAAACCCGAAAAAAAGCACAAAAGCCCCAACAGAAAAAGCAATCTCTTTCAAGCGGACCTTCTTCTGTGTTCCCAGCGAAGACAGCTTCCCTCGTGTTGCCGATATACCCCTCATAATCGCCGATTTGACTACCCCCATCAACGATTTCACCAGCGACCAAATCTTTTCAAAAAATCCGTTCATTGTACCGCCTCACTATATTCCTGTGCCGCCTCACTATTTCCTGTGCCGCCTCACCATATTCCTGTGCCGCCTCACCGTCTCATTGCGGCATCGCTCTCATAAGCATGAAGAATACTCTGCACAAGAGGATTGCGCACAATATCCTCCACAGAGAACTGATGAAAGGAAATCCCGGGTATCATCGTCAGAATGCGCTGCACTTCTATTAAACCGGAATAATGACCCTTTGGCAAATCCACCTGGGTGACATCTCCGGTCACAATCGCCTTCGCCCCGAAACCTAACCGGGTCAACAGCATCTTCATCTGCTCCGGCGACGTGTTTTGAGCTTCATCCAAAATAATAAAAGACTCGTCCAATGTGCGCCCGCGCATATAAGCCAAAGGCGCAATCTCAATCGTACCCTTCTCGATATAGCGAGCCGTCGTTTCTGAGCCCAGCAAATCAAACAGCGCGTCATATAATGGCCGCAAATAAGGATTCACCTTCTCCTGCAGATCCCCGGGCAAAAACCCCAGCTTCTCTCCGGCTTCCACAACCGGCCTGGTCAGCACAATCCGGCTAACCTCTTTGGCCCGAAGAGCCTTCACCGCCATAACAACAGCCAAATATGTTTTCCCCGTCCCGGCCGGACCAATGCCGAAAACCACCGAATCCCGCTCCATAGCCTTAATATACAGAGCCTGGGTCATGGTCTTGGCTTTGATCGGCCGTCCCCGATGGGTGGTGGCGATCACTTTGGTTAGAAACTCCGCCATCCCTCGGTCGGCCCCTTCTTCCATACGCGAAACCACATAATTAATATCCGTCACCGACAAGGTATGACCCCGCCGCACCATATCCAGAAGCTCATCAACAACAGCCTCGGCTGTTTTCACCCTCAACGGCTGACCGGTAATAACAATCTCCCCGCCGCGGCTGTAAACATCACACCCGAGACGTTCCACCAAATAACTCAAATGGATATCCCGGAATCCCAGAAGATTCAAAGCTTCCTCACCGTCACGCAGAAACTTACGCACTTCACAAGTGACGTGCGGCCTCGTACAAGCGAGGTTCCCATCCTCATCGATTACGGAATCAACCTCCCTTACAGCTTCCCCGTCCCCATGGCGTCGATCCAACTCGCCTTGGTGCAAGTTTGCTTCCTCAGTCGGCCACTCATCCGTCTCTATTCGCACACTTCAGCCTCCCACTCATGCGGCCTCACGTCCACAAGATCCTATTGCGTATAAACCGCCAAATTCTCAAACACTTCAGCCTGAACGCGAATGCGAACATATCCATCATCCGCAAACAAAACAACACTGTCTCGACCCAAAACCTGGGCATCCTGCGGAATCAACCCGGCCAACGCCGACTGAGCCTGCTCCTCAGCCAAGGCCATCGCCTGATCAACGGTTCTGGAAACACTCTCAACCCGGGTTTCCTGGTAATTCAACTTAATAATTTCGACAGGAACCCGCCAATTCCTCCAACTCAACACCCGATATAGGGTCCTCTCCATAAAACATTCTTCGTACGGACTCTGGGGGTGTGTTATCATTATGACTCGTTCACCGGCTTTTATACCCCACCCGTTTTTGTGCAACCCAGTGGGCGCAATCGTGTATTCCTGTAAAGGCAGTGTCACCTCGGCGCTGTACCATGTTCGCCCGCGCACGAACCCCTTTGCCACCGGCATGGTTGACAGGGTTATCTCAGAAGAGGAATGATTCGGTTCGGCCGGGTTAACAAGTTCAACCTTGGCCGGAACATCCGCCTCAATCAGAACCTGACCCTCCCGCACCGTATCCCCTTCTTTGACCATAGGCAAACCCTGGATCACCATGAGCTCCTCCACAATGCCGGCTCTCTCCGCCACAAGATTCCCCTGAAAAACCACCTGAGGCGGAAACGCCTTCTCCACAACACGGATCAGAATATCTGTCCCCCGTTCTTCCACAGATATCCAAGTACATTCCGGTAACGCTTCCGCCAGTTGTTTCTCCAGATTCTTAATATCCATAGCGCCCCGGTAGACCCAAGGCCGAATACCCAGTTTGTCCGCCTCACTCACAATCTTTTGAGTCGTCAAAGACACATTGCCTTCCACAGAAACCGACAACACAAATTGCGACAACACCAGTACGGTTGCCAGAATCAGGACGATCCCAACAAGCAACCCCCGCCGCCGCCCCCAGCGGAGCACCACAAAAGGCAATCCGGACTCCCGCAGAACACGGACATCAACCTCGGCCAGCCGAGCCGCTTCGTGGGCTTTAGCATAATCCTTGAGCCTAACCCCGGCATAGAGAACCTTGTCCTCTCTCCGGGTATTAAAGAACACCACACCTGTCTCCAAGGCCTCATTCAGGAAAACCTCCAGGTTGTCCCCTGTGGCCTCAATCCTGACAAACCCGCGCCCATAGTGCTTCACCCTTTTGTACATGTCTCCCCCTCCTGCAGCTTCAACCCATGAATCTCTCCTTTAACCTCAATCTCATGAAGCGAAAGTTCAGCCAGGACGAGATTGCGGCCCCACAACTCCACCTGACCCATACCCACCCTCACAACCACATGCTCATCGGAAAAAGAGATAATCTGTTGAAAATCCTCAATCTTAACCACGGCAAAGCCGAACAGCGTTATTCTTGGACCGCCGCCGAAGACATCCTCCGGCAAATCCAGAGTTTCCCCTATTTTTTGCTGCCACTGTTTGAAAGGCATGCTACAAACTTCCTTTCCGCACATCGCAGAGTTTTTTCTATAGCATGTCTATGTAGAAATAGAGCCGTCTATGCCTGACGGCTCCGGTTCGTCTTACAACGGAATCACCACATTATTGTCCCCCGGACACGCATCCACCCAGGGATTCTCAATAACATACTTTTCGATCATATAGACTAAACGCCCGTAGAGACCCAAGTTCTTCACGTCAAAAGGCGGTTTCCTAGAAATATCCTCATCACCGTAGTAATGGGCCATGAAAGCGTCGCCAACCCCTTCCGCAATATATCGGGAATCTTTTTCCGGCACCTTGAAAGATCGAACGGCCTTATAGGCTTCTGAGATCACAGACTCACGGGAAAACCGAAGAGCCTGCTCGGCAAAATCCGTCCCGGGACGCAATTTGTCCACAATCGACAGACTTTCAATCGTTAAAGCATTGTTGGAGATACTGCAGAAACGGACAGCACAAGGCGGTGTAACCAAGGATCCGGTCTCAATATCGTAAAGAATGTTTCCGTCGAACTCTCTATAAGTTATATCCTGGGCATGATAATGGCCGGTGAAAACCAGTCGCACATTGTAGGAAGCCAGCAACCGTCCCACGTATGGATAATCCTGCATCAGATATTGGGGATGCTGCTTGGCCTGACCGTCCCAATGTTCAATGATACCGTGATGTGTCACCACGATAACAGCCTTTTGGCCTGAAATCGCCTGCCCCAGGACATCGGCCAACCAGGTTTCGGTGGCTTGGCTGATTTTGCCGGAAATAACCGGTTCGTGGCCGGGCTGATTCTCCCGATACCGGCAAGCATCCAGGCCAATCACCCATAACCCGGGTATAGGCTCCGCCACATAACTCAACGAATCCTCATCCTGCAGCAAAGCACCGTTGAACCCCATATTGCCGTAGATCTGCGCAAACTCCTCGGCAGAAACGGAATCCACCGGTTCCGTCCTGTCGCCGACATAGCGCACCGCATCCGAATTGTTGATATCATGATTCCCCGGGACAACGAACACCCGCACCCCCATATCCACAAGCTGCTGCAACCGACTTGCCGTCTGCTCGTGATTGATCCTTTCCCCATCCTTGGTCAGATCTCCCGACACCAGGACAAACTGCAACCCGTCACCGGATCCGTCGGCCCTGTCGGCCCCGTCGGCCCCGTCGGCCCCATTGGCCCCGTCGGCCCCGTCGGCCCCGTCGGTCCCATTGGCCCCGTCGGCCCCGTCGGCCCCATTGGCCCCGTCGGCCCCGCCGATCTGACTGATAGCGTAATCCAAGAGATCCACCGAATCCACAAGCAGCTTGCGATCGGAGTTCATATACTCTTGAAAAGCCGTTCCTTCGGCACCCAACGTGACGCTGTCATAAAAATGCAAATCGCTCATAACCGCAAACCTGGCATCGGGATAAGATGCCGGACCCCCATCCCCGGTATAATAATCATAAGACAATGTGGGCAGTGATTTCACATAGCCGGAAATAAAATAGTAGGCTGTCGCCAAAATCAAGATACCCAGAAAAGTAAACAGAACAATCCTGCGCCCTCTGCGCCGAGACTTCTTTGCCATAACAACACACCCTTTCTCAGAACTCATCTTAACATTATGACCGGGAAATGTATACCCGCTCTGGTTTGCCGCGCCTCCTCCCCTCCGAGACATTGACACAAAGAACAGATAGCAATATGATATGGTAAAGACTGTTATCATAATGCCAGACATTACCTAATGCGGGCTACGCCCGCAAGTATCCAGTATTCAGTATTCAGGATTCAGAATGTGGATTTTCTTGTTTTTTATTGATGTTGTTGCAACCTAAGCGACTAATGAACCCAAGGAGAAACCAGATGTATTCAACCCAGGAACGTATCGGCGCCAGCCGAACAGACCCCAGCGGCTACTTGAAATTATCCGAAGCCGCCAACATGATTCAAGACTGCTCCATATTCTGGCTGGAATCGGAACCTTCATTCCAAGCTTTCATGACCCATAACAATCTTGGGCTCCTCATCACCTCCCGGCAAATCGACGTCCTCCGCCTCCCAAAATACAAAGAAAACGTAATCGTCCAGACCCGGGTCTACAACACCAAAAGCTTCGTCGGCTATCGCAACACCGGCATTTATGACGCCGACAACAAGCCCTGTATCCTGACATGGAGCACGGGTGTTCTGATTCGTTTGGATTCAAACAGAGTCACGCGGTTCCCCAAGGAAGAAGCTGATAAACTCACTCTTGATGAAAAAATAGACATGCCCTACCTGGACAGGAAAATCTTCTGCTCTGTTGACGAAGGACTCCCGCTCCCCGCCATTCCGGTGCGGCGCAACGACATCGACTTCTACAACCACATGAACAACGCGAAATACCTCGAAGTCTCCTTGGAATTGATCCCCATTGATTTTCCGATCAACCGTGTGCGTATCGAATACCGAAACGCCGCCAAGCTAGGCGACACGCTCTATCCCATCCTGATCGACCAAGGGGAAAAACAATACATCATTCTAGCCGATGGGGCAAAGTCACCATATTCGATCATAGAATTCACTTGAAAGCCTCCTCCATCAACCCCGCAAAAGCCTCAACACTCTGGATCTGTGACATCCGTTGACGCAAACGTGCCGCCCCCCGTACACCCTTGGTATACCATAGGGCGTGTTTACGCATCTCCTTGACAGCTACAGCCTCCCCTTTATACTGAACCAACAGCTCAAAATGCCTATGCGCGACGCGTAACCTTTCGGCAGCTGTCACCTCCGGTGTCAAAACCCCATTCTGGAGCAACATCGCTGTCCGCGCCACAACCCAAGGATTGCCAAGCATACCCCGACCGATCATAACCCCGTCACACCCCGTTTCCTCCACCAACCGTACAGCATCCTCCGGTATCTGAATATCACCGTTGCCAATAACGGGAATACCCGCAACCGCTTTTACCCGCGCCAACCAACTCCAATCCGCGCGCCCCCCATAGAATTGGCTTCGCGTCCGTCCGTGCACCATCAGCTCGGCAACACCCGCTTGCTCCAGCCGTAAAGCAAGCTCCGATATAACAATATGTTCCTCATCCCACCCCAACCGTGTCTTCACGCTCACCGGAACACACGCGCTACCGGTTCCGACACCACCCACAGCGTCCACAACGGCCCCCGCAATCTCCGTAGCCAGAGGAAGGTTCTTGAGCAAAGCTGCCCCTTCCCCGTTGTTCACAATCTTAGGCACCGGACACCCCATATTGATATTGATGGCTGTCGCCCCCATGCTCACAAGCCGCTTCGCGCCTTCGGCCATCAGGGAAGGATCTCTGCCAAAGATTTGGACCGTCCTCGGAACCGGCTCCCCCTCCAGATCAAGCATCGCTAAAGTCAACTTATTGTGAAAATGCAACGCTTGGCAACTGACCATCTCCGTCATCGTATGAACGCGAATGCATGAATCGTTCTCGCACAACTCGCGGATAAGTTGACGGTACGCCTTATCTGTGACCCCGGCCATAGGAGCAGCCCAGATGAATGGTTTATGAGACATGCGGGTACATACAGGCGTTGCCCGCTTTAGCTTCTGCCTGCTTCAAGCTTGTTTTTCCCATAAATAATCCTCAAACCTTCCAATGTTAAATCTTCATCCACAACATCAATAACCGAGCAACTCTCCGCTACCAGAGCCGCCAGCCCCCCCGTCGCTACCACTGTAATACCACCTTGACGCCTCTTCTCATCCTTCTGATTCTGCCCGCCGCCGGGATCCCCCAGCCCCAGCTCCTGTTTCATCAGACATACAATATGTTCCGTCAAGCCGCAATAACCGTAATACAGACCGGACTGCATACTGCTCACCGTGTCTTTGCCGATAACCGTCTCCGGTTTGATAATATCCACCCGCGGCAACTTGGAGGCCCGCTGAAACAAAGCCTCACTGGCAATCCCAATTCCCGGGGCAATCGCACCACCCACATATTCACCCTTATTGTTCACAGCACAAAAAGTCGTCGCTGTCCCAAAATCTATCAGAATCAACGGCGCCCCATATTTTGCCAACCCTGCCACAGCATTCACAATGCGATCGGCCCCGACCTCCCGGGGATTATAGCACACAATCGGCATTCCTGTCTTGGTTCCCGGGCCAACAATCAGCGGCGTCACAAATGCGTACTCACATAACATCGCCTCCAAAGGCGGCGTCGCCGGCGGCACCACAGAAGCAACAATTGCGCCCCGTACACAAGTGAAATCCAATCCCACAAAAGCCAACAACCGCTCAACCAGCAAAGCGTACTCGTCCGCCGAGCGGTTTTTGTCCGTAGACATCCGCCAATGATGCAATAACACATTGTCCCGGAAAGCCCCCATAACAATATGCGTATTCCCCACATCAAAAGCCAAAAGGATCGGATCCCCCTCTTGCTGATGTTCAACTCGTTTTTCCAAACCTCCCAACCCCCTATTCGCTTGTGCGATTTTCGATGTTCGAGAATCTAACGCGGGCTCTGCCCGCAAGTATCCAGTATTCAGTATTCAGTATTCAGAATGTGGATTTTCTTGTTTTTTATTGACACTTCGCGTCTATAAGTTACTATCGATAGCTGTCAGCTGTTGTATTGACGGTTTCGAAGTATCGATCACCAGGCTAAAATCCAGCGCCCGCACAGAATGCGTCAGACACCCCATAGAAATGATATCAACCCCAACCGCCGCCACTTCGGCAATATTGTCCTCACGAATATCCCCGGAGGCTTCCACAAGAGCCTGCCCTCCGATCAAGGCAACGGCTTCGCGCATATCATCAAGACACATATTGTCCAACATAATAACATCCACCCCGGCCGCGACAGCCTCGCGGACCTGAGTTATCGTCTCACATTCAACCTCAATTTTAACCATATGTCCTACACATTGCCGTGCCTTCAGCACGGCTTCAGCTACACCGCCGGCCGCGGCCAGATGATTGTCCTTAAGCATAACCCCATCATAAAGGCCAAATCGGTGATTGTGACCGCCGCCCGTTCGCACAGCGTATTTTTGCAGCGCCCGCATCCCCGGCAACGTCTTGCGTGTATCAACGATCCTCACAGGTTTGTCCGGCAACAAATTGTTCGATCCCTGTTCAGGGGTTGTTCCGGAAGCTGCCACCCCCGCAGAAGCGGCTTCAACCATACGTGCCGTTATCGTCGCAACGCCGGACAAATGTTGCAAGAAATTCAGCGCCGTTCGCTCAGCCTGCAAAATCCCCGCTAAAGGCCCCTTCAGCCGCGCTATCGGCATCCCCGGCGTTACAACATCACCATCTTGACATAAAGGCGTAAAAACAATCTTGGATTCGACTCGTTCAAACACCGCCCGGACAATTTCCAACCCGCAGACTACCCCGAAAGCCTTAGCGATAACAATCGCTTCTCCCGATACCTCCGCCGGCAAAATAAGTGAGCTCAAATCTCCCGACCCGATATCTTCTCGCAAAGCCGTATCGATAAGATCAGAGATTGACAAATTCCACGCTGTCATGCCCGTCCCTCCCTCTTGTACAAACAGAATTCTTATGAAATTCAGAAGAACTTACCGGATAATCCTCCCGATAATGTCCCCCTCGGCTCTCCTGTCGTCCCAACGCCGACAAAGCGATGACTTTACCCAAAACCAACAAATTAGCCAACTCCAAACTGTCCACATGCAAAACCGGTGGCACCCCCACAGCCAAATCATCCAGCCGCGCCAAAACCTCCTTCAATCCGGTTTCATGCCGAATAATTCCCACCTTATCCCACATGATCGCGGTTAACTCAGCTCTCAACTCAGAAGTTCCAGATTCGGCGCTCGAAGCAAACCCGGTATCCGACTTTCGGTGTTCGGTGTACGGCGATCGATGCTCGGCAGTCACATCACGCGGGGATCGTTCGATTCCGGATTCATTCGCCGTATGATTTCCGGCGTCAGAAAACCGAATGCCATAAGCCAACAGCTGCTCCTCAAATTCCAGAAGACGCTCCCAAAAAACCGAGTGCCGAATATCAAGAACCAACTGTGGAACGCCTTGTGGACCACCGCCGTTCCGGTCCTGGGCCTCACAGACACCGATCTCTCCGGCCCCCAGCATCGCTTTCAGCACCCCGCTTCGTACTTCCGATCCAAAAACCAACCCATCAAGCAAAGAATTGCTCGCCAGCCGGTTAGCCCCATGAACACCGTTGCAGGCGCACTCCCCACAGGCAAAAAGATTCTTCAAATTCGTCCGTCCCTCGATATCGATCCGGACGCCGCCCATGGAATAATGTGCCGCCGGCATGACCGGGACCGGCCTCTGGGTGATATCCACACCACCCTGAAGACAATTCCGATAAATTTGCGGAAACCCTTCCCGAACATCCTTTCCCACAATCGTAGAGAAATCCAGATAAACCGGCCCCCGGGCCAACTCCGCCCAGATCGCTCGAGCCACTACATCCCTGGGAGCCATCTCCTTCCCCGGCACCGCATCCATAAAAAACTCGCCCCGCTCATTAATCAACCGGGCTCCTTCCCCCCGCGCCGCCTCAGAAATAAGGAAACACTTCCCGTCAGGCTGCAAAAACACCGTCGGATGGAATTGCACGAACTCCATATTCATGAGCTCCGCCCCCGCCCGCAACGCTGCTGCCATGCCGTCCCCCGTCAGCACCTCAGGATTCGACGTATACTGATAAAGTTGCCCCAGACCTCCCGTCGCCAAAATCACAGCCTTGGCCATCCACACCGTCAACACGCCGTCCCGCAACGCCAATACGCCAACAACAGCGCCATCCTCATCTTTCAAAAGATCCACCACAAAACAATTCTCCTCAACCCGCAGACCATCCCTGCGGGCATTCGCCGCCAATTGGCGTTGAATAACCTGCCCGGTCATATCCCCTCCGGCGTGCAGAATGCGCCGATTCGAATGGGCGGCCTCCCGGGTAAAATCCAATTCACCGCGAACACGATCGAACTCCACCCCCATACCCATAAGCTTCCGTACATACTCAGGGCCTTTCTGGGTCAAGACATGTACAGCCTCCTCATTACAGAGATCGGCTCCCGCCAACAACGTATCCTGAAAATGCGAAGCAGGCGAATCATCCGGCCTAAGAGCCGCCGCGATTCCCCCCTGAGCTTCCTCCGTACTGCTTCGTTCAATCCCGGCTTTCGTCAGAACCGTCACCTGGCATTCTTCAGCTAGTCCCATAGCGGCAAACAGCCCAGCTATACCGCTGCCCACAACAACGACATCGCTGAATCTATATTCAAGATTTGATCCATAAGAATCTTTCACGATAAAAATCCTTCCCGTTCCTCATACTCCGAAAACGCGTCCTCATGATCCTTGATTTCCACAGGATGATTGTTCTTGTCAACAAAAACAACCCGGGGCCGATAACTCATGGCTTCCTCCGTCGTCATATCCCCGTACGAAATCACAATAATTTCGTCGCCGGCCATCACCAACCGAGCCGCCGCTCCGTTCAAACACATCGCCCCTGAATGGGCCTCCCCGGGAATCACATAAGTTTCCAGCCTGGCACCATTGTTTTTGTTCACAACCTGAACCCGCTCATTCGGCAAAATATCCGCCAACGCCATCAAATGTCTGTCAATGGTTATACTGCCCTGATAATGCAAATTCGCTTCAGTAACATGGGCACAATGAATCTTCGACTTCATCATACTCCGCATCATATTCTTTCCCCCCTATCCCCCACAAGAATATTATCAATCAGACGGGTCTCCCCCAATCGAGCCGCCAGCAAGATAACAACCTTTTGATGGAGTCTCTCCGGTCGTTTCCAATCCTCCCGATCACGAATCTCAACATACTCAACCTGTGCCGCCGACCCGGCGATACAATCACGCACCAAAGCGCATATCGTATCATAATCAGTCTCCCCGCTCAACACCGCGTCAGCCCCCCGGCACAGAGCCTCATAAAGCACGGGGGCCTGCAGCCGATATTCCGGGCTCAGATAGACATTCCGCGAACTCATCGCCAATCCGTCCTTCTCCCGCAGAATAGGAACCGAAACAATTCGCGTCGGTATACACAGATCCATAGCCATCTGCCTTATGACCATCAACTGTTGATAATCCTTCTGTCCAAAAAAAGCCTCATCCGGCTGACAGATCAGCAACAGCTTCGCCACCACCGTCGCCACCCCTGTAAAATGACCCGGTCGCGCGGCACCGCATAGGCCCTCACTCACCTCCGCCACCTGAATCAAAGTTAGCGACGGCCCCGAAGGATACATCTCCTCCACAGAAGGCACAAACAGCAGATCCACCCCAGCCGACGCCGCCATAAGCTGATCCCGCGCCAAATCCCGCGGATACTTCTCAAAATCCTCCTGAGGCCCAAACTGCAAAGGATTCACAAAAATACTCATCACCACGAAAACTCTGTTATCGGCTTCCGCCCCAACCCCACTAATTGACTCCCGCGCCGCCCCGACTCCACTAACTGACTCCCGCGCCGCCCGTACCAAAGACAGATGGCCCTCATGCAGATACCCCATAGTCGGCACCAACGCAACCCGTCTACCCTCTGCCCTGGCTTGGGCAGTCAACCCTCTCACTTCATCAATATATTCTGTTATCTTCATACTTACACCCCTTAACTCCGCACAAGTATCACAAACTCTCAAACAATCGCTCCAGTTCCATCACCACCTCCGGCGCATAAGGCCTCCCGGCCAGCTCCCGCTGCCGGCGACCCAACTTAAGCGCCCATTGACCCAAAGCGCAATAAACATCATGTACATCCTCAGGCAACTCCCGCAAATGGCGGTGCACCACTTCGGTATCGCCTCGCGCAACCGGGCCTGTTAACACATTCAGGCCTCCCGACTTCAGATTATCCAGCGTCCCTTCCATCAAAGGCAATAACAACTCCAGACTTTCCTCCCGGGTCAACCCGATCCGCTCCAACAGCTCAACTCCAATAGAGGCCAATGTCACCAAATAATTAGACGCGATCACAGCCGCCCCGTGATAAAGCACCTTTCCACCCTCCGGAACCCTATGGGCAACCCCTCTCAGAGCCCGAACGATTTCTTCGGCACACAGCACAGCTCCCTCATCGCTGCCGTCGATTCCAAAATGGGTTCCTGCCACAGAATCAATCCCATCCGCTATTGAAGCAAAAGCCCTATAGGGATGGACCCCGGCATACTGCCAACGTCCTTGCCTCATCGAAACAGTCGCTGAACTCGATCCCGCCCCCTCCGGTGCCAAAACCCGCCAAGGCAGAGCTCCGGAACAATGAACAAGAATCCGTTCTCCTCTCAAGGTCTCCTCGTCAGCAGAATCCAGCAGTTCCCCCGCCACCTGTGCAATCACATCATCCGGTGTCGTAACAAAAATCAGCGAACACCGTTTAGCCAACTCCGCCAAAGAACAAGACTCACAAGAAACAAACCCCTGAAACCGTTCATAAGATGCGCGGCTGCGTGAATGTACGCCCCCGCACCTAAAAAGCCCCGACCGTTCTAACCCAACAGCCATCAGCGTACCAACAACACCGGCCCCAACAATACCAAAGGTTTTATCCCGCAAAAAAACACCTCCCCATGGAATGATGAAGGTGTTGGTCGCAATCAACGAACAAACCAGCCTTCACCGTCTCAGTTTCATACAAAATCCAAGCGGTTTTCTGCTAAGTCAGCATCATTATACTACACAAACAAATTATTTGTAAACGGCCAGAAGAATCCAAAAAATACCACTTTCACTAAGTCGTATCCACCTTAAGCAGGTGGGCCTTGAATCAATTTTCATTGATGGGATCGCCCAACAATGAGGATACCTGCTTTACCCTGGACGCTCCCTATTCATTATCGCGCAAGTTTTCCACTTCCTCGCGGGTCAGGCCAGTGTCTTCGGCAACGTCATCGATCGATCTGTTGCGTTTCAGCATATTTCTGGCTACGGCGATCACCCCTTCAGCACGCCCTTTAGCATGCCCCTCAGCATGCCCCTCAGCATGCCCTTCAGCACGCCCCTCATCCCGTGCGGCAATAAGGTTGTGTTCCATATCCATGCGGAACATGCGGCGGGAACGGAAATGAGCCCTTTCGATTTCGTCTTTGCTGATAGTTTGAAGCAGGTCTTTAGCCATTTTGATTTCCCCCCTGACGGCTGTGAGTTTGTTCAACAGTTCCCTGTATTTTGGGTCGGATCCATATGCAAAGAACACGCTCCAGAGTTCTTCGCCTGTCATGGTTTCTACCGGCTTTTTGATCACTTTGCTTAGCTTGGTTAATTCTATAAAGATAATTCCGACTGCGTCTGAGAGTTCCCAGCCGTTCTCATCCC
>WRJI01000050.1 GCA_009778595.1 Peptococcaceae bacterium | reverse complement strand
CATGTCAATAGTTAACGCGATTTTATTAGCAAATGAGTTATCACTACATAATGGACGCGAAAAAGATTGAATTATCAACGGGTTGGACAATTCAACCTGTGGAAAGTCTGAAAGTCACGCTAGAGAAAGATAGATGCCGATTTCATGCCTTCTGTCCCTTAAGAACAATGTGATCACCAATCTTATCGTTACGATAGCGGCGCCTACACCAATGTACAACACATTATCCGCGATTCCCCGCATGGATTCCATAGGGGCTTCCACCTGATTAAAGGAGCTACTGATCTCCATCTTATAGTAGCTCGGAAGAAAGACGGCAGCTTCTCTGGAGAAGGATCCCGCATCATCTGGATCATTCAGCACGAATAAGGTGGTGTAAGAGGGTGCTGGATAATCTTCCGCCATCTCGGGATTCATCTCTATAGCGGCATCTTTACTAAAGGTTGCTGCCTCGTTCAAAACCCTGTTAGAAACATAGATTTTGTTCTCCCATTCTTCCTCCATCTGCCTCAACTGATAATCTAAATTCTCGTTTCCTGTCCTTACCCGTTTGGCCGGTTCAAACAACCCAATGACCTGGAAATCATATCTTTGGGTCGCTACCATAGCTTCCGGTTCAACCCGAATATCATAAACAGACATCTCAGCCGTGATATGGGATCCCACTGATAGGTTGTTGACGTTGGCAAATTTCTGCGAAATTATCGCCACATAAGTCAGATTCGTTATTTCCTGCTCTTGGAAGACACGACCGGAAACAATGTCGATTCTCCTCTCCTTCCTGTCCAGGATGTCCGGGTCGTTAACGCCTGTAAAGGTGATGGGCACATAAGATTCTTCATTTTCAGAATATGAGACCAATGACGGACATGTCAGATACATTGTATAGGAATAATCGAAGTATTTCACATAAGGCAACGCGCCAATTTTCTCAATAGCTTCGACCGAAACCTGTTCCGGATTAAAGTTCGGTGACTCCCTGTACATTTCCGAGAATCCTTCTGCGTCAGTACCAATGGTCGCGACCGGGCTCATCTTAGTTCGAAGACTAAGCTCTGTGCTTTCCACCGCCTGCCGGACGGAAACGGCGCCGGCAATAATATTGCCCAAGATGAAGATCAGCGCCAATAGTATCATGGCTCTTCCGGGTTTTCTGATAGTTCCGGCGAGGGCCCTTTTTGCGAAGTTCATAAGTAGCCTCCCTTACTTCAATTTCTCTAAATCGATCATGTAGTAACAAAGCCGGGATTTTTCATCTTCAGGGTTTTCCCGCCTCGTATACATGAGAAGTGTGTCGCTAAGGTGGGTCCCATAAAGGAATCCGCTTTCAGCAGCATCCATTTCAACAATTACATCACGCTCGACATCATAGAAGACAGGTTTCTTATATATCTCGTAAGCTCCAAAAACCACAACCTGCCCGTTTGTCTTCGGCCACTCCAAATAAGTGTATGCTGCTCGCGAAATGATGATAGGTAAAAATTTTCCATCTTTAAAAATTTGCACCCCATTGCAATCGATAGTTTGTTCATCCTGTGGGGATACAAACGGATTCTCCAATTTCATGGCTCGGGAACTCAATCCATTTGAGAGAACCAGGATCTCCCCGCCAGAATTCATGGTCGACATTGACCCTGTACTCTTTATTGATGTCAACAATGTTTTTGACACCCCATTATATGAGTAAATATTGCTATAATATTCTTTCTCGCTCATTTCATTCCATGCAACATTGCCTCTGAACTTTGTCGGCCACTTAGCCATCTCTTGGACTTTTATAACTTTTCCATCAACTATGCTGTAACAAAACATATCAACTTTTACTTGACCCATCTTTATCTCTTCGGTATAATCATCAAAATAAATCTTGTCTCCAACGATAACAGGATTGCTCCAATTCCATGAGTAAACCATTCCCGTTACCGGATCCGTGGAATGTGTATAAAAAACAATATCCTCTTTTTTCATTTTGTCGTATAGATGAAGCCGGGTCTTATACCATTCCGAATCATCCATACTTTCTGTCCAAATAAGATATTTTTCATTAACTGTATTTAGAGCGACTTGGCTACCTAAGGGAACCACCAGCAGCTTTGTGTATTCTTCTGTGTCCAAATTGTACATCCCAATCTCGCCTTTTACCCCATTCTCTGAATCCCTGAAATGATAACCATTATAGTCATTATCTATTAAGATAATAGAAATTAGCCGTCCCGACGAATCTCTAGCATCAATCATGCCTTTAGTAACTTCAATTCCACTGTACAATTCCGAAAATATTTTTTTGTCCCGCAGGTAATAATATCCTTCATCCTGTGAATAGGCTCCGGGGTAACCAGAGCCGGTTTCTCCATAATCTGGGTCTTTCTGATCAACCGTTTCATCTGTTCCGCAGCCAGAGAATAAAAACACAACTGCAATGGCCACTACTGAAATGAGTTTCTTCATGGTTTTATGCTCCTCTTCTTCGACGTGTATTAACCAAGATGGCCTTTCCAATTTTACCACACCGAAATGCCAAGTTGTCAAAAAATTATTAAAAATATGTCAAGCTTTTCACAAAATTCATATCCTGATGACAACTCCGATCCGGAAGGCATTTGCGTGGGCTTTTGTGGCGAATTCAGCCGGCAGCCCCGTTTCCGTAACAATGTTCACTAATTCCTTATCTCTCGCGCATTTATTTTTTTGATCTCCCCCCTTATATTCCACGCGGAAATAGTTGCTAACAAGACAATAATCAGAGTTACCAATCCTATACTGCCGCCAATGCTTCCCGTCTCTCCATAATCGAAAAGACCCTGTGCCATCAATTCACTCCATTTTTTATTGACAAGAAGGTATATTGCCCACCCGCCTCCAATTGCCACTGCTGAACCGGCTAGCAAGAGTACGATGACCTCTGCCCATATTAGCGGTAACAGATGTGCTTGGCGATAGCCTACCGACTTATATAAGGATATCTCATACCACCTGTCTTGAATAAGCTTGCGCACAAGAACATATAAGGTGCCAACCGTTCCGACGAAGATCAATACCAGAATCGCTTGAATGACTTGTCTCACCTTGATGATCGCTTCAAGTTTCATGATATCGTCACCGTCCACAGTAACGCTTCCAAGCCTGTTCGTGTAGATCTTTTCCACAAAATTCTCAAGCCGTTTATAATCAGCCACTATGATTTTGTATTCGCCATCATCTTTGTCCAATACTTGAATCTCGCTGATTTCCGGAGCATCGCTTATCCGCTCAATATCGCCTTTGAATATAAAAGTACGATAGACTACCATGTCTTCTGCCTTATTGAGCGCCGAATCAACAGAACCAATAATCCCCTCATAAGACAACGCGATCGCGAACAAAAAAACCAAAGCCACTGTCAGCATAAACAAATTGAGCAGCAGTCTCTTGCGCGAAGTACGCATACTCATCCCCAACAGAATAAGAAATTTGCCAAGAGTCATTCTATTTTCTCCTCACCACAAGCGCTTCCTTCGCTTCCAAACGAAGCGCTTGAATAAGTCCTCCCGCGCTCCCCAGCACCATAACTGTAGCACTTAGAACCAAGCCTAACAAGAGGTGGCTGCCGGACAACGCAAATTGAATCTGCGTCAAAAGCAAAGTGGCTTTCCATTTCAAGATCATAGAAAGACATAACATGAACCCCCCGCTTATCATAACAGATAAGGCAAAGGTGATGATTCCAGCCGCCATAATCTCGCCGGAAACTATCGAAATGATATGATGATTTCTATATCCTACTGCTTTATAGACACCAATTTCTTTTGTCCTGTCATGGATTTGATGGTAAAATGTTGTTGCCAAAATCAGTCCTTCAATAACAAATAGCGCGATTCCAATCACTATACCCACAGATTTAAGAAGATCAGAGAGTATTTCCAGAGAACCCGGCCCGCCTACCGGCGTAACACGGGCGTTGGAAATGTCCCGGGCTATTTCCAGAAGTTGTTGTTTCACGCTTTCCATATTTTCAACTGCGTCAACCATCACATGATAATGGACACCTAAATCTTTTGTGATGCCTTCTGTATTTCGCTCAACATTCTCTGTCATTTCACGGATATCGTCATCGGGAAATATCACAGTACCAGAATCCTGCCCCGCTTTGAGATTATGATATGTTCCAATAACATCAAACTCATAAGTGAACTCCCTATCCTTAACCAATTCATCTCCCATTATGCGATAAGTATAATATCGCAGAGAAATCCTCTCACCAATTAGCTTTTCCCCATCAACATAAGTGAGCCTTGTGTTCCAGTCCTGCATATCACCCGTCAAATTCATTGTAAAATATTCCGGCAGCAGTCCGACATTCCTTTCCCCTCTTTCTATCCATCTTCCTCCGCTGAGGTAACGGTCATCCAAGTATCCGTCCGACTCCGGCACAATGTATCCATACCATGGATCCGACATGTCAAATCCCATCTTGCCATATTTCTCCGCATCTGCGACCTCGCATGTCGCGCCCGGATTCTGCTCAAAGATATCCTTAATGTGGCTGTTCTCCTCCGCCAACCCATTCAGCGCTTCAAGCACTCTGTCTTTGTCTTCAATAAAAGCATCAACCCGAAGATCCCTCAACCAAGGTGCTCCCAAAAGATAATCCGTCATGAATAGGTCTATTGAGTAAGCTAATCCTCCTGTAACAAGTATCAGCACACAGGCAACCAACATAAGAAGCATGTTTTTCAACCATGTCCTTCGCTTCGCCCTAAGGTTACGCCTAACCAGAAGCCATCTATATTTCTGTTCCATAGCTCATCAGGCTCCCTTCATCCATCATATAGACATGGTCTGCATATTCAAGTACGCCTTCGCTGTGTGTGACGACAACAACCGTCTTTTCTCTTTCAGCAATGTTTTTGAGGATTTCAAGTATTTTCACTTCATTCTTCCTGTCCAAATTCCCTGTCGGTTCATCAGCCAAAAGATAGCGAGGGTCGTTCGCCAATGCTCTGCCTATGGCTACCCGCTGTTTCTCCCCCCCTGATAACTCACCCGGATAATGGTGAACACGCTGCCCCAACCCCAGCTCGTCCAAAATCCCACATGATTTTGCCTTGATATCTGTTTTATGCAAGGAAGGGTTGATGATCATGGGAATCATCACATTCTCATAGGCTTTTAACGCTTCGTTCAAATAAAACTCCTGGAAGATGAACCCAATATTCTTCATGCGCATATCGGCCTTATCCCTTTCAGGCAACTTGTTCACTTCCTGATTATCAAGCAGCACTTTACCCTGAGTGGGGACGTCCAGCAATCCCATAATATTTAATAGAGTGGTTTTGCCGGCTCCGGAATGACCTCTGATAACATAAAACTTTCCCATCTCCAAATTGAGAGAAATATCCTTGTTCACAACAATATCACCATATTTTTTTGTAATGCGTTGCAATTCCATAAGTTATGTCCCTTCTTTATAGTTCGCAATATATATTTCGAAAGTATGAATTAAGTATATGCCGACAGTGGGAATTCCCACTGTCGGCGGCATGTCCCCCTTCGCACCCTTAAATTAACATTGTATTACGAACTGGACATACAAACATAGTTTGACCACCAGCTCGCTGAAGCGTCCTTAAAGCCACGGCTATCAAATTTGTAATAGTAGTCGCCGTTGACCTGCCCTTTGGTGCTGTATGAACTGTTTCATCAATTATAACCCTCCTTCCTAAGCCAAGTTTCGGTAGCATGTATTCGTCGGTTTTCTGACAACACCACCGGCAAACCCTCTTCTGATAAAATCCATACAATACTCCTTTTCTGCCCACACGCCAATTAGCGCACACCTCCCGAAGTTTTTATTTCACATATTCCTCGAACACATTATCTATTTTAGTATAACCTCCTCGATGACGGGCGGAAACGTAATACTCTTGTTTATCATTCACTGATAATGTATATTCATAGACAAGATTAGGGAAATTGTTTGAATAAAACGAGGCCTTATATACATACATGGGTGTTATAAAAGCTATTTCACTATCAAGAACCTCGATTCCATGTTCTATACTGTTAACAAGCTCAGTGATAACTCCTTGATCGTCGATTTCGCAGCATCGTTCACCATCTATCTCCACTTTCGTTGGGTTGAATCCTTCTAGCGAATCCATTCTCAGTTCCTCACACTTATATAACCCTAATCTGTATAGCCCATTCGGTTCCCAAGATATATAAATCCAGTCATTAACCGGCAACCCATCTATCTTGAATACAGTATTTCCGCTACGAAGAGAACCGATCGGAGTCATAATGCTGTCAGTTCCTTTTTTCAAATCAACTTCGACATTCTCAACAACTGTATAGACTCTTCCATCATACATAACCCGCTCGTCAGCAACCAGTAAAGAGCTCAACCAAGAGCATCCCGGAAATATAGATATAACACAGACTAATAACAACCATAAGAATAGAATTTTTCTCATTAAAACGTACCCCCCTTACCACCCCAGATCCAACAACCAGTTATTCAGCACCCTCTCACGGTCACGGAGCTTATGATCCTCCTTGCACTTGCCCAGCACATAGTCAACATGAATCTGTCCGTCAATAATATAC
This sequence comes from Peptococcaceae bacterium, assembly GCA_009778595.1. Classification (GTDB taxonomy): domain Bacteria; phylum Bacillota; class Desulfitobacteriia; order Desulfitobacteriales; family Syntrophobotulaceae; genus WRJI01. Next base: position 16,608 of record WRJI01000050.1, on the reverse strand, counting down.
AGGACCCTGTCGCACACAGCGGCCACACGAACATCGTGGGTTACCAGCATGATGGTTGTTCCTTCACGGTTGATTCTGAGCAATTCATTCATCACTTCTGTGGAAGCTTTCTTGTTCAGGTTGCCGGTGGGTTCATCGGCAAAAATCATCTTGGGGTTGTTGATAAGGCTACGGCAGACACACGCCCGCTGCAATTGCCCGCCGGAAGTTTCGATAATGTCATGGGACGCAATATCTCTGATGCCCATCTTTTGCATCAGTTCACGGCAATAGGCGTCCTTGTTCCGGCGAGTTATCGCCCCCTCTTTCCTCTTCGCTTGGTAAGCGGGCAACAGGATGTTATCTTCCACAGAAAGATTCTCGAGCATATACATCTGCTGGAAGACGAATCCCATATCATTGAGGCGCATTTCGGCAAGTTCTTTGTCTTTCATGTTGGCAAGTTTTCTTTCAAAGAAAATGACCTCCCCGGCGGTCATTTTCTCGATACCGGAAACCGTATGGAGCAGCGTGGTTTTGCCTGACCCGGACGGACCCATTATCACGGCCATTTCGCCCTGCTCAATAGTCAGATTGATGTTTTTCAACACATGATTCTGCCGTTTGTTAACCTCGAATGATTTGCACAAATCTTTTGTCACAAGTGCTTCTGCCATGTTCCTCGCCTCCTATTGTAATCATAATTATAATCATAAACATAAATCAAGATCAGGACGCTCTGACTTTGCGTGTATCAATCCTTTTGACGCCTCGGGATACGAGCCAGGCTGTCACAACGGCGATGAAAACCAATATGCCGGGGAACAACCCGATGACATAGGGTAATCTGATTGTGAGGGGCAATTTCTCCGCTCCAATCGCGCCAAATATCATTCTGCTCATCATCGGGTTCAGTGGAAACGACAACGTTACCGCGAAGAGTACGGATGATAGGGCGGTTATCGCAATTCTGGCTGTTTGCCATATGCGCAGCGACCACACGGAGAATCCCATGGATTTCAGCAGGGCTATCGCGCCTCTGTCCTGTGTCAACAGAGTATGGCTGATTAAGGAAACCACCAAGAGCGTCGTGGTCAACCCAATGACGACACATATTCCCACCATCCAATTCACGGAATCGATGGTGTTGCCCATCAATTGGTACATAATCTCCTCCGATGAGATGATGTCCAGCTCAGGCAGCGCTTCTTTCAGTTTGATGATCTGCCCGTTAATATCGCTATGATTATCAAATGTTAACCCGAGATAGTTAAGACCACTACAAAAGTTCATGTCAGGATAAACTCCTGGAGAAAGTATTACGCCGTCACTTGTATTTCTTAGAAGTTCAAAAGAGGCGGTAATCATATATTCTTTGTCCTCTTCACCAAAACACATGTGTATTGTGTCGCCAATTCGGACGCTTAATCGTTTCATCAAGAGCTCTGTTATCGCAATTTCATTGGGCAGTACAGGAGGTATACCCTTGAGATAGATGACTTCAGAAGCCTCGTTGGTGGTCTGTTTCCAAGCCATGACGGTAATTGAGTCAGATTCATTCACATTGTAAACTTTCGTTGTAAACAAGATCTTCCCATTTGCTTTTATGCTCACATCATTATCTCTGCATCGGCTTTCCAGACTCTCCATATAATCAATCACCATGCTATAATCATACATTCCATTGTCGACACTGTACAATTCTGCGATGTTTGCGTAAGCATCCCCAGATCCTATTCCTAAATAAGGTAACATTCTCTTATCATCAGTTATTGTTGTAAGCACATTGTAGGACAAGATTGTCAATAGTAGCCCCGCTTCCATAGCGATAAATATAATCGCATAACCCCGCAGAGAGGATCTGATATCATTGTACGCCATGAATAATGGCGCGGGCATACCCTTGTGCCTGTTGCCTCTGAGATGAAGCCTCCTCTTATGTCCGGATCGTCCGTCATATGAACTCCGACGGATGGCCTGAATGGGGCTGATTCGTTTAATCCTATCAGAAGCAAGGCGGATAAACAGGGTTGTTATCATGAAAATGACAACCGCGCATATCACTGTTACCCAAGGCTGATCGTTGGCATTCATCACAATGTTCTGTCTGAGCTTTTCTGTCATCAAATTGCCTAACAGATTGCCAATGGGTAATGACAGGACGGCGCCAATTGCAGTACCCGAAAGAGATATGGCCAAGTATTTGAAACTATACACCTTGCGAACACCGGAATTTCCGACGCCAATGGCCTTCATGACCCCAATCTCCCTGTAGTCGCCCTCAATGACGGCTCGAATGCTGAAACGGAACAGTCCAAAAGAGATGACTATCAATAGAATAGAAATAATGGGGATCGCCTGCAGGATACTGTTTTCTAAATAATACCCTTCTGCAAATTTATTACCGGGCCATTGCGCCAAGACTAGTATACTCTGGTCCATTTCATCTATATGCTGGTTCATATTGATTGTGTCAAAGCATAAAAGCCGGAAACTCATCCTCTCTTCTTCTGCCACAAAAGCCTCATAATCATTCTCTCCAACCAAGATCTGGTCAAACTTCATGTATTCCGAACCGAAGGCATAGTCTTTGGTGATGTGCGCAACGGTTAGGCTCCTGCTGGTGGCGCCGATTGTCACCTCCAGGATATCCCCTGCGGTAACATCGTTTCTGTCTGCGGCAGCGCGAGGGATACAGCATTCACCGTCGTTGACGGACGTTATCATATTATTATCCTCATCGAAGACATGATTGTAATTTTTCCCTGGCATGGCCAACAAAGGTTCTTTTGTATCATTCCAATAGATATTCCCGTTAACCCAGATATCCCCCTTATGCAGACGCAGAAAACGGCTTTCCTCATAACCTGTCACCCATGCGCTTTCTCGCGCCCAGCCACCGACATCAGCATCACCAGCCGCATACATGTAATAATCTGCTGTTCCCGACATTTCGGCGAACTTTGTCAGTGCCCGGTTGGTCATAATGAAGGTATTAATGCTGCTGACAATGAACAGTGCGCTAAGCACACTAAACGCGAATAGAATAACATTCATCGTCTTCTTGCGTTTCAAGTCTTTTTTGAGGGCTTTCCAGTACACGATATATTGGCACCTCCATTTTTCTCCTCTCTCTTAGAATACCATATCAATTATTAATAAAGTATTAACTTTTGCAAAATCCGCTGGATCACAATAGAAGCAGTCACAGGCAAAGATAATCTTAGGAGGTCTGAAAGGTTAATACTTATTTCATAGGTTGTTAAGGATTTGTTAATAATTGATATGGTATTATGGACTATGATCGGCACCACGAAAAACATCAATAAAAAAGGGCGGTGGTTATCATCCTAAGTACTGTTTTGTGGATTATGTTTGCGATTGTATTAGGAACCGGGGGAACGTTGCATTATTTTCGCCGTTTAAACAAGAAGGACCCCGAAAAATATAGCGCAAAGTATTTCGCCAGAACTTTGATTATCGCCTCAGCAATTCTCATACCTATCTTCATTGTCTTGATGGGCATTGCTTTCAGTTCGTATATCCTTAGTGATTCACTCCCTGGTCTCTAAGTCGAAGTCGTCATGAAGTCGCGCATATCCAATTCAGATGTGTGTCTTAATTTTGACGCCTTCAAAGACCTGGTGATATAATAACCCTATTATCAAAAAGGGGTGTGACAATATGACAGATATATTGATCATTGAGGATGACCGGGAAACAGCTGAGCTGATATGTGGATTTTTGCACAAGGATGGTTATTCTTGCGAGATCCGGTCCAGCGGCGAGTCCGGGCTCGAATTCTTGCAGGAACATCCCACCCGTCTTGTTTTGCTCGACATTATGCTGCCCGGTCTGGATGGCTTCTCTGTCTGCAACGAAATCCATCAGAAATTCAATACCCCGTTGATCATTGTCAGCGCCTGTGACGGCAAAGATAACAAACTCGCCGGCTTGAGGCTTGGTGCCGATGATTACATAGAGAAGCCTTTCGATATGGATATTCTCAGGGCAAAAATCGGCGCCCTTTATCGGCGGCATCACAGCGACACCCCGATTGGCAACCGGCTCATTGTGGGTGAACTGGAGCTGGATATCGACTCTAGGTCGGCCTCTTTTGCCGGCAATCCTTTGATCCTATGCAATATGGAGTTCGATCTTCTGAACTATCTTGTTGAGCACCGTGGTAAGGCGTTGCGCAAAGAGACTCTGCTGACCGCGGTGTGGGGCAGCGCCTGCTATTCGGAATCTTCCACTTTGACAGTGCACATCAAGCGGCTCCGGGATAAAATCGAGAGAGACAGCGCCAACCCTTCCCACATTATCACGGTGTGGGGTATCGGGTATAAGTATGAAGCCTAAAGGCGATCTGCGCAGCTACAATCGGCTGATAGTATTCGTGAGTAGTGTCTTCGCGGCAGGAATAGTCCTCGCCAATTTCGTGTTCTTGATTTGGCCTGACGACAGCGACAGATTCTATCATGTGGAGGCCAATCGTCTGATTGACAAATATAGCGCCACAGGAGAAATCACGGCGGCTGACATTGCTTCCTGTCAGCGTATCAAGGGTATCGAGGAGCTTACATCCTTGCTGCCATCTGATATGCAGCGGTTTATCGACGACAGCGGCTATGACAACAGGTCTTTCGTTCGACCGCTGTATTATAACGGCCAACTCAAAGGGTACGTTAAATTCTTTTACACGGATGACAAGACTTCTGTACGAAGTTTCGCGCCTCTGCAAAACGCTGTTTTTCTTCTTATGTTCACGTTGTGTATGGGCGTTTTGTTTTACCTCAAATATACTGTTATCAAACCCTTGAATGCCATCAACGCGTTCCCGGAGGCTTTAGCCAAGGGAGACCTGATAACCCCTTTCCATGAGCGCAACGGTCGTTTTTTTAACAAGTTTTTCTGGGGCCTTGATATGCTGCGGGAAACTCTGCTCTCGGAACGTCAACGGGTTCTGGCTATTGAAAAGGAAAAGGCTCAAACGGCTCTTTCTCTGTCCCATGAAATCAAAACCCCTCTCGGTGCCATTATGCTGTGCGCCAAAGCTCTTCAGGAGGATCTCTTTCAAGGTGCTGAAAGGAGAAATGAACTGCTCACCAAGATCGTGAAACATTCTTGGGAAATTCAGGCCCTTGTTGTCAGTCTGCAAGCCGGTGCTTCTGAGATTGTGCCTGATCTCCCTGTGGAAGACGGTGAGTTCTATCTTGACGAGATTATTCACCGTGCGGATGAAGCCTATCGTTGGCGCATGAAATTGACCAGAACCCAATTCCGGATAGACTCCCATCCCAATCTCCTTTTGAGAGGAGATGCTGACAGAGCGTTTCAGGCCCTGTGCAATCTGTTAGAAAACGCTATGAAATATGGGGACGGCGAGCTCATATCCATCGAATTGTCTCGGGAGGAAGACTGCCAGCTGGTTACTGTCGCCAACAGCGGCAACAGTCTATCCTCGGAAGAATCGGTGCATATATTTCAGAGTTTCTGGCGTGGTTCAAACGCTCAGGGTAAGCCGGGCAACGGTCTGGGATTGTTCATCGCCAGGCGGTTGTGTGTGAAGATGGGCGGGGAAGCTTATGCTTTTCAAGACGGGGATCTCATGCGCGTGACATTGGTTTTCCGTACGAGGTAGGCATATGGAAAACTCATATTAAGGAAAGGGTGTTCGTCTGAACGCCGAACGCTCTTCAGTGGAAGTGCGTTTGAACTTATCCTTGAACACCACATGAACATCGAATATAATGGTCATAAGACCAAGGAGAAGGGACAACATACGATAAACTTCCCAATATTACGGTGATTTCCTTTCTGAACTTTTCCTATCGTCATACGCATCCGGATTTCCATCAGCCTTTTGGGTTGTATTACGAAAAGGATCCTGAACGAGTTACCGGGACATTCGACTATCACATGATCGAGATTCCCAAATTTCGTCAGATTACGCCGGATTTTGATAATGCGTTGCATCGGTGGCTATACTATCTCGATGTTGGTTATCAAGATCCTGACAACCCCGTTGTGAAGGAGGTGTTCCAGATGGATCAGGGGTTATACCGGTTTGCTCAGCAATATCAGTGGAACGTCAATGATCCCGAAACCCTTTACGCTTATTATGGATATCTCATGGAATGTATGGATGAAAAGGAGCGTATCTCTACTGCGAAGACCGAAGGCAAAGCTGAAGGCAAAGCCGAAGGCAAAGCCGAAGGTGCACACCAAATAGTCGAATTGATTAAAAAAGGGTATGACTTAGACACAGCGTTGAAAAAGGTTGAAGAGGACGCCAAACAAAGATAACGCCTCATCAACAGGCTAATGCGGTCTTCGACCGCAAGTATTCAGTATTCAGGATTCAGTATTCAGAATGTGGATTTTCTTGTTCTTTTTTGATGTTGTTTCAACCTAAGCGACTAAGACCGAAGGCAAAGCCGAAGGTGCACACCAATTAGCCGAAAAGATCCGCGAAAGGATTATTCACATGTCTGCGAAACCAGCAATCGAAAGCATTTACGGCTTAACACCAACCCAACAGGGTATATTGTATCATCACCTTGCTGAACCCCACAGCGGGCAATACATTCTCCGGCAGACTTTTGCCCTTCGGGGAACCCTGCCGGATGAGGCTCTCTGCGGCGCTCTCAAGTTGCTCTCCTTGCGTCATGATGTCTTGCGCACAGCTTTTGTCGTACCCAAGGCCAGTGGGAGACCACGTCAGGTGTTGCTGGCGGACCGCCAGGCTGAATTCTGTGCCAAAGATCTGATGGGTCAGCCTGCGGACACGCAGCTGCGATACTTGGCTCAATTAGAGAAAGAAGATATTGCCCGTGGCTTCGACCTGGAGCGCGATCCCCTTCTGCGTTTGACTCTTGTGCGTCTCGCGGAGGACAGGAGCACACTCATTCTGACCGCGCACCATATCATCCTCGACGGTTGGAGTATGCCTGTCATTATGAGGGATTTTGCCGGGTATGGGGCTGCGCTGATGAGGACTCAGGACATGGAATCCCTTGAGGCTGCCGCTGTGGCGGAAAACCGTTCTTGTACACGTTACGCCCATTATATCCGGTGGTTAAACGAACAGGATCCTGCGGCAGATCTGTCTTATTGGCAGACCTTATTGGCGGAACAAAAAGATACCGCGGAGATCCTCCCCCTGCGCACCCCCACTCCCGCATCGGACGGACCGGTTGTGGGTGTGCAGACCGTAACGCTGTCCGAACAGGACAGTGTGCGTCTGGCTGCGGCGGCAGCCTCGGAGGGATCCACATCCGGCACCCTGCTCGCGACGGTTTGGGGTCTTCTGTTGCAGCACTATAATAATGCGGATGATGTGGTGTTCGGCAAAGTCGTTTCCGGTCGGGACGTTCCTTTGGCAGGCGTTGAAACCATGGTGGGACTGTTCATCAATACCATCCCCGCACGCGTACGAACACAACCCGGACAGACGGCCCGATCCATGTTGCGCGAACAGCAGGCTCAGTCCCTGGCAAGCGACGAACACAGCCACTGCGCTCTGGCTGACATTCAACGGTTGTGCGCTCCCGGCAAGGGTTCCGAGTTGTTTGCCACTCTGTTTGCTTTTGAGAACTATTTCACCGGCGACACGGCCGGCAGCGGTTTAACACTTCCCGGCGTTGAGCTGTCCCAGTTGCAAGGCCGGGAACAAACCAATTACCCGGTATCCCTGCGCGTCTCTTTCGACGGAACAGTCCGCGCCGAAGTCCTGTATAACCCGTCCCAATTCGCCGATGAGGATATGCGGACGTTGCTTCGGCGGTACAAAACGCTTCTTCTGAATTTTACCGCCGGGTTGGATCAACCTGTTGACCGGCTATCCTGTTTGGACAGTGAAGACGTTACGGAACTTTTCCGCCGGTTTGTCGATCCTGCGACAGCGGGTTCCGCGACACCCCCTTCCGCGACACCTTCCGCGACACCCCCTTCTGAGGTAACCCCTTTTGAGGCGACAGTCCCCTCCGTCTTCAGCGAAATTGCGGCGGCATACCCGGAGAAAACGGCGATACATCTCAACGACACATCTATGACTTATGCCGTTCTAGACCGACAATCCAACCGGCTCGCACGAACGTTGCGCGGGTTGGGTGTGGTTCCGGATTCCTTTGTCGCGCTGTTCTGCCGCCGCCTGCCTGAGTGCATCGTTGGTATACTCGCTATTATGAAAGCGGGCGGCACCTATCTGCCCATTGACCCGGACACCCCCGAAGAACGTATACGCTTTGTCTGCGAGGACAGTGCGCCTAAGGTTATGCTGTCTGTAGGTAAAGCCTCGATATCCTTACCGGAGGTGCCCTGTCTGGATCTTTTGGATCAAGCGGTCTACGCGGACGAGGCCGACCCTTTGACCCTTGTGAACAAACCAACGGATCTTGCCTACTGTATCTACACTTCCGGAACAACCGGCCGACCCAAAGGCGCGCTGATCGAGCACAGAAGCCTGCTCAATCTCGTTTCTCATGCTGCCGTCGACCTCGGCATCGGCCCGGAGGATCGCCTGCTACAGTTTACCAACTATACTTTTGATGTGACTTTGTGGGAAGTTTTCTGTTCCCTGCTCAACGGCGCGGCTTTGGTTATGGTTGAGCAGGATGTGATTCTGGACAACGACCGATTCCTGGCCTATGTGGAAAACCAGAGGGTAACCGCCGCGCTGCTGCCACCCCATTATTATCGCCAAAGCCGACTGGAAGGGCTGAAACTGATGATCACCGGCGGCAGCCCGGCAACCTCTGACATTGTGACGCGGGCAACCCGTCGGGGCGCTTATTGGAACGCGTACGGGCCCACAGAAGCAACTGTCGCGAGCCACTTTTGGCGATATGAGCCGGGCACAACCATACCGGGAACCATCCCGATCGGCAAACCGATCTCCAACACCCAGAACTATATCTTGCAAGGAACCCGTCTTTGCGGCCCGGGTATCCCCGGGGAGCTCTGTCTCGGCGGCATCGGCCTGGCGCGGGAATATCTGAACCGCCCGGAGCTCACACGGGAACGCTTTATCGACAACCCTTTTGCCCCCGGACGGCTTTACCGGACGGGTGATCTGGCCCGCTGGCTGCCGGACGGCAACGTCGAATATCTGGGACGGATGGACGAACAAGTCAAGGTGCGCGGCTTCCGCATGGAACTTGGCGACATTGAAAACGCGCTGCGAACCTTGCCCCAAGTCGTGGACGCAGTCGTCGTCGCCCGCCCGGACGCGGTAGGCAGTCTGGCTCTGCACGCCTATGTCACCGGCAGGGCAACGCTGGATATGGAAACCCTGCGTTCGGCGCTCCTGCATAAGCTCCCGTCGTATATGGTTCCGGCCTTGTTTGCGCAAATTGACGCCATCCCTATGAACCGCAACGGTAAAGTGGACAAAGGGTTGCTGCCGGCCATCACCCCGCAGACAACCGCCATAAAACCTCCTCGAAATGCGTTGGAAGCTCAGGCCCTCGACATCTTTATTAAAACACTTGGGTTAACCCATATGAGCATAGATCAGGATTTCTTTGAAGTCGGCGGAGACTCGATCAAAGCGATCCGGATCTCTTCACAACTTGGTGCCCTGGATCTCGTCGTCTCCGTTCGGGATATTTTCGGCCTGAGAACTGTTGAAAGGATTGTGGCCGATGCCTTAGCGCGCCAATCCCAGCCTCAGCCTCAGCCCCAACCTCAGCCCCAGCCCCAGCCTCAGCCCCAACCCCTGAGCCCCTTAGGGGGAACCTCGAACCCCTTGACCTCCTTAGGGGAGGCTTGGGCGGCTTACGAAATCCACGGATCTCTCACAGGAGAAAAACCCCTCACTGTGAGCCAGTGTGCTTCCGTTCGTATGGGCATCCTCGGTTCGTTGGGGACAACGGAAATCCAGGCCCCTTGGGACGCCCACCGCTTTCTGAAGGCGTGGCGGCGGCTCTTGAACGAATTCCCGGTCTTGTGTAGCGAGATTCGCTTGGACAGTAACGCATCCCCCTCTCTACCCACAGGCCGGCAACGCGAAAGGCGAGGGACACCGACATCTGTTCCTTTTGTGGATCTTTCTATGCTTGACCCCGATGAACGAACCGCGTCGCTGGGTCAGCTGGCCTCCCGTGCGGCGGCAGCTTACGCGACAGCGGATGCCTACACAGACAAATTTCTTAGTGTCCACCACCTTCTTTGCGCCAAAACGGATCCGGATCGGTTTTTTGTGCTCATGCCGGTTTCTCACCTTGTTTTTGACGGGTTTTCTAACGAAGTCTTCGCGCGGCGGATTCGGGCGCTGTATGGGGAAGCGGACACAACGCCTGGCGGCACCGGCGGTCCCGGCGACTTCGGCGGGTCGGCAGATTACGAAGCTTTTGTTCTGCAGGGGCCGGACAGCGTATCCGATGCTGATCTTGTGTGCGAGCTTGGCTTGGAACGCTTCCGCGATTGCGTGTCGACTCTACGCTCGGCGCGCCAGGCAGCGGACAGCACCTGGACTTACACCTCATTCTCCTTCCCCCTCAGTCAGGGTATAAATGCACCGGCAACATCTCCCGACACCCTTTTGACGCTGGGAGAAAAGCTGTGCGCGGAAGCCCTTCGCTTCTCCCAAGCGGCCGGGCCGATACCTCTGCTCCTTGTCAGCTCCGCCCGGAACTATAAGGGGTGCAATTTCTCAGACAGTATCGGTGAATTCATTGATCTCGTGCCGATTGTGTGGCAAGAAGACGAGTCCTTCGCCGCTGCCCGGCAACGCGTTCTGCATTATGTCCGCCAACATCGCGTCAACATTTGCGCTTTGCTGCATAGTATGGAGCTGCGCGAACGCTACCCCCGTGCCACGGCTTTGCTCAACGAATCTTTGCTCTTGGAACAGTTGGATGTCCAAGCTCTGAACCTGCTCGTTTTATACGGACCCCAGATACTTGTACCGGACATCCCGCCGGACATGGTTGCGGAGGCATCTCCGAACAACAATGTTTTCTTGAATGTCTACGCTCAGGAAGGTTTGATAACCATCGAGAACGTCCTATGCAGAGCAGGCGACATTCCGGCGCTGCGCACCCGGTTGGCACAATGCCTGCCGGTCGCAAGCGGAAGGTAGCACCCTCGCGGAATATAAGGCATGTTAAACAGGGGGCACGTCAAGCGTTGTTAAGAGAAAGGCAGGCTAACGCGGCGTCCGGAATCTTTACTGGAGCTATTATACTCGGTGCGTTTTGTTTTTGGCGGAGAGGGTGGGATTCCCCTACGGGCCGGGGCCTAAAACCGTCCACCGGACGGTTTCTTTACGGCCCTTCGAATCCCACCCTCTCTTTCATTATAGAAAACGCCCTTTCGGTGCGTTTTATTTTTGGCGGAGAGGGTGGGATTCGAACCCACGGAACCTTGCGGTTCACAGCATTTCGAGTGCTGCACCATCGACCACTCGGACACCTCTCCTCACTCCCTTGCCAGGGTTCCAAACCAAAGGTGGTTTTGAACCCTAACCCAAAGGTCGTCACAGATCCCTTACCCAAAGTCACCTAAGGATTATAGCATGTCGCGGCCTCCGGCCGCAAGAATTCTCTCACGTCCTCACGTCCCCTCAAGTCCCCTGAATTCTCTCACGTCCCCTGAATTCTCTCACATCCCATATAATGCCGCAACGCTTCCGGTACTACGATGCTCCCATCCTCCAGCTGATAATTCTCCAATATCGCCGCCACAGTCCGGCCCACCGCCACACCGCTGCCGTTCAGCGTATGGAGGAACTCCGGCTTGGCTTTCGGATCTCTGCGGAACCGAATGTTGGCACGGCGCGCCTGAAAATCCTCACAATTGCTGCAGGAAGAAATCTCCCGATAGGTGTTGAAGCTGGGCATCCATACCTCAAGATCATAGGTTTTGGCAGAAGCGAACCCCATGTCGCCGGTGCAGAGCAACACCGTTCGATAGGGCAACGCCAGCGCTTGGAGGATAGATTCGGCTTCAGCCGTCAACGCTTCCAGCTCCTCATAGGATTTCTCCGGGGTCGAAAAATGGACGAGCTCCACCTTGTTAAACTGGTGTTGCCGAATCAGTCCCCGGGTATCCCGGCCGGCGGCACCGGCTTCAGCCCGGAAACAAGCGCTGTAGGCACAGTGATGGATGGGCAGCGCCGCCGCGCTCAGAATCTCTTCCCGGTAGAGATTGGTTACCGGGACTTCCGCTGTGGGGATAAGGAAATATTCGGTGTTTTCCAGCTTGAAAGCATCCTCCTCAAATTTGGGCAAATTGCCTGTCCCGGTCATGGCAGCTCGGTTGACGATATAAGGCGGCATAATCTCCTCATACCCCCGTTCAATATGGCGGTTAAGCATGAAGCTGATTAACGCTCTTTCCAGGCGCGCTCCCAATCCCCGGTAGAAGGTGAAACGGGCACCGGAAACTTTGGCCCCGCGCTGAAAATCCAGAATGCCGAGCTGTTCCCCCAGATCAAAATGGGCTTGTGGCGCGAAAGAAAAATCCGGCGGTTTTCCCCAGGTTCTCACAACAACGTTATCATGTTCGTCAGCCCCCACAGGCACGGAATCGTGAGGTATGTTGGGAATCTCATAGAGCACGGCGTTCATCTGTTCTTCGATTTCGGATAAGGTTCCTTCACCTTGTCTGATAACGTCGCCGATCCCGCGCATTTCGGCGATGAGCTGTTCCGCCGGTTCCCCTTGCCTTTTGCGCCGGGCAATCTCGTCGGAGGCTTTGTTGCGTTGCGCTTTCAGATTCTCTACCTCAAACAATGTCTTGCGGTACTCAGCGTCGAAATCCAGAAACCTCTCCAAATCTACTTGGGCCCGGCGATTTTCCAGAGCTTGCTTGAGAATCTCCGGGTTGGCTCGGATACCTTTTAGATCCAACATGGTGCTCACCTCTTATTAACGTAGTTCATATGATGGTATTATACACCATTTTTACCCAGAGTCGAATGAGTCGCTTAGGTTACTGAATACTGGATACTTGCGGGCAAAGCCCGCATTAGGCTTTTCCTCTCGCTTCAACGTGACACATATACCGACTTACGAAACGCTTCCGGCAACACCCCCGCAAACGGTTCGGCGCCCGCTTTGTGGCACGACGTCACACTGTATTTCAGAAGATCCCCTTCATAGATTTTTTCTGCAGCCACCGTCAGCAACATCTGCGGACGCACAACCGTCCTTGACTGCCCTAAATCACAGACCCCGTTTTTATGAAGAATATAATATACAAACTCAGAACAAAAGAATTTTTTATCAAAGGCTTTCCACTCGTGCCCCAGAGAAGCGCGAATCATCCCGAAAACATTAAATCCGTACGAATGCCCATCCAACAAAAACCGCCATATATCCGACGCAATCCCGGCGTATTGTTCTTCGTCAAGGGGGATTCTCAAAACCACTCCCGGTAGTTGGCGATGTTTGATATAGAAAGCGCTGTCCAAACGCTCGCGTTTAAAACACCCCACAAAAGGATTCCACGCCCGCCGCCGTCCAAAACTGAACATGTACTGGAGCTCTGCGTCCAAGGCAATCGCTGCATGGGTGTATCGGTCACTTTTTATCAAGCGAATCGCGCCGGATAAAAAAGATTTGCTGCGCAACAGCACAACGTACACCGCTTTATTCATGCTGGGCTCAAGGGAAGTTCGTATCATAGCAGGGGGTTCCTCCGGCCGGAATTCCTCCGGCTCATTGATCCTGTTCTCGATAGACGCTGCTTCGAGTCCTTGTACTCCATATGATGCCATAAGATCGTCAATACTGTCAATAGAACCCGGGGTCACTCCTGGGCATACCGTTCAAGAAAACGCCTCGTTCGTTCATTTGACGGGTTCCCCAAGACATCTTGGGGCGATCCGTATTCCACCACCACACCGTCGTCCATAAACAGGACGGTATCAGCTACCTTGCGCGCGAAAGGCATCTCGTGGGTTACAATGATCATGGTGGTGTTTTTCTCCGACAGTCCGCGAATCACATTCAGCACTTCTCCTGTCAGCTCGGGATCAAGGGCGGAAGTCGGTTCGTCAAAACACAGAATATCCGGTTTCAACGCCAAGGCTCTGGCAATCGCCACGCGCTGTTGCTGACCTCCGGACAACTGGTGCGGATAATAATCCCGCTTGGCGGACAGCCCCATCTGATCCAGCAGCTCCATCCCTTCCCGGCGTATCTCATCCAGGACATTCTTTTTATTTTTCTTGTAACTTTGCAGTTTACGAGCCGCCAGTTCCCGGGCCAGTACAATGTTCTCCAGGGCGGTATACTGAGGAAACAGGTTGAAGGCTTGGAACACAAGGCCAAAATGCAACCTCTTTTCCCGGAGACTCTGCTCGTCATCCCGGCTCCGGGCAGCATCAAACAAGGTTTCGCCCCTCAGGATAATACGCCCTGTGTCCAGCCGTTCCAGAAAGTTAAGGCCGCGCAGCAGCGTCGTTTTCCCGCTGCCCGAAGAACCGATAACAGCCAGCGTCTCCCCTTTTTCCAGCACGAAACTGATGTCTCTTAACACCTCAGTTGCGCCAAACCATTTGCCAACATTCTGGACTTCCAAAATAGCCATTACTTCTGCCTCTCAGTCATCCGATCCCTACGTCCTTCTAACGCGGGCTCTGCCCGCAAGTATCCAGTATTCAGTATTCAGTAATCAGTATTCAGTATTTAGAATGTGGATATTCTTGTTTTTTATTGACGCTTCGCGTCTATAAGTTACTATCCTTCGCCCTTCGACCTACGCCTTAAAATAGTCCAATCGCCTTTCAATATAGCCAAACAGCAGCGTCAGCATCCCCACAAACATCAAATAATACAACCCGGTATAGAACAACGGCCAGATCAATCCCGTCGTCGCGATATCCTCAGCCACCTTAATGATTTCCACCACCATGATGACACGTACCAGGGCGGTATCTTTCACCAGGGTAATCACCTCGTTGGACATAGGCGCGGTAATCCGTTTGATCACCTGCAACAGGATAACACGGAAGAATACCTGAGGTTTCGTCATCCCCAACACCTGGCCCGCTTCGTACTGGCTGCGGGAAATGCTCTCAATGCCCCCGCGGTAAATCTCACTGAAATAGCAGGCATAATTGATCGTAAAAGCTATAATTGCCGACGTAAACCGGGAGGCCACCGGCGCGCCAAATATAAACCCCGGCACATAGAAAATAATAAAAATCTGGAGCATCAGGGGAATCCCCCTGATGATCCAGACAAAAGTCTTAACCAGATAACGTAACGGTGAGAACTTCGACATGGATCCAAAGGAAATCACCAAGCCTAACGGCAACGCGAACAAAAGGGTCAGTGCCCAGATCAAAAACGTTGTTTGAAATCCATTCAGCAGATCGAATGAGATTTTCCAAAAATCAGTCATTGTCTTATCTTATAGGGGTTGTATCGATTTTAAGGGAGTTTTCCAAACCATACTTTTTGGCCAGCTCCCCAAGGGTTCCATCGTTGTACAATTCCATGATGGCGTCGTTAACCTTCTGGGTCATCTCGCTTCCTTTTTTGAAACCAATGGCATACACCTCAGACTCCAAGATGATGTCCGCTATAACCAAATCGGCATAATCCCCGGAACCAATCAGGCTTTGAGCCAGCAGAATGTCCACCACCGCGAAATCAACGGCGCCCGACTTGACTTCGACAAAAGTATTGATCTGGGCTGTGGGACTGATCAGCGTTCCGTTATCCCCAACAGCGTCTTGGGCGAAAGTCTCTCCCGCGGAACCTTTTTCAGCCGCTGCTGTTTTGCCGGAAAGATCCTCTTCAGACGTAAACTCCTCAGCTCTGTCTTTTTTTATGACGACACATTGCTGGTTAAGCATGTAGCTGTAGCTGAAATCCACACTCTCATACCGGGGCTTATTGGTGACTGAGTCAACAATATTGGCGGTGAACCCGTTCCAGATGCAGTTGATGGTACCGGCTTCAAGCTCGATAAACTTCTTATTCCAGTCGATTTCCTGGAAAACCACTTCCATGTTCAGTTTTTCGCCCACAAGCAGAGCGAATTCTGTGTCGAAGCCGGTCCAGTTTCCGTTGGCATCCAAGTAATTCATGGGTTCCGCCTTGGTAACACCGCAGACAAGCTTTTCCGCATCATTGGTGTTGCCGCAGGCTGTGAAAAGAAACAGCGTCCCGACCAACAGAATGCCCGTCAAAACCAGATACGCAATTTTTCTCATAGAAATGACTCCCCCTTTATGGATATGTGTCAAATATATCATATTCGTGCGAAAAAGCAATGATTCTGTAAAAAGTACGTCAACGCATTAGGTTTTGCCACAACCTGTAAAAGCGGCAAAACTTTTCTATATAATCCGATCTCATTTTTCGATATAATTAGAGTGATACTGTTATTATGTATTCTCGTATTCATGCTGCGAAGGCATTCTACCTTTTGTTATGACTCGTGGGAGGGATCGCCAATGATAGCAAAAATAATAGCGAGGTTAAGCCGCCATACACGTAATAAACAAGGCAAGTTACTTGAAAACATCAGGATTTCCGGGTATTATAGAGGCAAGAAGATCATTACGTCCACGGACGGAAAACAAAGAGAAGGGGAATACCGATGGGTACCAACAGGAAATACAAAGACAGCCTTTTTTCACTGCTGTTCAACAACCCGGACAGGATG
>WRJI01000049.1 GCA_009778595.1 Peptococcaceae bacterium | reverse complement strand
GAGGAGCTGACGAAGCAGGGTGTCGAAAGACGACGCAAGACATTAAGTGATTTTGGCTGGACGGAGTACTAGGTAGGGTTGGAGAGAGGGAGAACCCAATCTCCCGCCTAATGCGGGCTACGCCCGCAAGTATTCAGTATTCAGGATTCAGTATTCAGAATGTGGATTTTCTTGTTCTTTTTTGACGCTTCGCGTCCGTAAGGGACTGACGTAGCCTTGGAAATGGGGGAGTGACTATGCGGGCTTTTGGGTTCTTCCGAAGCCCAACCCTACCTGGGGACTGTTACGAGCCCACGTAGTATCTGTCCCCCTTCCCAACAACATCGAGGCCCTGGGGACTGTTACCGAATGAAATTCATATACATCTTCTGCCGTTGCTCCGGCATAACCACCGACTCTTTCCCGGCCGCGACAACCTGCAGAAGCCATGCCATATTTTCCCCCAGAACCTTCATAATCTGCCCGCCTTCCAGATCCTGCGCCACCTCACCACGCGCCGCGCCATGCCCGACATTCCAATAGTTCGACCCGGGGATAAGCATCTCCGAATACAATAAATAATGATTCAGCTGATCAAAAGTGGTTACGCCCCCGGACCGGCGCACAGCTACAACCGATGCCCCAACCTTATGTCGGAACAGATTCCCATTGGATCCGCTTACATAAAACATCCTATCCAAAAAAGCTTTCATCCCGCCGGCGATCCCGGAAAAATAAACAGGCGACCCTAACAGAATCCCGTCAGCCTTTTTAGCCGACTGGATCCACCCGTTTAATGAGTCGTCAATACTGCACTGCTCATTCTTTGTCTTGCCACAAATGCCACAAGCCTTGCAACCCATAACAGCGTTGCCGACATGTACAATTTCAACATCGATGCCCTTTTCCCGAAGGGGTTCCGCAACCTGCTCCAATAACGTATATGTGTTACCTTGGGGCCGCGCACTTCCGTTAAACCCGATAACTTTCATGTGAACTCTCCTCTTCATGTGTTCTAATAATTCCCCAGGAAGAAGGATCGATTTCTCCAAGGGGTTTGCCCCCGGCTTCATCCTCGACCACCTTCGCAGACGAAACATCCTCACCTTCCAACAATCTCATGAATTGCGCCCCGGTTATCGTTTCTTTTTCGATAAGAAACTCGGAAATCCTTGTTAAGGCTTCTCTGTTTTCCTGTAACAGTTCAACGGCCCGATCATACTGTTGTTTCAGGAAATCACGGACTTCTCTGTCGATATCGGAGCCTGTTGCTTCAGAACACATCAGCACGTTGCGGCCGTCCAGATACTGATTCTGAGGACTCTCCAGACCCATCATCCCAAATCTCCCACTCATACCATATTGCGTGACCATGCTGCGCGCCATTTTCGTAGCCCGCTCAATATCGTTGGCGGCACCGGTGGTCATTTCGTTGAACTCAACCTCTTCGGCGGCCCGCCCGGCCAAGAGTGTTGTGATCTGAGTCTCCATAGCGGCCTTGGACATGAGATATGTTTCTTCCTCAGGCGTCTGCATGGTATACCCGAGGGACCCCATGGTTCGAGGCACAATGGTAATTTTCTGCACCGGCATTGACTCTTTTTGCAGCGCGGCAGCCAGAGCGTGTCCAACCTCGTGATATGCTACCAGACGTTTTTCTTTGGGGTTCAGAATCCGATCCTTTTTCTCCTTCCCGGCAATTACGGTTTCCACCGCTTCCATCAAGTCCGCCTGGCTCACTTCCTGACGTCCCATCCGCACGGCGTGTAAAGCGGCCTCGTTAATCATATTCGCCAGATCCGCCCCTGCCGCGCCACTGGTCATCAGAGCGATCTCGCGCAAATCAACGCTGTCGTCCATTTTCACTTTGGCAGCATGAACGATAAGAATCGATTCACGACCTGTCAGATCCGGTTTCTCTACAGCAATTCTCCTGTCGAAACGACCGGGCCGTAATAACGCCTTATCAAGGATCTCCGGTCGGTTGGTCGCCGCCAGGATAACCACGGTTTTCGTTGAATCAAACCCGTCCATTTCTGACAACAGCTGATTCAAAGTCTGTTCCCGTTCATCGTTGCCGCCGATTTGATTGTCACGGCTTTTACCGATGGCGTCAATCTCATCAATAAAAACAATACACGGGGAATGTTTCTTAGCCTGCTCAAATAAATCACGGACGCGACTCGCACCCACGCCCACATACATCTCCACGAACTCTGACCCGGACAGAGAAAAGAAAGCCACTCCGGCCTCCCCGGCCACCGCTTTGGCCAAAAGGGTTTTGCCTGTCCCCGGCGGCCCCACCAACAAAGCCCCTTTAGGTTGCTTGGCTCCAATCTCCCGGTATTTTTCCGGATTGTTCAGGAAATCCACCATCTCGCTGAGACTCTCTTTAGCTTCATCCTGTCCTGCCACATCGGTAAAAAGAACCCCGGTGGTCTTCTCCATATTATACATTTTCGCTTTAGATTTGCCGACGTTCATAAACCCGCCGAATCCCCCACCGCCGCCGCCTTCTCCGCCCATTCGTTTGGCAAAGCTTCTTATGAAAAGGGAATAGAACAGAAACATCAGAACCAAGGGCAAAATAACCCATCCTAAGACAAAGGATACCATGGGATTGTTATCAACGATAGGCCTTGAGAACTTGACATGATGTTCAAGAAGCCTTTCGCTAAGCTTGGGATCGTCGATAATACCTGTAACATAGATATCATCCTTTCCCGGTGCCACCCCCAAAACATCCTGGATCGCGGCAACATCCCCTACGGTTCTCAAATGAATCTCCAACCGCACGTCATTGATCTCAACAGATTCCACCGCATTCAGATCGACCAGCTGGACAAACTGGCTGTAAGTAATTTCGACCTCCGGTTCGGCCGATAGTATGCCGTTAATGAAATACACCCCGGCTGTAATCGCGAGTCCGATAATAAGGATATTCATAAAACCCCGGTTATTCGAGGGTTTATCGGCCCCCGGCGGTTTGGGTTTCTTATTTTTGTCGGGGTTCCTATCCATTGGCATCCTCTTTCCCATTCGGATAAATTTTTGTGGGTCTTACTCATGCGGTCTTCGACCGCAAGTATCCAGGATTCAGGATTCAGGATTCAGAATGTGGATTTTCTTGTTTTTTGTTGATGTTGTTGCAACCTAAGCGACTAAGATTAAGCTTTCCCCCAAATCCTCCAAAATATTGTTGAAGCGATAGCCGCAGATTTTTTCGGACACAAGACGGCCTAAGGCATCTCATCTGTCTTAAGCCGTCTTACTCATGCGGGCTTCGCCCGCAAGTATTTAGAAGTCAGGAGTCAGAATGTGGATCTCGCCTAGACCATCGCTGAATTCGCTACATGGCGCCCCCGACACCGGGGGCAATAGGCCAAGTTCGATTCAAAGTCAAGGATTTTGGGTTTCATCCATTCCAGCTCTTCAGCTGTTGCAAAGGGTTTCCCGCATTCGGCGCATTTCACCATTTCGAAGGTCTTGTTCCAGATCGTGCGTTGTTCTCTTGTATCCGTACACGCAATGGCTCCGGTGGGACAGACCCTGGCACAGGCAGCACAACCGATACAATCAGGTGACGGCTCATTGAAAGGCGATGCCACAATCTTGTCGATACCCCGCTGGGTAACTTGGATCGCGGAGTTCCCTAGCTCCTGGCAGGCTCTGCTGCATCGGTTACATAGAATACATTTTTCATTCGTGTTGTCGTTGAAAAGTTCTCCGTTCCCTGCCACACCATATTCGCGGCAATAATCCAGCAGCACCCCTTCTGCTTGCGGCGCGCGTTCTATGAGCAACTTCAACAGGATGCGTCTAAACCGGATGATCTTCTCAGATCTGGTGTGGATCTTGAGACCTTCTGTAACCGGAAATACACATGAAACAATAACTGAACGGCTGCCCACAGCGTTCTCATTCTCCACAATGCACAAACGACAACACCCCCGGCCAGGCAAGGCATCATGTCGACATAAGGCAGGAATATCAATTCCGTTTCTTCTTGCCGTATCCCAGAGGTATTCGCCTGGTCGAGCTTCACAGGTTTTTCCATCAATGACTATATTCATGATTCCGCTCCTGTCTTGTCTTTGCTTTGCACGCCGTAGGATACTTTTCTTGCGGCTTCCGCCATGGCCACGATAGCTGCCATATCCGCAGAATCTGTTACTACCGTGCTTCTCCCCATACTGCATACACCGGCTCGGCAACGTTTCTCTTTGATATGCTCTTCATATTCTTCCGGAAAATATTTTAGCGTAGACATGACCGGATTCGCTGCGGTTTTTCCCAAGCCACATCTTGAGGTCTGGGTAAGAAGCTCGCAAATGCTTTTGATGATTTCCAGGTCTACAGGTTCTCCTTTGCCTTCGCAAATCCTGGTCAGAATCATCGACAGGGCCCGCAACCCTTCCCGACATGGAACACAAGCACCACAGCTTTCTTTTGCCAGAAATTCAATATTGTATTTTGCCACCGCAACCATACATGTCCAATCATCCATGACTATCATCCCACCGGAACCCATCATACTGCCGTAACGCACAAGGGTATCAAAATCAATCGGCAGATCCAACAAGGATTCCGGCAGAGCGCCACCGGAGGGTCCTCCCGTCTGCACGGCTTTGAAATGTCGGTTGCCAACAATGCCGCCACCGATTTCGAAGATGATTTTGCGCATGGTCATACCCATTGGCGCTTCCACCAAACCGCTGTTACGGACTTTGCCTGCCAACGAAAAGACTTTTGTGCCTTTGCTGGTGGGGGTTCCTGTTTCGGCAAACTTTGCGCCACCTTCGTCGATAATCAGCGGAATATTGATGAAGGTTTCCACATTGTTGATGATCGTGGGCTTATTCCATAAGCCCTGTTCCGTGGGATACGCAAAAGTGGCCCTGGGTTCACCGATGCTACCTTCTATGGATTCGATCAAAGCTGTACTCTCACCGCACACAAAAGCACCGCCGCCCCGCACCACTTCAATATGCAAGCTTCTGCCGCTTCCCAAGATTGAGTCGCCCAGAAAACCGGCTTTCTCCGCGTCGGCTAAAGCGTCTTTCATGCTTTGCAGCGACAGTGCGTATTCGTCTCTGATATAGAGGTACCCTTTTGTGGCGCCTACCGCCAAAGCGCAGATGATGACCCCTTCCAAAACACCGTGGGGATCCCCTTCCATCAAAGCACGATCCATAAACGCACCGGGATCCCCTTCGTCGCCGTTCATAATAACATATTTCGGAAAATTGTCATATTCGGCAGCGATTCGCCATTTGAGCCCGGTGGGAAACCCGGCACCACCGCGCCCGCGAAGTCCTGATTTCTCGATTTCGGCGATAATGTCTTCCGGTTCCATGGTCAACGCTTTGCGTAGCGCCTCGTATCCGCCCCGGGCTTTGTAGTCGTTAATATTCTTGGGATCAATTTCGCCAACGTTGCGCAAAGCCAGCTTCTTCTGAGCACTGTAGAAGGGCGTTTCCTGCTGTTTCAAGATGTTGCCACCGACACCATGGTAGAGAAGTCTTCCTACAGGCTTATTGTCGAGGCTTTTGAGAATTTCTTCAGTATCTCTGGGTTTGACCCTGTAATAGGTAATGTCATCCGGCATGATTCTGACTAGGGGTCCCCGAGAGCAGAATCCGTGACAGCCTGTTTGTTTGATCACCGTCTCAAGTTTAACGTCCATTTTGAGAGTGGCGATTTGTTCCCGAAAGGAAGCGGCGACATCAAGTCCTCCGTATGCGATACAACCGGGGCCGCAGCAAACCAGAATCGTTTTTTTCATGCTTTCATCATCTCTTTTCTATACAAATCCGCAAGGATCTCATAGATTTTTTCCTCTGTCAAGTTCCCATAATAGACATCGTTGACCTTCATCACAGGAGAAATGGCACACGCCCCAAGACAGCTGACGGTCTCTACCGTAAACAGTCCATCTTTATCTGTTTCACCCGGATCAAGGTTCAGGATCCGTTTCAGGCAGTCTAATCTGCCCTGGACATTTTTGATATGACAGGCTGTGCCGTCACAGACTTTGATCACATATTTCCCCCGGGGGTCCAGGCTGAAAGAGCGATAAAAGGTGACCATGGCATAAGCTTCGGCCAGAGGCATTTTGAGGTAGCGAGCGGCTTCAATGATATGCTCTTTGGGCAAATAACCGCACTCTTGTTGGATATCCTGAAAGACGGCCAGGGATTGCCGTCTTTCAGGTGGAAATTTTTGGAGCAACTGTGTGAGTCTTTCTTCTTTTAGAATCATATCCCCAGAGCCTTTCTTTTGGCGCGAATATGGTTCAACATGCCTTCAGCGGCCAGATGCGGATCGGTTTCGACGAGGAATTTGCCGCCGGTGAGTCCTTCCACATCAGCGGTGAGCACTTTGGTCACAATGGGGCTACCCAGGACGGGCGGAACCAGGCCCACATGTGTCAATACGCCAAGAGCGACTGCCCAAGTCCCGATGGATACCGCCTTTTCGTGCTGAAGCTCCGGCGCGGAAGCGGCCACAGGCAGATCTTTGATCGCGACACCGAGGTATCCCGCCAAAGCTCCCAAGAGATCCCCGATTCGGGCATTGTCAACACAGCTGCCCATATGCAAGACGCCGGGAAGGGGGCCGCCCAATCCGGCGGCTTCGCCGACAGCCGTGAGAACGGCCAGAAGTTTTTCGCCGCAATACTTTTTCGCGCCGGCCGGTGACAAGAATCCATATTTCGCCAAAGCATGAGCTGTACATCCTGTGGCAACCACAAGAACATTGTTGGCCAGAAGATCTTTCACCATCTCGACAGTTTGCTGGTCCTGCACGATTTTGACGTTGTTACAACCAACGACGCCGACTGCGCCGAGCACGTTGCCGGCGATGATATTATCTACCAACGGTTTGAGCGGGTTCGCAGCATCAACCTTAGCCAAGGCTCCCACGATGCTTTCGACACTGAATCCGCCCCATACTTCTGATTTCTGGGTGGGAATCTGGACTCTGGACGGATCCCGTTTGGCATAGGCGGCTATTGCCATGCGCACAGCTTCTTGGGCCTTGATGTCGGCGTTTTCCGGTGTGAAAGGAATATATTCCGCTTCGGGCAGTTGCCCGATAGGCGTTGTGGTTACGACTTTGGTGTGGTAGCAGGCGGCAACTTTGGTGATGGAGGGCATGAAGCATTGGACATCCACAACCATGAGTTCAACGGCGCCGGTGATGATGGCCAATTCTTGGCTCAGATAATTCCCTGCCAACGGAACGCCTTGGCGCATCAACACTTCGTTCCCGGAACAGCAGATGCCGGCGATGTTGATCCCGGCGGCTCCGGCTTTGATAGCTTCGCCATCCAATTTTCTGGCCCATTCCACGATTTTCTCAGAGACTTCCGGCATATGCCCGTGAACGACAATATTAACTTTGTCGTGGCTGAGAACACCAAGGTTGGCCTCGGATTTCACGGGTTCAGGTATACCGAAGATAATATCCTGAACATCGGTCCCCATCTGCAATCCGGCGTATCCGTCCACTAATCCCATTTTCAGTGAAGACAACAGCAAATTGATCGGCGAGCCGTCAACCCCCATTGAGGTCTGATGCATAGCTGTTCTGATTTCTCTGTCCGGATTCTTGGGGAGAATGCCAAGCTTGCCCCAGGTTTCCATCAGATTCGGAGAAACCGTAGCTTTGAGCCAATTCATAGGATCGTCGGTTGAAGAACCAAAGTCCGCCAAGGCAGCCCGGGCGATTTCTTGCGCGATCACGGTGTCGGTTTTGCCCTGGGTCGGAATACCGAGTTTGGCAGCGACGGATTTAATCTTTGCGGTACCTTTTAAGGGGTACGGGGCTTTCCCTTCCGAGGCTTCTTTCAGGCATTGGACAGCCATGAAAGTGTGATCCACGTGGGAAGCGGCGCCTCCGACGATGGTACGGAGCAGGTTTCGGGCAACAATAAGATCAGCATCGGCACCGCAGATGCCTTCTTTGGGTTCCCCAAAGGGATTGACGCGACAGGGTCCCTGCAAACAATTGCGGCAACAAAGCCCTAAGTCGCCGAAGCCGCATTGGGGTTTTTGTTGTTCATACCGATCCCACACTGTTTCGATGTTTTCGCGGTTGGCCTTTTCTATCATTTCTGCCGCCGCCGGGTCAATAGTCTGATGGGAATGAGCACCTTGATGGATATCACACATCTCGATTTTCCTCCTACAATGTTTTATATTTTTTTAGAATCCCGATTATTGAGTTGGCTTTAGTAACTTATAGACGCGAAGCGTCAATAAAAAAACAAGAAAATCCACATTCTGAATACTGAATCCTGAATACTGAATACTTGCGGGCGTAGCCCGCATTAGGATGTGGATGCCAACTCTACCAGATATTTAACACGCTTATTCTTGCTGAATACATCCGGCTCTTCAAAAACAAGCGCCTGAGTCGGGCAGGCACTCACGCAAGCCGGCTCCACACCGGAAACAGCACAGAGGTCGCATTTGTTGATGTTGGATTCAGAGGCAATGGTTTTTTCTTCCATGACCCCAAAGGGACACGCGATAAAACACATATAGCATCCGATACAACGATTATTGTCACAAAGAACCACGCCCTCCTTGTTCATGTACAGCGCCTTCGTAACACAAACCCTGACACATTGCGCATCCTGGCAGTGGCGGCAACTCAGCGGAAACCCCCTGCTTCTCCCACTTGCTTCCACATGCATGCCGCATACGGGAGACGTTTGCTCCGATATGGCACCATACAACGTTTGGGAAGCGGAGTGCGCGACGGAGCAGGCGATCTCGCAGGTGTGGCACGCCAAGCACCTTGAATCGTCAACCAAGATCTTCTTCATTTTCTCACCCTTTTCTCCAATTTGTTGTGCAACATGGATAGGCCGGTATCTTGTTTCGATCCTCTAAATTGTCTTGATCATACTGGATTTGGAGGTTCTTGTCAAGGAAGAAAATATTTTCGCGAATGAGACTGGGATCCTGTGGAATCTGCGGGATCCCGCCAGGTTCCTGCCCCCGGAAACCGCAGATTGCCGGTTGTGTATAATAAAGTTTTGCCAAATGGCATTGTCGGAGCCTGCCGGCGAGGCTGACTTGATGATCCCGGCAGGATCTGGTAAGATAACACATATCTGCAGAACCCTCAACAAAGAAAGAACTTTCAATGTCATGATACCTTCAAACAAATACTGTCCCTTCCACCCCATCCCCCTGAAGGATCGGCAATGGCCGGGCAAAACACTAACCGCGCCGCCTCTCTGGTGCAGCGTCGACCTGCGGGACGGCAATCAATCTCTGCCCATTCCTATGAGCGTGGAAGAAAAACTTGAAATGTTCAAGCTCCTCCACACCATTGGTTTTAAAGAAATCGAAGTGGGCTTTCCTTCTGCGTCTCCAACAGAATATGCTTTTTTGCGCCGCCTGATTAATGACAATCTCATTCCCGATGATGTCACCGTTCAGGTGTTGGTCCAATCCAGAGAAGATTTGATTCGCCAGACTTTCGAATGCCTGCGGGGCGTCAAACAGGCTATCGTCCACCTCTACAATTCGACATCTACCTTACAGCGCCGTGTTGTGTTCAAGGCTACCCGGGAAGAAATCCTCAACATCGCTCTGAAAGGTGCCCGTCTCATCAAACAGTATCGCAGCCAAACGGACAACGGCACCCATATTCGATGCCAATACTCCCCGGAAAGCTTCACCGGAACAGAGCTGGATTTCGCTTTGTCAATCTGTGAAACTGTTCTTGATGAGTGGCAAGCCTCTCCGGACAACCCCACTGTCATTAACCTGCCGTCAACCGTCGAACTCGCCACCCCCAACATTTACGCCGATCAGATCGAATGGTTCAGCCGCCATCTCCGCGACCGCTCCCGGGTTATCCTCAGCCTTCATCCCCACAATGACCGCGGAACAGCTGTCGCGGCCGCGGAGTTGGCTATGCTGGCCGGCGCGGATCGCTTGGAAGGCAGTCTCTTCGGCAACGGCGAACGCACCGGCAACGTGGATATTATTACGTTGGCTCTGAATATGTTCACCCAAGGTATTGATCCCCGACTTGATTTCAGCGATATTACCCACATCAAAGAGATCTACGAACGTTGCACCCGCATGACGGTTCACGAACGGCAGCCTTACACGGGAGAGCTGGTCTACACAGCTTTTTCAGGATCTCATCAGGATGCCATCAGCAAAGGTCTGGCCGCTCAATCCCAGGAACAAAACGATTTATGGCAGGTGCCCTATCTTCCTATTGACCCCAGAGACGTGGGCCGTCAATATGAGCCCATTATCCGCATCAACGGCCAATCCGGTAAAGGTGGTGTGGCTTTTATCATGGAGACCTCTTTCGGCTACAAACTTCCGAAACCCATGCACGCCGAATTTGGACAGATCGTCGTGCGCGCCTCTGACGCATCCGGCAGCGAAATAACACCGGACACCCTGCTAACTCTTTTCAAAAACGAATACGTCGATCTGCCACTCCCGTACAGACTGGGTAAATCCCGCCTCCAGGAAATAGATACCGCCAACGAAGACGAAACCCTCGTGGATTTTCAGGGAACAGTCTTCGTCCATGGGCAAGAAAAAGAAATCAGTGGCCAAGGTAACGGCCCCTTAGATGCCTTTTTCCACGCTCTGGCTCCTGCTATCGATATCACCGGCTACAAATTCCTTTCGTATGACCAGCACGCCCTCGGTAGCGGTTCCGATTCCCGCGCCATCGCGTACATCCGCTTGGAAGACCGAAACAGTCGAAAGTGTTTTGGCGTTGGTACCTCCAAAAACATCAGCAAGGCTTCCATGCGCGCTTTGTTGTCAGCTATTAATCGGCTCCTTGATTAACGCGAGGGCCTGCCCCCAAGGCGGCACAGAAAGTTGTACCCCTGTTGGCGCGTGAGCAGGAAAGGAGAACACATGAAGAAAATTATCACGATATCAGCGATCTGTCTCATTCTCGGCCTTGGTTCGGCCGCTCTTCTGATGCGCGGTATAATCCTTGAACAATTCAACAGAAACCCCGCCCTGATGGACGTTTCCGAGCTGATTACCCTGAATGCTGCCGATGACCCCTACTCTTCCCATGCCAACGCGTCTTTTTCCATTGCGCAATCACAGAAAAGATATAACATCTACAAATCACTTACCGCGAACAGGGCCACACAGGCAGAGATCCCGGAGGACGCCCCTTACTCTTTTATTGTGCGCACGACCTTGAAAAACGGAGACACCTCTTCGTATCGCGTCTGGATTGATGCCGCCTTTAAACAGGTTTGGGTTAGCGATCTTCACTCCGAAGATACCTCTTCCTTCCTTCTGACGGAAAACGCTGCCCGAACGTTGCTCAAGCAAAGTGCTTTTCAAGGTGTTTATCTAAGCAACCATTGGCCCCTGGCCGCGCAACTGCAAACCCCTTCTATGGGAACTTCCACCGTTGATGCAGACACCGTATCCATACCTCTTTATGCCCAGTCCATAGACCTCCGGGTCAATCATCCCGCACGGAACAAACCCCTGACTTTTGTGCGTTCTCACCCGGAACAACCTCCGGCTATTGTTACCGTAACCGACTTAAACAGGCTTGAGATCATCCCTCCACCAGAGATCGATTCAATTTCTATACTCTATTACGTTCTCGACGTCAACGATCTCGCCGCCGCCGCCGCCGGGGCCTTCGACCTGACTGACAAACCGGCTGTGCTCCCCGAGCGAAGCGGTCATTACATGGCTGTCTATACTTTGACCTATGGGAACAGCAACCCGAATTACCGGGGAACCATCAGCGGCACTTTTATCATGAATCTAACCTCAGGTGTCCGACCTCGCACCGCCTACGCCTCTTATCCCCAAGGCACCGTTGGTTGCGTCACTCTCGCGCATTCCGGCCCTCAGGAAACCCACGCCTACAAGCTGAAAGTGCCCTTCCTTGAGACAGAGATCCCTTTCTTCTTCATAGAGGACACAGCGGCGGTCTGGTTTCCCATAGGCAACACCCTCAAACCCGGTGAATACACAGCCAGAATCTTTGTCCAAACCAGCGTGCCCTCACCCCGAGGTCTTCTTCAGTCCCCTTGGCAAGAAATCGCCTCGATCCCCCTCACGATAACGAATAGAACCTTCACACGTCAGGATCTCACCACCACCGCGGCCATGTCCTCATTGGTTACCGTGGAAAACCAGCAATTCGACCGGGAAAAAACAGCTGCCGCCAAAGCTCAGAGCCATCCTGAGCCCTATTGGAAAGGCCCCTTTGTTCTGCCCTGTGAGGGACGGTTTTCCACCTATTATGGGGAAGAACGCTACACCAACGGGGTCTACACCAGCAATCATAACGCAATCGATATCGCCGCCGACGCGGATGTTCCCGTCGCCGCCACCGCAGCGGGCAAAGTCGTGCTGGCTTTCCCTCTCAGAATTTCCGGGTCAACCGTTATCATTGATCACGGTGCCGGAATCTTCTCCACATATTGCCATCTCAACGCCTACAATGTCAAGGAAGGCGATATGGTTGACGCCGGCGAGATCATCGGCCTTGTGGGTTCAACCGGATACTCCACAGGACCCCACTTGCATTTTGCGGTTCAATACTATTCTGAAAGCTTCGACCCGATATGGCTCATGGAGCGGGATCTCCTTCAGGAGGGCATTACTTCAGCCGACAGCTGACCCCAGGGACAGTTAACAGGCATTAATCACACCTATAATAATTCTGGCAGAAAAAGGTTACAAGGTTCGTAACACGAATATTTTCGGTCCTGCCAAAATAACAAATGCGGCCCCACCATCAACAGATTTGTTGATGAGTCAGACCGCTTAATCCCGCGCAGATAACCCGTTGTAAATCACTAAGAAATGTTCTCAGCATAATTCCGATTAAGCTTAATAATCGGAAACGTCGCCACCAGACGGACTTCCTTTTCCGTCTGCTCCAAACAGGCCACCGAAGCCACCTCATCCACCTGCATATAATGGGACAACGTCTGAAGCAATTCCTCCTTCAGTTTATCCATCATAACCGGCGAAATCGTAGCTCTATCATGTACCAGAACCAGACGCAGTCTATCCCGTGCCTGGGCCCTGCTTCCCGTCGGCTCTTTTTTAGGTGCGGCAAACAATTTTGCGAACGAATCCCATAATTTCATATTCAATATCCTCCTTCGGCGCATCGGCACTTATGCGGAATAATACTTAATTGACGCTTCGTGTCCGTTAAGGACCGACAGTCTGCCTCTTGCCGTCTCAACTCACCCCAATAATTTTCTTGAGCCGACCAAAAAAACCGGGCTTCATCTCGAAATTCATCAAGGCCACTTCCTCACCCTGAATGCGGCGCGCAATCCGGCGATAGGCCTCCCCCGCTCCCCATCCGTTTTCCATAACGGCAGGCTCCCCGCGATTCGTTGAAACAACAATCTTCTCGTCCTCCGGCACAACCCCCAGCAAATCGATCGCCAAAATATCGATAACATCCTCGATCTCCATCATATCCCCTTGCCGCGCCATTCGCGGGCGGAACCGGTTAATAATGAGTTTGGCATCACGCAACCCACTGGTCTCCAACAAACCGATAACCCTGTCAGCATCGCGAACAGCACTGACTTCCGGCGTCGTCACCACAATCGCCCTCTCAGCTCCGGCAATAGCATTATAGAACCCACGTTCAATCCCCGCCGGACAATCCACCACGACATAATCGAAATTCTCTTTCAATTCCTCGCACAGAGCCTTCATTTCCTCGGGACGCACCGAATTCTTGTCTTTGGTCTGGGCCGCCGGCATAAGAAACAGATTCCCGAAACGCTTGTCCCTGATCAACGCTTGCTTGTAACGGCAGTTCCCCGTAATAACGTCAACCAGGTCATAGACGATGCGATTCTCCAGTCCCAAAATCACATCCAAATTCCGCAATCCGATATCGGTGTCAATCAGCACCACCTTCTGACCCGAAAAGGAAAGTGCGGTTCCAATGTTGGCTGTCGTCGTTGTTTTTCCGACACCGCCTTTGCCGGAAGTCACCACAATAATTTCTCCCATAACCAAGCCTGCCTTTCCTTGCTCGTCTAACGCCCGGCCTCCATTTTTAAAAATCATTGCAGTGAACTTTGATCATCAAAGTTGGCCAGCGCATTCTGCACTATTCGTCCAACAATTCTACATTATAAATTGTGTTTCCTTTCCAACCATTGAAAAACCACAGACCAAATTCCCTGATTATTCACGGGTTTCCCGGGTTTTTCAACCTGTGGCGGCGCGTTTCAACGCCAGATACGACATCTGTTGAATATTCCATCATATTTGTTGCCCCAAATAAAAAAACCACCGGCTAATCCCGGTGGCTCAATAAGATGATTATCGGAACCATTTCAAAATGCACCAGTTCCGTTTCACCGGCGGCGGTTCTACCGGCGGCGGCTCTACCACCGGCGGCTCTACCGGCGGCGGTTCTACCGGCGGCGGCTCTACCACCGGCGGCGGCTCCACCGGCGGCGGTTCTACCACCGGCGGCTCCACCGGCGGCGGCTCCACCGGTGGCGGCTCCACCGGCGGCGGTTCTACCGGCGGCGGCTCTACCGGCGGCGGCTCCACCGGCGCCGGCGGCTTCTGGTCGTGGTAACTCAGCCCGCAATACTTGGAAATCCCAAGGGCAACAGCTTCGGCGCACTTTTCCTGGATAATAGGATCTCTCAACATATTCTCTTCAACAGGATTTGAGATGAAAAGCAATTCCGTGAGAACCGCAGGCGCGATGGTATCCCTGAGAACCTGAAAATTCGCCGTCTTTGTTCCCCGGTTGGGACGACCCAGCGCCTCAACCAGCTCTTTCTGGATAGCCTCTGACAGCCCGGCCCCCCTTGTGGATCCGGGATAGCTGTACGTCTCTGTACCGGTAGCCGTTTGATTGGCAGCACCGTTGCAATGGATAGACACAAAATAA
The DNA here is from genome assembly GCA_009778595.1 of Peptococcaceae bacterium. Taxonomy (GTDB): domain Bacteria; phylum Bacillota; class Desulfitobacteriia; order Desulfitobacteriales; family Syntrophobotulaceae; genus WRJI01. The sequence continues at coordinate 8,597 of WRJI01000049.1, read as the reverse complement.
TCAGCACCCCAGGCATTTGACTCAAGAGCAATATTCGAAAGCGTACCACTTTGATACCCCCGGATCGTGCAAAACGGTGTCAGCTTGGAAACCACGATCACACCCACAGCCCTGTTCACATCAGCCTCACGCAACCCGGCCGGCCCAACAGCACCCGGGTCATTATTCCCATGACCATAATTAATGAAGATCTTCACAAAACTTTCCTCCCAATTATTCAGACTCGAAACCCCCGTCTTCTCACAGCCACAATCATGACAAATTATTATATGACCAAACAAGTTACAGGTTGACTCACCATCCAAAATAACTTCGAAAAGCAGCCTTAGCCACACGCCCCGCGGTATCTCCCCCCGCGCCGCCGTACTCCACCAGAACCGAAACAGCAATCTCAGGATCGTCATAAGGCGCGAAAGCCACAAACATACCGTTATAATAACTCACGCCCGTCTTATTCCCCACCTGGGCTGTTCCCGTTTTACCGCCCCCCGAGAACCCCGGCATATCGGCAAACACAAAAGCCGCCGTTCCCTCCCCCTTGGTCACCAAAGACATAGCCTCCTTAACCGCTGCCAGATTCTCGGAAGAAACCGACACCTGATTAATCACCTCCGGCTCAAACTCTTTGATGGTCTCCCCTGTCCGGGTATCCACAATCCTATCAACAATCTGAGGTTTATAAAGTGTCCCGCCGTTGGCGATCACCGCCACATAATTGGCCAACTGAAGCAACGTGTTGGCGTTATACCCTTGCCCAATTGAATTGTTGAAACTATCCGAAAGACGCCACTCCACATGGAACCCCTTGTTAATCTCATACTCGGCCTCTAACCTTCTCATCTCGTTTTGCGTCTCACTCAGAAGAAGATCCCTTTCCTCCGCGATCACAGTCCGGCTCAGAACCTCCTCCAATTGGCTCTCAACAGCTGCCAGCGCTGCCTGATACTCCGTCTCATACCCTGGCCCAAAAAACGAGTTTTTCCAAGCCGGCGACGGCGCGATTCCGGCAACCTCCCCCGGCAGATCAATACCGGAAAGCGCCCCGAACCCGAACTCGTTGCCGATCTTCTTCATATATTCAGGATCCTGTTCAAAAACCTTCCGCCCCAAACTCTGGAAATAGATATTACAGGATTTAGCCAACCCCCGATACAAATTAACCCACCCGAAATTATTCCCTCCCCATTCGGCCACAGCCTGAGCCTGCACGCCTCCGGGACCCAAAGACGACAACGCGTCATACACCTTATCCTCAGGCGTAATCACCCCCAACTCCAAAGCCGAAGAAGCCACAAGCATCTTATAGACCGACCCGGGGGGATACGTATCCATAATAGCCCTGTTTTTGGTAGCAGCTTCCGCCCCGGTGAAATATCTGGCCGCTGTCTCGTCGGACACCACCCCGATCAACTCATTGGGATCCATATAAGGTTTGGAAACCATCGCCAGGATTTTCCCCGTTTTGACCTCCATAACCACCGCGGCACCGACCCCCGCTTTAGGATATGTCGCTGTCACGCGCGTTATAACCTCATCCAGACTCCTCTCCACATCCCTCTGCAATCCCGCGTCCAGTGCCAGATATACCGTATAACCGACCTGAGGTTCCTGCACCACCGTGCGGGAAACCGGCCTCCCCTGTTGGTCAACCTCCACCTTATCCAACCCTTCATGGCCCCGCAACCAGACATCAAAGCTTTTTTCCACGCCCATTTTGCCAATCATATCCCCTTGACGATACAGATCCTCCCACACATCAGACTCTTCCTGTTCGTCACATTCTCCCCGCTCATCAATCTCTTCCCGTTCATCAAGTTCTTCCCTGCTAATTTCACGCACATACCCCAGAACCTGTCCCATCAAAGTCCCCTGAGGATAAAACCGCTTCGCCAAAGGCTTAACACATACCCCAGGCAGCTCGTCGCTATGCTCGGCAATCAGCGCACGCAAAGACTCCGGCACATCTTCCAACACAACCACCGGATTATAAGTCGTCCATTGTTGATTGCGGATCATAACGCAGATATCTTCGGCAATAAGCTCGGGAGATTGCTGCGGATACGGCCAATAGGGTTTTATGTATTCCGCCAGAACCCGGACAGTCTCCTGCCATACCCCCGCTCCCGGCCCGCTTTGCAGCTCGGTCCAATCCAGAACTAATGCCATATCAGACACACTCTTGGCCAGAACAACGCCGTTTCTATCCACAATCGGTCCTCGAATGGTCGAAGTCGCTGCCGGCTTCATAACATTGCCCAAAGCTTTTTCCGCATAATACTCCGCGTCCACAATCTGGACACGCCAAAGATTGAACTCCAGCAACAAAAACAACAACACACAAAACAGACCCAACCCTGTCATACGTCTCTGAGCCATACTCCCGGGGTCTCCTTGTTTATCTTCGCCTAAAGTCTGTCGGTGTCTCAAGTGACTTCACCTCTCAAATTGTCGCCGTATGGGGATGAAACCGCGCAAACAAACGGCGAACCGGCGGAAACGTCAGTGGAACCAGCACCGCGTTGTATAGCGAAACGCCAAAAACCACCCTGACATTCGCCCACATCGACGGCTCAAACCCCGTCACACCCGCTACACCCGCCAACCCCGCCACCCCCAACCCGGCCAACCCAGCCAACACCATCAAAGCAATCTGTCCAGCCAGCGACACAAGAAAAACCAACGCGGTGACAGGCAACACCTTCTCCTTATTCCAACGCCTCCGCAACCAAATGCTGATGAGAGCCACAACACATAACACAAGGGTAACCTGACCGACAGCACTGCCAATATAGAGATCTGTCACAAACCCCATGACAAACGCCCCCAGAAGACCCCCCCGAGGCTGAGAATACAAAGACATGTAAATCGTCCAAAGCATAACCAAATCAGGCCCGATCCCCCAAGGCGACAGGAAAAAGAACACCGATCCGGGCGCAACAAGCGCCAACAAGAAAATGATCACCAAGACGAGATATTTCATAGATAAATCATAGTATACCCAAAATTACCAACAGTAATATAAAGTCCCCTATGTACGAAAACCACGGGAAAACCACGGCTGCCTCCCGGCAAATCAATGATCAGAATCCATACTCTCGAAAGGCAAACTGTTCAGCACATCAACAGTCCGCTCCGCCAACACACTAATATTTCTCGTCCCCTGCAAAATAAGTTGACCACTCTCATCAGCATACCGGGCAAGAAACGCCAATTCCGGGATCAGCTGCGAATACCCGTAACTCTTCGCAACAATATCCAGATTTCTGGCCAGAATCTTCGTATAGAAACCGAATCTGCTTGCCGCTTTCTGCAACCTCTCAAGCTCCACCTGAACCCGTTTGGTGTCCAATCTGCTGACGACCTTGGCCTCCTGCTGATCCTGATCCCCATCGCATTTTTCCGGCAACTCCGGCAACGGCGGAAGAGTCTGCGCCATTCTCTTGCCTTCCTTTTCAGCCCTTTTCAGAATACGAATCCTGTCATAAATAAGCTTATCATAATAGAGAAAAATTTCCTGAACCGTCGTATCCTGCCCCAACACGGCAATTGCCGCCGGCACAGCGTCAGGCGTCTCACGACAGATCTTCTCTAACATATCCAAAGTGTTTTTAAGAACATCAACCACAGGCGCCGCCATCTCTTGCTCAAGAGCCTCAATATAAGCTTGGTGCTCATCGGCAAACTCAGCCTCCGGTTCTATGGACCGAAGGATATGGAGGGTCACAGGCGCAATGATATGGAAAATCTCAATAGGCCGAATATTCTTCCGAAAATCCTCAATGCTGTTGAGAACGCGATACGCGTTCAAATTGGTGAGGGTCGCCATAGAAACACTTCCTTAGTCGCTTCACTGCTGCATAGTACTGTCATCAGAGGTGCCGGATTCGCCGAAGTTGCTTCTCCAACTTATTTTACAACAAAAATACCGAAAAAGCTATGACAAAAAATTCCCTTCACCTGACCTGCTTAAACGAATCCTTGGCAATCTCATAAACCCGATCACACAAAACATCAATATCCCTGGCATCGTGAGACGCCACAAGAATCGTCTTTCCGGCCCCTTTTAAACGCAAAAACAACCTGCGCATATCCTCCACACCCGCATGATCAAGACCATTCATCGGCTCATCCAACACAAGAAACGCCGGATTCTCCATAATCGCTTGGGCGATCCCCAACCGTTGCCGCATACCCAACGAATACTTACCCACAGGTTTCTTACTCTTCCAATCCAACCCGACCAAATCCATCGTATTTTGAATCTGCTGATCCCCGATCTTCCTCTGAATCCCCGCCAGAAACTTCAGATTCCGAAACCCGCTATAATTCGGCAAAAACCCGGGCGCCTCAATAATAATCCCCATACTCACAGGAACATCCACATCCCGGCCAACCTCGGATCCTCCCACAGTAATCCTCCCGGTGGTCAGAGGCATGAACCCGCAAATACACTTAAACAACACCGTCTTCCCCGATCCGTTGCGCCCAACGATCCCGGTAATCTCCCCCGGTTCCGCTGCCATCGTCACATTGAAGAAAACCACATTCTCCTTGAACTCCTTAGTCGCTTCCCGAACCCGAATCCCACTTTGCAGCACATCAACACCCCTTTCCCTACCCCAGGCTCTAAACCGGCGGCAACACATCCACACTCTTCTTCCGAACAACCAACACCGCCAACCCGCTCAACACAACATTGAGCCCCACAAGAGCCGAAACCGCGTAAGACCGGGGCGGCAACGGCTTATAATTCGCCACATCCATAGAATTGAGACTGGCCCAAGACACCGGCGAAAAATAATCAACTGTAACAATCTTATACAGACCACCAACATCCAACACGAACAACCGCCCGCTCCCCATATCGAAAGCGAAAAACGGCAGGAAAATCAGAAACAGCGCCAACGCCGTCCCGAACCCCCGCCCCAAACTCTGATTCACCACAAAATGAATCAACCCCAAGAACACACCCAGAAGCCAACACAAACCAAAACACCAAGCCAACGCCGAAACCGGCGAATAGTCCAACATAATACGATAACTCAGAAAAAACGGCACATCATAAGCTCCGCCCGCATTTGTCTGGGCCAAGGTTCCGATAATCTGACCCCACTCCCAAGAGAACCCCACATGAGGAAACATCAACACCAGCGACAACACGAAAACAGCCGCGAAATATAACGCCGACGCCACCATAACATAGAAAATCTGCCCCAACGCCCAGGTCGTTTTCCCCATACGGATAATCACACCGGCTTGATGCGCGTCAATAAAAGGCGCATCACAAAACAACAACAGAATCCCCAACATGAACACGAACACCAGATAAGGATTATCCATCAAAAAAGGAAACAACCACGGCGTCACCCCGACATCCGCATCCGCGCAGAACCGCCGCACCGACACCAGCAACGACAACAGAAACGACCCCAACAACAACACGATAACATAAAGGCGAGGATTGGCCGGCCACTTCCGCACATTCAACCACCCACACGCCGCAATGCCCATCACCTTCGTCAGAACCTTACCCATAGGCCATCCTCCTTTTCAACTGCCGCATAATCAGAAGGCCCAACGGGATACAGATCAACCAGAAAACCAGAACCTCGTACACAAAAGACCACCCAGGCAACGGCACGCCCTGACGCTCCAAAACACTTCGCCCGATTAACACAACGGACGGCGTCGCCCAAGACGGCACCCAAGCAAAAACCGTATCCGAAAGGGTGCGAAAAGTCACCGCCAAAATCATCGGCGACGCCAACACCACAAACACATTCTGGAACCGGGACGACACCAACAGAGCCAACAACGCGTAGAACGCCGCCCCCAACGACATCCCCACAATATGAATCACGAAATATAGAACGAAATGACCCTCCGTCAACAAAGAACCATGGGTAAATTGAACCGTGGACAAAAACGCAGGCCCTTTCGGATTCACCAAGGCCATCCTCATCCGCAACACCCACACAAAAAACAGCTGTCCCAACGCGATGGTCACAAACCCCGACAAAGCACAAGTTACAATCTTCGAAATCGCGTAAGGAACGCCACTGCTCCGAACCAACAAGGGTTTCAGAAACTGATGATTCCAATCCAGGCAGAACGCCGCCGCAAAAGGCAACGCCGCCAAAACATAGAACACATCATTAAACGCGCTGCTCTGGCTCACCATATGCAAATAAGCCACATCCACCCCCGGCTCATGAACCTGATGATTCACACTCATCAACAGCATCCAGGTCATCCCCAACACAGCCAGCGGGAACACCGGTGTCACAAAGGCCCGGTACAGATCCATCCGCAAATACCCCACCAACCCCCGCCGGGTAACCTCGCGCCAGAACCGCCTAACCAACTCACTCATAGAAACTCCTTGCCCGTATACGCATTGAAATAGATCGTCGAAGTCACGAAATACGTCTTCCCATCATCCAACACCATCTTCTCCTGCAACACAGCGCACCAAGCCGGAACCAACCGATAATTCCTGTGGGTCCCATCATCCGGAATCGCCGTATATCGCAACGCCAGACTCTTCACCGTCGTTTCCTTCGTTGAAATAATCCCGGCATACTTGGCCTTCACACACGCCAACGCCGCCTCTGCGCTTATAATCGTATCGGAGCTCAAGGCCTGCTCATGCACATGATACAAAGGCGACACCCGTAGAAATCGAACCCCCTCTGCCCCGTAACACACCTCAACCGTCACTCCATAAACCAACAAATAATCCAGATCCCGACTCTTCTCCAACAGAGGAATCCCGTCCAAACAGACCTCCATCACCACATAATAACAATCATCCGCCGCGCTCCACCGGCTCTTCCCCATATCCTGCCCGCCCTCACGGGGATTCTCCTGTTCCCGCAACAGCTCCAGCTTGTCCCTTTCCCGGGCGCTCAATCCCTCATGATCCAACACAAACGTCTCTTTCACCCGCAAAGAATACCTGTCAAAAAGGAACCGATACGCCCCTCGCGCAGTATCCTCAGCCTGGACCCAAGCCATCTCCTCCAAAACAATCTCCTCCGCCTGAGCCCGGGTCATAAAAGGCAAATCCCCATCCGTATCAAAAAAAAGGGTGTCATCCCGTTCCGGATCAACAGCCCCGGCAGATCGATAATCGAAAACCCGATTGATATGTTCATACGCCGGCACAATATAGTGAATCCCCGAAGTCGGATTGATCAGCAACTCACTGCCATCCATCGCGCGCACCGAATACTCCGACGACGCCTTCTGGTTCTCCGGAACAGTCGTATTGGCAAGAAACCTCCTGGCAAAATGGGCATAATAATCCAGCAAATTCGTCCGCTCAACACCATAAGAAGCCACTTGACTCTGCTCTGTGCTCAACACAACACCGGGATCAACAATAATATTATAAACCAGCTTCCCATCCGTAGGGGCACAAGAAGCCGCCCCCATCAACAGTCCCAACACCAACACAACCCCAAGCGCTCTTCTCATAGAACACTCCTTCCGAACCCCAAAAAATCCGCAAACCCCCATAACCCTAAACAAAACAGAACCCGGGCTCGTCTGAAGGAACCGGAGTTCCGTCCCGGCGATCACCAGGTCCCGTTAACACGCTTCATGAAGAAGGCATCAGATACACCATCAGCTTACGGATACCACACACCGTGCATCGTCACAGTTCCCTGACCGTATCTGTTCGCGTACAGCCGGACGGTATTCCACTGAATATCATCCATATTCACAGAATTCTTGTAATAGATCTCCATGTGTGTCAAATCCTGTTTCGCCACTCTGTAGGTCAAATAATTGAATCCGTTTTCATCATCAATAAATTTCCGGATGTCGAACACAAGATAAGCACTCTTGCTCACATTGCCGCCGCGAGGAAAAATATCCGCGTGATAAGTCCTGTCCGTCTTAAGAGCCGCATCATATGCAGTTCCCCCCGCGTTCAGAGCGAAATCAAAATCCTTAGCCGGCGATCCGGCAAACAAAGGCATCGCCATTCCCAGACACAACACAAACGCCAAAATACCGATAACAACCTTTCTCTTCACATCTCATCCTCCCTTCTTGATATGTTTGAAAACATTTTCCCCCGGATCCCTGTCATTTCCTATGTCTAAATTGAGTATATTTAAAAGGATTACAAATGTCAAGAGCCAAAACCGTTGATATCCGGCGATAGAGCACGCCAAAGAAGCCAATCAACAATGATTACAAAAAAACTATTTTTAGATCTTATATATTTATTAATATAATAATGATTTCCGGGCGGCAGCCGCGGGGAAGACCGCGTGGGGGCTACGTGAGGTGCCGCGCAGGATGCCGCGTGGGAGACCGCGCGAGGGCTGCGCGGGAGGCCGCGTGGGCCCCCCGAATGACGGTTGTGCCCAACTATCTTTTTGTGAAGTCGATCCAGCCCACTGCGTTTGCGAAGAACCGCGAATATTGTGACGAGGTTTCGATGCTTACATAGCCATCACTGAAATCTGCTGTCACCGAGTAATAAGTCGGATTCCCGGAAGAGGGATAGTAGGAACCGATCATGACTTTCTCCGATCCGTTTCCTGTTTCGAAATAACCGCCGACGTTGACCACTGTCTCGA
>WRJI01000048.1 GCA_009778595.1 Peptococcaceae bacterium | reverse complement strand
AGTATAGTCTACTATATTCACCTCTGTACGGCTTGGTTACAATGTTGTACATGCTCATAAAAAAACCTACCATTCAGGGGCATACAGAAAGCATACGCACACACTTCATCGAGGCCCCAGGTAGGGTTGGAGAGAGGGAGAACCCAATCCCCCGCCTGACGCGGCCCTCGAAAAGGGGAAAAACTACGCGGGCTTTTGGGTTCTTCCGAAGCCCAACCCTACCTGGGGACTGTTACGAGCCCACGTGGTCTCTATCTCCCCAATGACCCAAGAACCCCATTTAATTTGACATCCCAGCCCCATTTTGTCATAATAATGTGATTCAACATAAACAGATTCAACGCAGGCACCCAAAAACCAATGTAAGGAGAGAAAAACATGATCATCGGAATTCCGAAAGAAATTAAAGCCTTCGAGAACAGGGTCGCCATCCTGCCGTCGGGGGTCAGAAGCTTTGTTGAAGCAGGGCACACGGTCCTAATCCAGAACAATGCCGGCTTGGGTAGCGGCTTTCCCAACGAAGAATACATTGAGGCGGGATGCCGTATCATCAATACCCCTGAAGAGATCTACGCAGCCGCCGAACTGATTTATAAGGTCAAAGAGCCCCTGGCACCGGAATACCCGTTGCTGCGAGAAGGGCAGATCATATTTACCTACCTTCACCTGGCCCCAGACCCGGAACAGACCCAAGCCCTTCTCAAAGCCAAAATCATCGGCATTGCCTATGAAACCGTACAGACAAAAACCGGCGCCCTCCCCCTGTTGGCACCCATGAGCGAAATCGCCGGACGGATGTCGGTTCAGGTAGGCGCCTACCTCTTGCAAAAATCAAACCAAGGCAGCGGAATTCTCTTAGGGGGCGTACCCGGTGTCGCCCCGGGCCATGTCGCTATCCTTGGCGGCGGCAACGTAGGCATCAACGCCGCGCAAATGGCTGTAGGCCTTGGTGCTCGTGTCACGATCCTGGACATCTCCGTCGAACGCTTGGCCCATATCCATAACGTGCTCTCCAGCCGGGTTGTTACTCTGGTCTCCAACAGATACACCCTTGAAAAAACCGTCGAAGACGCGGATCTCGTGGTCGGGGCCGTATTGATCCCCGGCGCTAAAGCACCAAAGCTCGTCACCAAAGACATGATCAAAACCATGCGCCCCGGATCGGTGCTCGTGGATGTTTCCATCGACCAAGGCGGCTCCTTTGAAACCATGGATCGCCTGACCAACCACGAGAATCCCTACTTTGTTAAACACGGCATGGTACACTATTCCGTTCCCAATATGCCCGGCGCCGTTCCCAGAACATCAACATTTGCCCTCTCCAATGTAACCTTACCCTATGCGCTGGATATAGCCAATAAAGGGGCTGAACGGGCTATGGCTGAAGATCCCTCACTGATGAAAGGCCTGAATGTGTACAAAGGAAAACTAACCAATCAGGCCGTCGCTCAAGCTCAAGATCTCGACTGGGAACCGGTTTCTGTATAGATCATTCATCACCTGTGTAATCCTACCGGTTGATTGGCCGGTTTGATTTTCGCCATAACAGGAACCACCTCAATAAAAAAGACGCCGCCCAAAATCATAAGATTTCATGGCCGGCGTCTTCTCCTCTCACCCTTTAATAAGACGAGAAAGCGTTTTTAAGCACATTCGCGCTATCAAGCCCCGAGTAATTGAAATACGTTATCTTAATCACGACAACCTTATCATCAATCTTTCTCACATAAAAATCATTTTGCATTGAGATGTTGACAGGCTTCCCGGTGGATGGATTTGTAACAGTCGTTGGGTACGTGCCGGTAAAACGCTTATAAGCTTTTCCGGCTAATAGAACGTTTGTCGTGGAACCGGAAAAAGAATACCTCACAAGACTTTGGGTTCTGTAGAAATTCTTGTAGGACGCGATATACTGATCTATGGTCATATCATTGCCCACCGACTCAACAATAACACCTGCCATGGGGATTTCTTTTGTCCCATGGCCTACCAACATTTCGTAGGTCACATTGGGATTCCCCGCAGGGTTCCCATAGATCCCCATATTGACTTCACCCGCCACATACGGCATCTCCATGGCGCTGACCAGATTGTAGGCGCTGGGAGCTGTAAATCTTAGACTCAGATACTCGCTCGCATAGGTGTTTCCGGAAATAATCCCTTTTTTATAAGCAGGGGTCGTAGGCGTTGTGGGTGTTGTGGGCGTCGTAGGCGTCGTGGGTGTCGTAGGATTTGTGGGTATCGTCGGATTTGTGGGTATCGCAGGATTCGTGGGTGTCGCAGGATTCGTGGGGGGCGTCGGATTCGTGGGTATCGTCGGTATCGTGGGATTCGTTGTGTTCGTGGGATTTGTGTTCGAGGGATTCGCGTTAAAAGGATTCCCGTTCGCGAAAGCCGCTTCAAGGGCTTCTGCGAGATCTGTTTCGTCTATGTCCTCAGTATCGCCGTTATCCACATCCGCTCTGCTCTCAACCACTTGAAAAGTTGCTACGCGATCAGCCGTTTTGTTCTCTTTCCCGTCGCATCCATAAAGGAAAAGACTCATCAAGAGTACAGCCAAAATCACCGCCAGCGATCCTAATCTCCTCATATCCTATTCCTCCTTATACGCCCACGCGCCAATCGGGTGACATATTCCTCCTTAGTTCGCGCGGGACTCCCATGCCATAATAATATAAGACACATAATCTATACTAGCCGAATTTTCACAAGAAGTCAATCGGAAATTCCAATTTAACCTCGTTTTCATTGATTCCACAATAATTCCAAATCCGGCATCTATTCTGAAACCAACATATACGCCGAAATCTTCCGAATCCGCCAAGACACCAGCAATGCTACGGCATAGGAAAACAAAACAATTCCGACACCGAATACAGCAATCCAAAGGAAATCAATAACAAAGGTTGCTCGCATGATCCCCAATCCATTCATCGCAGCCGACATCAACGTATTTGTATAAAGCGCTCCGCACAGACTTCCGACAAACGCACCGAGCATAAGTGGAATCATGAAGCTCAGCGCCAGTTGGTTCATAAGCTGAAACGTCGTAAACCCAATCGCTTTTTGGATTCCCAGTTCCCTCTTCCGGCGAATAATCGAAGAATTAATCACGAAATACAAGACCAACGCCACCACAACCAATGTTATGATCAACATAATTGACCCCATCGTCGCAATAATACTTTGATAAGATTCCATCGTATCGATAACATACCTGTCAAAATTCATGATCCGCAACAGCACTTCTTTATCAAGCATGTTTTTGAGATCCTGTATGAACTCGTCCACATCCTTGCTGTCTTCCAAATAAACATTGAGCGATTGCTGGATGAAACCGGGGTTGAACTTCTTGAAATCCTTGGTCAACATGGACACATTAAGCCCGCCCATAGAGGCCCCATTGGTGAGTCCCACAATATTAAAAGTCCCTTCCTTGCTGCCAAACCGCATGCGGACAGAATCCCCTACCTCTTTATGCAACCTTTCCGCGAGAATCCCGGCCATGGCAATCTCACCGCTTTCGGCGGGATACCGGCCCTCATAAATTAGGTTGGATTCTCTGTACGCGAAAGAATCCATGACAAATGCGGCGACTTCGCTATAAACGCCTGCCTCGTTGCTCTCAATTTTAATCTTGACCTCATCCAAATATTGGGTCTTCCAGACATCCGGCAAATTGTTGATCGTATTAATCGCGTGGCTCTGATCCTTTTCTGTGTTGAACACAACCGTAACATTGCAGATCTCCAACCCTTGGATTTCCGCCAAAGCCTTCGTATCAACGGCTGTATTGTAGTACATAACCACACCGTAAGCTCCGGCAAAAGATACCCCAACCAGAATAATACCAATCATAATATACTGCTTCAAACTCTGAAACATCGACTTGAAAGCCATGAACAGCGTCAACCCGCTGCCAAACCCCTCGGTGGTCAATCGGCTTTTTTTATGGGTGTACACACTCGTTTCCCCTCGCAGCGCGCTGATAGGGTTCAGCTTACTGATGCGGCGCGCGGAAAACCAAGCCACCAGAACCACCACAACCAAAATCGCCAGATAGGCAAAAACACTTATACCGGCGTCAAAACTCTGTTCCCATTTTAACCCGGATTGGCGCTCGAAAACCATAGCGATAAACGGCAACAACGGATACGTAAGCAGAATTCCGAAAATTCCGCCCACCCCGGCAATCAGCGAGAATTGCAAAACAATGGGATATATGATTTGGCGGCTGGTATACCCGACAGCTTTCATCGATCCCATTTTAACAACATCCTCCTCAATGCTGTTAATAATCCGGAAGCGCACCACCAGCATACACACAATAACAATAATGGCCGCAAAGATCACCATCATAGCCGAAACAATCCCGGTAACCGCGGTACGGGCCATCTCAATAATAACTTTGTCCAAAGCGAGCAACATGGTTGTCGCGTCTCCGGTTATCGCCGACCCTGACTGCCGGTTCAACCTTTCCCGCATACCGCTTTCAAGAACCTTGGCGCTGTTAATATCATCCAGATCCGCGAACACGACATGAACTTGACATTGGGGCGGATTCAGCTCCTCGCAGACATATCGATAAGTCTCCGCCGGCAGATAAAAAGAAACCAAGCCTGTATCACGGGAACAGAAGTAAATATCCTCCGTATATCCCTTAACGGTGAAAGAGAGGGTTTTATTCTCATCTAAAATGCCGTTATAGTATCTCAACTCAATGGTATCTCCCACTTCATATCCGCCCACAACACGAAACATATGAGGCAGGTAAACCGACATATGCTCAGGGGGCAAGCTCTCCCCCACATATTTCCAATTAGAAATGGTTCTGATCTCATGCATATTGAAGAATAACACACTGAAAAACTGGTCTTTTCCGTTGTAAGAGATATCCCCTTCAATCCATACCGTATCATGAGTCTGACTTCTCTGAATGTGCTCATTCTGATAAAAATACTCTTTGACCGCATCTGTGTAGATGAGATCCGGAATGATAAAATAAGCCTCTGTTGTTTCAAGCTCCTCTTGCAGATCATTATAGAAGCTTCCATAATTGATGAGCACCAGAAGCCCCGCGTTTAAGATAAGGGTCGCAATAAAGAAAATGATCATCAAAGTTAACGAGATCGCTTTGGTCTTCCTGATGTTGGCAAGAGCGTGATTCCAAATCCTCCCAATCGTTTTTGCCCAAATCCTGCGCAAGCCCCCCACCGGTTACCACCCCATCTCATTGAGGAAGCTTCTCAACTTATCCTGACGCCCATAATCCTCACTGGAATAAGGGCCCAAATCGCATTCGCCGCAAATAACCCCGTCCCGGATATACAGGATACGATTGCCCCGCTTGGCGGATTCCAAATCATGGGTAACCATAATGATGCTTTGCCCGTTTCTATTAACATCGGATAACACACCCAGCACCGCCTGGCCCGACGCGGAGTTGAGAGCCCCTGTCGGCTCATCAGCAAAAACCACCCTAGGTCTGTTAATCAACGCTCGAACGATCGACGCCCGCTGGTTCTCTCCGCCAGAAAGTTGGGCAGGGAACTTCTTCCAAATCTTTTCGCTTAAACCGACTTTACCCAACAGTTCCTTGGCAAACGCAAGGATGGCCTTCTTATCACCGCTTCTCAACAGACCGCTGACAATAATATTGTCCATAACACTCATATTATCTAACAAAAACATCTGCTGAAAAATGAACCCGCAATTGTTTCTGCGAAAAACAGCCAGTTTATCATTGCTCAGCCTGGAAATATCCGTGTCAAAAAACCGGATACTCCCGCTTGTTGGTCTGTCCATGCCTGATAAGGCATACAGCAAAGTGGATTTCCCTGATCCTGACGACCCCATAATAACTGTAAAATCACTCTCATAGATCTCAATATTAATTTCCTTCAGAACCTGTTGCTCAGAAGAGCCCGCACTGAAAGCCTTAGACAGTTTTCTGGTACTCAAAACAACATTCTTATAGCCATCCCCCATGGGCATCTGCCATTGAGGCTGAACCTCCTGCTGCCAATCATAGGACAACAAACTCTGTGGCATATCGTACAGAGGCTGGTCTTGTTGGGAATCATAGAGGGACTGCCCTTGCGGCATGTTATATGATGAGAACCGGTCTTGCGACATGTCATAGGCCGACTGACCTTGTTGCATATCATAGGCTGACTGACCCTGCGGCATATCATACAGCGACCGGTCTTGCGACATGTCATAGGTCGACTGACCCTGCGGCATATCATACAGCGACCGGTCTTGCGACATGTTATAGGTCGACTGACCTTGTTGCATATCATAGGCCGACTGACCCTGCGGCATATCATACAACGACCGGTCTTGTTGCATGTCAAAGGCTGACTGCCTTTGTTGCATGTCATAGGCCGGCTGATCTTGCGGCATGTCATAGGCCGGCTGGCTTTGCGGCATGTCATAGGCCGACTGGCCTAGTTGCCTATCATACAGGGATCGGTCTTGCGGCATATCATAGGTCGACTGACTCTGCGGCATATCATAGGCGGGCTGCCCTTGCGGCATGTAGTAAGTCGGTATTTCCTGCTGCATATTATATGGCGGCATTTCCTGTACTGCATTATAAGGCGGCATCTCCTGCTGGGCATTATATGGCGGCATCTCCTGCATCGCGTTATGCGGCGGCATCTCCTGTTGCGAACTGTAGGCCGCCTTATCTTGTTGATCACTGAAATCCGACATCTCTTGCCGGGCACCGTGTAAAGACCATTCTTGCTGATTGTTATAAAGCGACGCTTCTTGCTGGGCGTTATTCGGCACCGGCTCTTGTTCCGCCCCATAGGCCGGATTCTCGCCAGTCTGTTCTTCATTTAAACGTTCAAGAACAGCTCCTCCCTGCATTAAATACTGTTTGAGCTTCACATAATAGTCAATGATGGCCTTGGCTCTCGCCTGTCGGCTAAATAAATGATAATCCATGGATTGGGAAGGCTGATATTGAGCGGTATTAATCAACTGCTCCATCTCCGTGTAGGAAGTTCTAAGCATACCAATTCTCGGCCTCATAGCTTCCTCATCAAGATGAAACAGGAGTTCTTCGCAAACCCCGGCAAGTTCGTGATTCGGATTGATAGACCGCAGAGATTGGATCTGCCAAATTTCTCCCGGTAGTGTCTCAACAAAAGCCTCTATTGCCGTCAAGTTTTCCTTGATAGCATCAAGAGTCTCTATGAATTGACTAAGATCCGCTTTCTCAACTGCCATAAGATACCTCTTCCATTAAGTTATTTCAAAGGCGTGTATCGCCCATAAGTGCCTGGGCTGAGAAATCGAGTTTCCACCTTTTCAATCTGTTAGTCGCTTAGGTTGCAACAACATCAATAAAAAACAAGAAGATCCACATTCT
The DNA here is from genome assembly GCA_009778595.1 of Peptococcaceae bacterium. GTDB lineage: Bacteria > Bacillota > Desulfitobacteriia > Desulfitobacteriales > Syntrophobotulaceae > WRJI01. The sequence goes on along the minus strand of WRJI01000048.1, from coordinate 16,130 downwards.
GAATCCTGAATACTGAATACTGAATACTGGATACTTGCGGTCGAAGACCGCATTAGATACTAAATTCGCTTTATCGACACACAATTCCTTCCCCGTCAAACATTTGATATTAAGAACCTCCAAAATTCCATTGTCCCCCACGCCGGCCGCATAAAATATCGGGCTCCTGAGCCTTCATTTCCCTATCTCGCTCGCAATAAACGCGGAAACTTCGCCAACCGTTATACTCGTCAATTGACGAAGAGGTTTCTTGGACAACCAGCCGACGAAATCGACTCTGTCCCCGTACACTTTCGTAACCTTCTCCGCAAATGCCGTTATCTGTATGCTGTCGATCATCAAATCCTTAAGAAACATGCTTTCTCTACGAATTCCGATAATCTCCACCATATCTTCGCCAATAACCTCCGCAAGAATCCCTTTGATAACCGCGAAAATCTCTTCTTCCCTGCCCGAGAATTCTTCGTCAACCGCCGCTTGGTTCCCTTTGACATCACTCATATTATCCACCCCACTATATATTCTGAATTCAGCTTAGCTGTGTGAACCCGCTCACCGTTGATAACCACAATATCGCCCTCAAACGTTTCAACCTCATACCCTTTGGAATAGCCTTCTGACCCAGCTCCCTCAGATCCCACCACGACGGTTTTCCCTTGGGCATCCGCCCTTTTTACCCAAGCTTCCTTGGCAACCATGAGACGAAGAACAGCTTCCGGGAACTCTTCACTTGAGAACACCTTTCTCAGCAATGCCATTTCTTGAGTCGTACATACCGTCCCGGCAAGATCCTCAGTCTGTTCATCGATTCTGGCAAGACCGATCCCGACAGGTCCTGACGCCACAACGGCGGCGGCAGCATCCCCGCAATAGGCGACAGACGCTTTTGGTACCCCGACTCTCTCAGCCAAGGGCCCGTTTCCGCATATAGCAATCCCTCCGCCTTCCTCCTGATTATAACAGAACTCGATGGGATACATAAGCTCATGACCCTCGGTCCCTCCTTCAGGTCCGGCAACATACAACCGCGCCGCATCCTTGAGAGCTATACAACTGACAACGTTTTCCCTCTGTATCGACTGCGATTCGATTTTTTCATAGACTTCTCGTTCCGCCGCGCTATAATACCGCATTCTCAGCAGCGCCAACGTGATCTCTCGAAGCCTGTTCTCGTAGAAACAAACCCCGGGAGCGATGACTTCCGACAGCACGTTGTATTCCGGCCTGAGCATAACCATCCAAACAGGGATATGGGCTTCGAACCGTTGACAGACATAGTCCCGAGCCACACACCAGCATCGGCCGTCCCGTTTATAAATCATATCACCGAAAATGAGGCTGTCGGTCATCTTTGTAATAATAAGTGTGAAATGAAAAATTCCCTCCTGATCAAAAATGTCCCCATAGAAATTCACTTCTTTCAGACGAACCGGAAACGAGATTGTGTTCTCTGTTTGTGTCAGATGAAGAAAAAGTCCCAGCTGCTGCCCCATGGTATCCAAGAGGGATCCTTTGCCCGCCACTTGCTTGGTCAAGCTTTCCATGCCCCTCTGACAGGTTCTTGGCTGTTCAAAAACAGAATGGTACTGTGGTCCATGAAAACTGAATCTATCATACATTCCCTCTACCGAACAATTATCCAAGATACTTTGACCAAGATCGATCTCTTTATCATATTCCGCAGAGGGCTCCGGCCATGCCTCTCCAAACGTACATTCCGCTTTCGCATTATCGCCTAATTCCACCAATAAGACGTTTTCCTTAGTCCACTTTCCCTTGATAACAGCTTCAAAAGGCCTTTCAACTGTAATCCATTTGAAAGCAGACACCTTTCCAATTTTAATGAGCTTCTCATCAGGCGCTTGTTTTTTTGCGAATGCGGCGATCAACTCGAGGGTCATAGCCAGGGGAACAACAGGACACAAATCTTCAACAACAGGCCAGTCCTTCGGTTGCCGTATGATTGCATGATCTATCAAATAAGGATGGTCTTCAAATAGCAGTTTCAGGGTTTCCTTGACCTCCGTACCAAGACGAGTCCCTTTTGGTTTTGAAACCAGGCTAAGCGGCTGCTTTGATGACGGCTGCCCCTCTGACGTTTGCCCCGCCAACGGCTGCCCCTCTGACGTTTGCCCCGCTGACGGCTGCCCCGCTGACGCTTGCCTCGCCGACGGCTGCCCCGCCAACGGCTGCCCCGCTGACGCTTGCCTCGCCGACGGCTGCCCCGCCAACGGCTGCCCCTCTGACGCTTGCCTCGCCAACTCGGGTTGTCGCAACACGCCTGACTTGTCAGATAGATACTGCCCAAAAATTTGCCTCAGCTCACGCTGCACATCAATAGCCTCCCGAATATTGTCATCAGCCACAGCCCCTATGGGATGATTCAGTTCTGACAGATTATCGCGAAACAGCCCTTGACTCCCGCCGCCGAACATCCCGGTTCCAGGCTTACCACCGTACCGGTTGGCCACAATATCGTCCAGATCCGGCAACTCCCGAATAATGGGCGGCGCGCCTTTGGGCAACGTTATCAGAGAGTTCTTCACGCGATAAAGGACTTTCACGCCGATAAAGGCAGGATCCACTTCTCTGCCCTCAATATACAGCAAAGCCATAATCCGGCGAAATTGATCCGCGCTGCTACGAACGGACTGGCTGGTGGAAATCGCCCCGAAATCCTTACCCTTAAGAATATCCTCAACGAACCCATCCAAACTGCCAAGGCTGATCTGGATAAAAACACGGACGTTCTCCTGATCATACAGTTTCTCAATGAGTTCCCGGAACAAAATAGGTCTCGTAAATTGGGTCTGTATCAGCTCAAGATACGCCTCCCTGTTTGACGGTGTCAGTTCCAGGGTTGTGGGAGACCAGACAGGAACACGCCCCGGTTTGACACGGATATCATTAACGAAATCCTCATGGAACCCAACCACCCCTTTCCCCAACGGGGTATGCCAACCGTCCCCGATAGGAAGCACCCAAAAAACAAGACGTTCTTCCTCAAGGATTTTCATTAACGCTTCCATCGCCGGCTCTTTGCCGCAAAGCATCACCTGGCTGGGACAGTTATCGCAAACCATATACAAATCTTCGATCTTGTTACACCACTCCTGGGCAATCTGGTGGGTGATGCCGTTAACCGCAACCATAGGATAGGCGACTTTCTCACGCCATTCCGCTTCATTGGTGTTTACCATATCCATATTGACTTCGGTCATACCGGCAAAAGTCGCCGCGTCCCACTCTCCCATGCTGTGCCCGATATACAAATCGGCTTCCACATCCAGTTTTTTCAACGCATCCAAATACAATCCCTTGGCTGTGAATGTCCGCACAGAAAGGGTGGACTCATCTTCGGCCCTATCAACCATCCCCGATTCCGCAATGAGATCGTCAAGAAACGGCAAATCCAAGATTTCGCTGAGACTTTCCGTTTCCCCCTCCTGATCAAGGCTATACCCCGGGAACATAAAAGCGATTTTGCCGCCTTTTGACAGCGTGGGTCTGTTGCTAAACCATATATCGGCAAAACCGCGCCAAGGGTTATCTTTTTCGATAATCGCCACAGCGCGCTGCAAACGCTCTTCATCCGGATCAAAAATGATCATGCGATAATCTCCGCCCGTATTGGTATAATCCCCTTTGAGAATCTTCCCAATCAGCGAGGGTCCGTCCACGGCCGAAATCATCAGGGCTTCTCCCAGCCAAGGTTTGGGCCTCCGCCAGGTCGCTCCCGGCTCGGACTCATAAGCCGTCAGAATCGCGTGGGCGTTAATCCCCCCGAACCCGAAGGCGTTCACCCCCGCCACAAGAGGCAGTCTGTCACTATCCCAATCCACCAACTCCTGAGGCGGCAGAAAGCGTGATTCAAACATAACAGGCAAGGGCTTCTCGCAATGAATCGTCGGCGGTATCTTTCGATGATAAAGGGCTAAAGCCGTTTTGATGATCCCAAAGGTTCCGGCCGCCGCGATGCCGTGACCGACGTTGGATTTTATTGACCCCACATAGGCCAAGGGCCGGCTGCTGTCACCAAAGAAATCCTTTAACGTCGTAATCTCCGTCCGGTCACCAACGATCGTTCCTGTCCCATGCCCTTCAACATAACCAATGCGTTGAGGATCCAGCCCGGATCTTTCCCAGGCTTGCTGCAAGACCCGCGTCTGCCCTTTGACCGATGTCACCATGACATGTGACCCCGCACCGTCGCTGCAGGAGGACGTTTCTTTGATAACCGCGTAGATCCGGTCTTCATCCCGGATAGCCTTTTCTACGGTTTTCAAGACGAGGAACCCGCCGCCCTGACCAATCAGCATGCCGTCGGCTTCCTCACTGAAGGGCGCAATAACTTGTTTGCGGGACATCGCCCCAAGCATATCAAACCCACCCCAGAAACTGGCACTGTGCCCAATATGCATCCCTCCGGCCAAAGCGATATCGCAGCGGCCGGATCGCAAAAGATTGATGGAGTGTTCAACCGAAATAATCCCGCTGGCGCAAGCCGCGTCAAGAACATAGGCCGGCCCCTGCAGATTAAACCGATTTGCTACCAAAGAAGCAGCCAGATTAGACATGGCCCCGGTAATCATATCTACCTGATACCGGCCCTGTTTGGATTGGTATGCTTTTCGGAACTTATCCAGATCCTCTTCCGTCAGGTCAGGCAAAGCAATTTTCAAAATCGCGGCGGCTTGGTGAGCCATGCGAACAATCTCCAGACTGCGCAAGCTAACAACACTGGAGTAACTGGCTTTCCCAATAATGACACTGCCGTTTTCCAAGGAAATACCTTTTTCAAAGACACCCGCATCGATCAGGGCTTGCTCCGCCGCGGCCAAGGCGACGAGATGCTCAAGTTCCGTCCCGGTGGCGGTTATCGGCATAATCCCGTATCTTAACGGATCGATCTTGAACGGCCTGCAGAATCCGCCCCGATTGCAATAAAAACTATCAATACTGTTGGGATTCCCCTCGAAATAAAATCCCTCAATAATATCCTCCGGCACTTCACTGATATAATCTTGGCCCCCCGATATACCGTGCCAGAACTCGTCTACGCTCTCTCCGGCCGGACTATAGATCGATAGCCCGACAATAGCAATATCTCGATTATTCATTTTCCCTCCTGCTCCTTCCTATCCGTTAAGAGGGACAAAAAACATCGACTTCAAGAACTCAGACAGAACATTTTTGTCGCCTGAGATCGCCAACACCGAAGCTTCATCCTGACACATAAGCTCATCCATGACGAAGTCGCCGCCTTCCTTAACATCGATGAGGGCAATACCCTTCTTCAAGAATTCCGCTTCCAGGGAATCGTTGACCATCCCGGCCCCTTTCCAGGGACCCCAATCGAAGGCGGTAACTCTCAAATGGGGGTTCTGCTGTTTCAGAATCCGCGCCGTTGTATCAAACACGCTGTTGCCCGCCGCGTAGTCACATTGTCCCGCGCTGCCAAAAGAAGCCGCCATGCTGCTAAACAGAATCAGCATGTCAAGATCCGGGAGCAACTGACCGAGTATGGTTTTCAGCGGCAACGTCTTCGTGTTATACACCCGAGCAAAAGACGCTTCCTTTTTGTCCCGGAACAGTTTGTCTTCCAAAATCCCCGCCGCATGAACAACGCCGTTAATCTTTCCATAATCGGCCTTAATCTGTGTTAAGACAGCGGCAAAAGCTTTGGGATCCGTCACATCAACACTGATATAGGCCGCTTTACCGCCGGCCCCCTCAATCCGCTTGATCGCCGTAGCAATCTGGCAGGACTTGTACACACGTCTGGCCTTTGTTTCCACTTCCTTGGGTTTTCTCATCCCTTCATGTTCAATCAGATACTTGCGGATATCCTCAACGCTTCCCAATTCCCCATAGTGTTCGTTTTCGAGATCCGCCGGCGAACGGCCAAGAAGAACATATTGACAAGGCACTTCCAGGGCCATGCTTTCAAGAACATACGGTGTAATCCCCTGAGCGCCGCCTAAAACAACAACCACAGACTCCTCATTCAGAACTGTTCGCGGTGTCACGTCGCTCCCTTCGTTCTCATCAGCTCTGTTCCGCGCAATCCTCTCCCCAACTCTGGGAAGCATAACAAAACGCTCCGCCCCACGATAGAACACTTCGGGCACAGGTTCGACAGCCGCCAACTCATCCACGACGATACCGGCAAAACTCTCCGGATCGAAAGGCGTCTCAAACTGCACCGTTGCGTAACGCTTTCCGGTGTACTCATGAAGCATGGTCTTCGTAAATCCGGAGAATCCTCCCGGCAACTCAACCTGCCCCTGATCTGTTTTCTCCAGTTCTCCCGCTCCCAAGATCGCGCCGGGCACATCATCAAAGACGAGAACCCACTGTATTCTATGAACATCCGCCTGCTTGAGCAAATTAAACAAATCCACTACCGAATACCGCTTGGCACCGGCCGCCGCCGAGTTAATCATCACAACCCCATCACAATCAGACAATGATACCTCTTGCCCCTCTTGCCCTGAAGTCGCTGCCGCCTCCGACTTCACAACGGTCGGCTTACCATTGCCAAATGTCACCTGAACAGCATTGCCTCCAAGGTCGCGCAGCTTCTCGGCAACACGATCGTCCAGACCGGTTCCGTCCCCGGCAATGGCAAAGGTTTTGCCCGCCAAAACAGCCACATCTTTCTCCCCGATAGGATCGGATGTTTCCACAAGAACCATGCGAACAATCTCCATGTCTCCGGAGGGATCAGACAACGGGAGAACCGTGGTCGTCTCCAAACTTTGGCTCGAAACATCAGCCACAAGCTGACCTCCTTCAAATCCGCCGCCGACGTCGTCGAAAGTGACTCCGGAAGCCACAGCTTGCCCAAGCTCTTCAATCCATGAGGTCAGATCGACAAATTTTTTGATAGAGATCATTTTTTCGAAGAAGACATCCATGTTCCCCTCAACCTCAGGCAGGTTAATCCGGTCACGAAGCCCGCCGACAATTTCCATCTTCTTGATGGAATCGATACTCAGATCCGCTTCCAGATCCATCTCCGGCGCCAACATATCCACAGGGTATCCTGTCTTTTCGCTGACGATTTCGAACACAATGTTTGTGATCTCCTCCGAACTCAAGGAGATGATATCAGGCAAGTTGTTGACAACTTCCTCCTCCGCCGATTCCTCCGGCGCGGCCAAAGCAGGCAACGCCTCCCCCTCCGGCACGTTGGTGACAACCACCTGCCGCCGCACCGCGCCCATTCTGGGTTGGATATCCGGAGTCCCGAAATAGCTGAGCATGACATCTCTTTGGTCTTGGATTACCGCGTTCATATTATCCAAATAGCTCATCATAATCTGTTCAACATTGACGCCGCTGATGTTGAGGCGACCGGCCATGGCCCCTAAGGAAACAGGCCCTGCCAGTGGGTTTCCGGCATGGGCAGGCAGCTCGCCGTTCTCCGGCAGAGCAACTTGGCCGTTAACTTTCCAGACAATGCCTGGTTTTTTGTGCTGTGATGGTTCATCAATATTGAGTTGAGTCGCCTCTCTGCCATCAAACAATCTTTCCATATTAATCATTCTCCCGGTGGTAATATATTTAGCCAGTGCCTGGAGGAAGACTGTCAGCCCCTCGGCACCGCTTCTCTCCGTTTGGACAACGGCGATCTCGCGATCCTTCAGAATATCGGCAGCCATCTTCGTCAATGTGCCACCCGGCCCGGCTTCAATGAATACTGTCGCGCCGTCGTCGCTCATCCGACGGATTTCTTCCGTAAAGAGGACAGGATTGACAAGGTGCGCCGCCAGACGTTCCTTAATCATCTTGCCGGTCTCGGGATAGACCCCGGCATCCGTATTGGACCAGACGGGTAACGCCGTTCCCCGGAAAGATGTGCCTTTTAGCGCTTCGGTAAACGTCTTATCGGACCCCTGTAATAAGGGACTATGGAACGCGCAAGCAACCTTCAGCTCGTTGCAGGCCACCTTCGCTTCCGCGGCTTTCTTGAGGAAAGCCTCCATACCGGCGGTGGTTCCCGCCACTACGGTTTGCCTGGGTGTATTATAGTTCACAGCCCAGACATCCTGTTCATCTTCCAGGAGACCTCCAAGGGTTTCCGCGTCCGTCATAACCGCAGCCATGCGACCCGGATCCTCGCCGACGGCATCGAGAATAGCCTCAGCCCGGGCGCGGCTCAAGGCCGCCAGATCCGCACTGTCAAAAGCCCCCGCGAAACACAGAGCAGGAATCTCTCCGTAACTGTGACCCGCCGTCATGTCAGGCTCTATGCCAAAACTCCGCAACAGCTCCGCTATTGCCAGATCCACGATCCCCAAAAGAGGCTGAGCGTTGCGGGTATCTATGATGGTATCCCTCTGGGTTTTCTTATCTGCAGCGGAAAAAACAGCTCTGGGGAAGAGAATATCCTCATACGCCGGCAATTCATTCAGCAGACGCCGCATCTGGGGAAACACAAGGAAAAGTTCTGCCGCCATGTTAACCCTCTGACTGCCCTGGCCCGAAAACAAAAAGGCCACTTTCCCGGGAACCGGATTCAGCCGGAAAACATTCTCCTGATCGATAATATCTTCAGAACCCGCAAGAATCTCATCAAGAGAGGTCAGAAGCTTATCCCGGGTCCCCGTCACAATAACGTATTGGATAGGATTGTCGCCGCATTTCTGCGCCAAGCTGAAAGCGACATTCTTCAATCGTATCTTGTTGTTAAGGATCAACAATTCCTTGACTTTGCTCATAAGCAGAAGAGCGTCTTCCCGGGTTTCCCCCGGAAAGGCAAAGAGTTCCGAAGGCCAAGCTTTCAGAAGGGCTTCGGGACGTTTGTTCGAAGGTTCATAATTCTCGATAATAGCATGAAAATTCGTTCCCCCAAACCCAAACCCACTGACACCGGCGATGCGGCGGTCTTCCCGCCAATAGCCGGCTTTCTCCGTTCGGAAAGCGAAAGGACTGTTCTCAGAATAGACTTCGTTGGGTTTATTCAGGTTCAACGTCGCCGGCAGAACACCGTGGCGCACACAATGCACCAGCTTAATGAGCCCCGCCACCCCCGCGGCACACTTGGTGTGCCCGATCTGAGATTTTATCGACCCCAGCGCCGTCCGATGTGGCGGGGTCCCGTCATCCAGGAACACATCCGTCAGCGCCCGCAACTCAATACGGTCGCCCACCACCGTTCCTGTCCCGTGGGATTCAATGAGACCGACTTCGGAAGGCCTGACACCGGCTCTTTCATAAGCCTGCGTCAACGTACGCACCTGACCCCGTTTGCTGGGGGCGGTCAGCCCCAGGCTCTTCCCGTCACTGGTGCCGCCGATGCCTTTGATGACAGCGTATATCTTGTTCCCGTCCCGTTCAGCATCCGCAAGCCGTTTTAAAATGACCACGCCGATCCCTTCACCGAGGACGATGCCGTCGGCTTCCGAATCAAAGGTGGCACACCGGCCCTTCTTGGATAACGCATAGGTGCTGGAAAACATTAGATAGCTGTTAACACTGTTTTGAAGATCCGCGCCGCCTAAGATGACCATATCAGCGCGGTCGCTATAAAGTTGGTTGATCGCCACATCAAGAGCCGCAAGAGAAGACGCGCAGGCCGCATCAATGGTGAAGTTGCGGCCTCCGGTATTCAGCCTGTTGGATATACGGCCGGAGATAACATTCCCCAGAACCCCCGCAAAAGAGTCTTCTGTCAACGTTGGCAATATTTCCGCCGCTTCTTGGGGCAATTCTCCAAGGTACTTAATAAATCCTGACCTGGCTCCGTAATTTGTCGCCAGTTCGCCGCCGCCTTGGCCACCAAAAACCACGGATGTTTCGTCCAGATCAACCTGGGACAAATCGGTGTAACCGGCGTCTTGCAACGCTCTTTTGGCCAGCAGCAGGCTCAAGAGTTGGCTGGTCTCTATCGCCGACAAAGACTGGGGTGTGATGCCGAACTCCAAGGCGTCAAAGTCCACGGCGTCAATAAAAGCGCCCCATTTCGACACAGTATGATCCGTATCTTTCGTATCAGGGTCGTAAAATAACTCCTTTGACCAACGGTCCTCAGGAACTTCCGTAACGCAATCCCGCGCGAAAACAATGTTGCGCCAGAATTCTTCCAGGTCTTCCGCCCCGGGAAACAGTCCGGCCATGCCAACAACAGCCACATCATTGGCGACTTTCGCCGATCGACTGGGTTCAGCAACTTCTATTGCCGAAAGGACACTCAAACTGTCGTTTATGAGAATCCGGTGCAATCCCGCAATTGTTGTGGTTTGGTCTATCATCTCGGTCACGGTACCTGTCATATAGAGCCCTTTTTCCGTTTGTTCCTCAACAGACAGGGTTATCAGGTCCTTATCAACCCGTTCTACGCCTTTCGAAGCAATCCGCAAGCGTCCCAAATTCAGGGCCTCAAGCTTCAGGACAATCGCGCCTGTTTCCAGGCCCTCTTCCTCCATCCGCTTCTTTTCCGCCAGGAAATAATCTGTGAAAGGAGATTGGACGCACCGAGTCTCCTGGCCGCTGCCGGATTTGAGCAACAACGTCTGTTTCTTTTCAACGAGGATCCTCTGGTAGGCTTCAGAAATCGCGCCGCGAGTTACAGCCTCCTCTGTATATAGGTAGGCTGTTCCGCAGAGCAGCGCCACCTTCACATCCCGAACCGCCAAAGGTCCGGTCATGATACGGACAAAAGCCGCTGACAAAGCATCATGAATACCTCCGGCAAAAAATGCACAAATATCAGATTGGTTCTCTTTCTTTAAAATCCGATTAATCTGCTTTTCCCAGAGAACCACCGAATAGAGAGGACCCACATGGCCTCCGCTTTCTCTGCCTTCAAAAATAAAGTTCCGGGAACCGTCATTCAGAAACAGATCCAAAGAACTGGGGGAAGGCGCGTGGAGAAGAACTTTAATCCCCGCTTGGGCAAAAGGTTTCTCTTGAGCCGGTCTCCCTCCGGCGATTAACACATAAGGCGGGTGGGTTTCCAAAATGATCTGCGTCTGTTCTTCCAAGGTTTTTGGATAGGTGAAACCAAGAATCCCGACGCCCCATGGTTTTCCGCCCATGGCTTCAGCCGTGTCTTTCAGGGCGGAAACAGCCGCGTCTCCCGTCATCATACTCATGGCGAAGAAAGGAAGCGCACCGCCGTCCGCAACCTCCCGCAAGAACGCGGGCACATCACTGATGCGTGCCATGGGCCCTTGGGCAATAGGATAGTCGATACCCAGACTTGCTGCCGTGGTGCCCCCTTGAGCGAAACTATCTTTGTTCTGAGCTTGTAAAACATGCATAAAAACTGATTGATTAATAGCCCGAACGAGATGTTTCAGTCTCTTATATTCATCAACGAGATCCGTGGCCAGGAGCACATCTTGTCCCAGCGGGACAAGGTCGCTGTTCTCTTCGCTAATGTGGGTATACAAGGTATCCAGATCCGTTATCTCTTCTGTCACACGTCGACCGGATCCCTCAACAGATACGGGATAACGATAATAACGATACCCCTCACAGATCCGGATCTCTGCTCCCGATAGTTTTCCCAAAGCCGTTTTGCGGGGTTGGGTCAGACCGCATTCGGGAAATAAGGCCACCTGAGAATCGAACACAACCCCCGCGGCTCCTAAGGCCATATAGGCCGCCGCGGCATGAGTTCCTATACCTCCTTGTACGAAAACCGCAACCCCTGCCGACTGGCAGATACCAATGAGTTTTTGGAACAAAATAAATGTTGAATCTTCACCGCATCGCCCTGCGCCTTCAGCTCCCTTAAGAATCAGCGTTTTTCCTTGTGCCGATATGGCTTGCTCTGCTTCCTCAACCGAATGCACCTGCCAAACGATCTCTGCTTTCGCACTCGCGGAAACATGCATACCCCAAGGAACAATGATTTTTTCCACGCTGTTCGGAAGTGTTATGTCCCATTCGGTTCGTTCGGTCACACATACGCCAAACGTTGTCACCCGCGACAACATCTCATTCAAGGCCTCTTGTGCCACCTCTTGGTCCTGGCCAAGATGCACCACAGAAAACGCCCCAGCTTTTGCGGCGGCGATGGCCAAACCAATATCCGGTTTTTCAAATGGTGTGACAATCCAAAGCCGCGGGTCTTCAGAACCCTTATTTGCCATATTATCTTCCTCCTGTTTCTATTTCTACCAAATACACTTTTCTTCAACAATCACAGTATACGATTCTTGGACTATGGCTGTCAATGTCTATTCTTGGCTACTTTTTTATATCCTTTATTATTCTTCAGAAACCATGACGTATTCAGATGATAAGAATGATGACTTTGCCACACTATGCGCCAGAAATACTGGCGAAGAGTCGCCAGTAGATTTTGTGCGCCAGTCGGCGCGGGGTTATTGTGGAAATGAGATCACAGAATCGTGATGCCATTTACATCGAGATAGTACCATGTATAACCCAGTTCTTCGTAACTTTTAAAGACGCCAATCACTTCGATTTGTGTCGTCTCTTCCGGATAGTCTTCGGGATAGGCATGATCGCCTTGCCAGATGAACTCCATAGCAGCTTGGCAACAACCTGTCACGTCATCAACAACCACAAAATGATAGGTAAGGTCAGTTTCTTCAAGGTAGGCCGTCCCATACGCGCCGCTCATTTTAATCGTTTTTCCGAAATAATTCTCCGGATTCTCCTCCATGTTGTTGACTTCAGCAAAAAGGACTGTGCTGCTCAGCATAGTTAAGTCCACGTCAACTGCCCCACCAGATGGGTTGGAATTGTTCGTGCACCCTGAAGCAAGTATTCCAAGAAACCCTATGCTACACAAGAGCAGTACCCATATAGACGAGCGTTGAAACTTTGTCAGACGATTTCTCATGATGTTAGACCCCTCCTACTTATGATTTGTCCGGCGATAGCAAAGAGTGTAAAGCCCGTGATGTCCACAGCAACAATAGTGGATCCAACCGGTGTACTTGCGATAATGGAAATCAGGATACCCAGGGCAGCGCATGTCACGGAGACAATCCCTGAGCATAGCGTAACAGCTCGAAAACTTTTGAAGACCCGCATAGCCGATAGGGCAGGAAAGATTACCAGCGCGGAAATCAAGAGGGCTCCTACAAGGTTCATGGCGACCACAATAATTATGGCAATGACGACCGCCAGCAGCAGGTTGTAGAGTTTGGCTTTGTTACCGGTCGCTGTCGCAAAGTCTTCGTCAAAGGTAACGGCGAATATCTTATGATAGAACACGACAAATACCACAATCACCAGGGCCGATAAGCCTATGCATAGCCAGACCTCTGTCATGGTTAGGGTCAGGATTGATGTTGACCCGAACAATGTGGTGCAAACATCCCCTGAAAGATTTGAGGAAAATTTCGAGGTTTTCGCGTAAATGTTCATGATAAGATAACCGACGGCAAGAGACCCTACCGAGATCATAGCCAAAGCCGCGTCACCTTTGATTTTTGCGTTCTGACCCGATCGCAGCAATAGGATCGCGCTGACAATCGTGATCGGCAGCACCAGGAAAATGTTGTTGGTCAGGTTCATCGCAGCGGCGATTGCCGTGGCGCCAAAGGCCACGTGGGATAAGCCGTCACCGATGAAGGAGAACCGTTTCAAGACCAGCGTTACCCCTAAGAGGGAGGAACAAAGGGCTATCAGGATACCGACAATCATAGCGTAACGCACAAAAGGAAACTGGAAATACATGACTAATTTGTCTATAAGTTCTATCACGCCCGGACACCTCCATCCCCGGCGCCCCCGGCTCCGGCACCCTCAGCTCCGGCTCCATCCCCGGCCCCAGCTTCGGCTCCGGCTCCATTCCCAGCCCCAGCTCCATTCCCCGCCCCGGCTCCATTCCCAGCCCCGGCTCCATTCCCCGCCCCGGCGAAAACGCGACCTGCCTCACTTTCCAGGAATTCTTCTTTCGTGCCGAAAAATAATGGGGTTTGCGCTCCCAAATGAAGGATGTGTGACGCGTATTTTGTCGCGGCGGTGATGTCGTGAGAAATCATAATAATCGTTATGCCTTCGGTATTCAGCTTCTTAACCAGGGTATACATCTCAACTGTCGCCTTAGGATCCAAACCCGTCGCCGGCTCATCCAGTAATAGGATTTTCCGGGCGGCGCACAAAGCCCTCGCCAAGAGGACCCTTTGCTGTTGCCCCCCTGACAACTCCCGATAACAACTCTTGGCAACGGGAGCAATCCCGAGCTTATCCATAGCATCTTCCGCCATGTTTTTTTCCTGCCGATTATAGAACGGCCGCAAACCGCAACGGTTTAAACACCCTGAACGAACGACCTCCCTTACTGATGCGGGGAAATCCTTTTGCACCGCTGTCTGTTGCGGAAGATAACCGATTTCTCTTGTTATGAGTCCCTCCCCCGTCAGGATCTGTCCCGACACAGGGGTTTTCAATTTCAAAATGGTTTTCATCAATGTGCTTTTGCCGGAACCGTTTTCTCCGACAATACACAGATAATCCCCTGTATTCACGGTGAAGGAAAGGCCGGACACCACCGTTTTTCCTTCATAACCAAGGGTCACGTTCTGACACGCTAATTGCGACACCCGCCACCCTCCTCTCTGCCCACACCACTCAGCGCTTTCTATTTGAGCGCTTCTCTTAAAACCATCAGATTGTTTTCCATGATGGAAAGGTATGACGCTCCGTTGTCGGCCTCCCTTAGCGTCGTCCCTTGCAGGGAATCCAAAACGAGGATTTGTTGATTTTTTCCGGCTGTGTTATTGACGATTGTTTTCGCGATGGATTGATCGGCGCTTTCCGTTACCATAACAGTATGAAGGTTGATTTCGTCCATTTTATTTGCGAGAAAGACAACCGTCTCAAAGCTGGCCTCTGTTTCAGCAGAGCACCCCAGGAAAGCCGCAAAGTAACTCAGCTCATAGTCGTCAACCAAATACCGGAAGGGGAAGCGATCGCCAAACAGCAAGGTTTTTGTTCCGGCGGTATCCGCCATTTCTTGATATTGATCATTTAAAGCAACAAGTTGTTCGTTATACGTGCCAAGATTGGTTTGATAGTCGTTGGCAGATTCAGGATCCAACATCGAGAGAGCCTCGGTTATCACCTCGCAGAATATTTGCGCGTTTTGGAGGGATAGCCAGACGTGTTCATCGTAATCAACCTCCGTATCTTCCATTCCTTCGACAATCTCTTCCGCCTTTGCCTTGTTTCCGAGTGTTTCCAGAAGATTAATGGTGATCATCTCCCGGTTGGAGGCTTGTTTGAGAGCGTTATCAACCCAATTGTCGGATTCACCGCCGACATATATGAACAAGTCGCATGTTGAAATCTTCATAATGTCGTCCACCGATGGCTGATAGCTGTGCAAATCAATACTGCTGTTCAGCAAAAGTGTTATTTCCGCTTTTTCTGCATGGTCACCGAGGATTTGGCTCACCCAGTCATATTGCGGGAAAATCGTGCAAACGATATTGAGCTTGTCTGTCCCCGGTCCATCGGAAGGATTGCAGCCTGTTACAATCACAACCGGCAACAGCAGCGTAAGAATTATCGCAGTAATGCGCTTCATAGTTATGCCCTTCATCGTACTTCCTTCTGTTTTATTTATTTTATGATTTGTTCGTTTTTTAATCAAGCGTTAAGTCTAACTTTCAGGTGAACAAGCGTAGCCCTTTTCAACAAGAGATTCTCGGTACACAAAATTGTTTTGCCCAATGAAAAACACCCGAAAGCAATCGTTCCGCCGGTAAGTGCGGCCGAAAGAGATTTCAACAGTTTGCTCGGTGATACCAAATGTGCGCAAAGGGTACATGTATTATTGGGGCCATTCTGGTTGTGTTTGTGATCAAGACACTTGACGTTTATCGCCATTGAGAGAACAATACCCATGATGAATAAGGAGGAAATTGCCCAAACCATGACACTTTTTTTTCGACACATTTCAGGCCCTCCTCTCATTGTTCTGTCCTCATTATCTATCAATTCGGTTGATAAGTCAATAGATAAGGGCTCCTTAGCAAGCCACCCTCAAAGTGTCTGAGAAAGGCCGGCGGAAATCGCGTAAATATCCGTCCGTGGCCCGACCTTCATGGTCGTCGATCTGCACGCTGTCTGGCTGGCCGAGGGGGGGGAAATCAAAATGGCTAAAGACCTGCTTCAAACCATCAGCAAGGACG
>WRJI01000047.1 GCA_009778595.1 Peptococcaceae bacterium | reverse complement strand
TTTCGAAATGTAAGTCCGTTCGACTGGCATGTGTTAGGCACGCCGCCAGCGTTCGTCCTGAGCCAGGATCAAACTCTCCATAATACTATTTCGAGCTTTGTTCGGCTCTTTTTGTTTTGTTTTTCCGGTTGATCGTTCTTGGAACGCTCTTCCGTTTTAACTGAAAATCGTTTTCACGATTCTCGGGTTAACATCCTATTCCGCGCTGGCGCGATTTTGGATGCTTTTTTTGTCCTTCGTCGTCTCTTGCTGTTTAGTTTTCAATGACCAGGTTTGGGGTATCCGACATCTCTGTTGATTGTCCTAAACCCCTGATTCCACAAGCCTTCTGCCGCATTGCGGGTCCCCCCTCTTCGACAGACGCTTTACTATAATATCACGCCGCTTTTTGGCTGTCAACTGTTTTTTTGATTGAAAAGCGAGGTAATATTTGGGAATCTTCTATTGAACAAAAGGCCTCTTCCGGTCCGTGAACCAGATATATGATCGCCTTTTGTATCACGCAATATGGAGCGGGTGATGGGAATCGAACCCACGTGACCAGCTTGGAAGGCTGGAGCTCTACCATTGAGCTACACCCGCATCTGGTAGCAGGGGAGGGATTTGAACCCTCGGATGAGCGGGTATGAACCGCTTGCCTTAGACCACTTGGCTACCCTGCCCCGACTCGAAGGTTCATGATTCGATGGTGTGGCGGAGAAGGAGGGATTCGAACCCTCGCGGCAGTTACCCACCCTAACGGTTTAGCAAACCGTCCTCTTCAACCTCTTGAGTACTTCTCCGTAACTCAGAAGCTTGCGAACAAGCCGGAAACATGCGTCTCGCAAAAGCTCATAACCGTTTGAATAAACGAATTATGGAATACGTTGATAGCAATTCCCTCAGACTATGGTGCGGAAGGTGGGACTTGAACCCACACGGTGTTACCACACGCCCCTCAAACGTGCGCGTCTGCCAGTTCCGCCACTCCCGCACAATGGAGCTGTTAACCGGAATTGAACCGGTGACCTTATCCTTACCAAGGATACGCTCTACCTACTGAGCTATAACAGCAACAAGATAATAAATGGCGCGCTCGTAGGGATTCGAACCCCAGACCTTCTGATTCGTAGTCAGACGCTCTATCCAGCTGAGCTACGAGCGCATCTATCGGTCAAGCGCCTTGTCAGTTCGCGAGAACCGGCATAAGCGCGATAACCCTCAAAGAAATTACCTGTTGTGCGCCGGCTGGTGCACGGATTGTCATGGAGCGGGTGACGAGATTCGAACTCGCGACTTTCACCTTGGCAAGGTGACACTCTACCACTGAGTTACACCCGCAAACACTGTTTTTGGATCATTCCTGCCTGCGGTACGGTTTGATAACCTTGGTGGGCCATGCAGGTCTCGAACCTGCGACACCCTGATTAAGAGTCAGGTGCTCTACCAGCTGAGCTAATGGCCCGATAAGCGGATATGGCAGGGGTGGCTGGATTCGAACCAACGCATGCCAGAGTCAAAGTCTGGTGCCTTACCGCTTGGCGACACCCCTAGATCAGCTAACCTAGCCGGAACCGGATCCGGAACACACCCTTCAGAATCAATAAAAGTTGTGCCGACATCTTGAATGATGGCGACCCCGATGGGACTTGAACCCACGATCTCCTGCGTGACAGGCAGGCGTGTTAACCGCTACACTACGGGGCCGTACTCAAGGATTCGATACAAACATGGTGACCCGTACGGGATTCGAACCCGTGTTACCGCCGTGAAAGGGCGGTGTCTTAAACCGCTTGACCAACGGGCCAATTATCGAACAGTAGTCAGTATATCGAAAGTGCTATGAAATGTCAACCAATCCAACGACATTTTTTGGCTAAAAAAGCTCCTATGCGTCATCCAAAATTTTACATCACGTTTTGACTTCCTGAATAATCGGTAAGATCATTGGACGGCGCCGGGTTTTCTCGTAGAAGTGTTTGTTCAGGGTATCCCGAACCTGGTTCTTCATAGATACCCATTCCACGGCGCCACCTTCCATGCATTTTTCCGCCGTCTGTCGGGCTTTGTCTTTCGCTTCATCTAACATACTTTCCGATTCACGAACATACACAAACCCACGAGTCACCACATCCGGACCGGAGACGATTTTGCAGGTGTCACAGTTGATGGTCAGCACAACGATGAGTATGCCTTCCTGGGCTAATTGTTTGCGATCCCGCAAAACGATGTTGCCCACATCTCCCACACCCAACCCATCGACAAGGATTTTACCGGCGGACACCTTTCCGGCCATACCCGCACCTCGCCGAGAGAACTCTATAACGCTACCGTTCTCTGCGATAAAGATGTTTTCGCTGGGAATCCCTAAACGTTCCGCGATCCGACCGTGGTTAATCAGCATACGATATTCTCCGTGAACCGGCACAAAATATTTTGGTTTGACCACGTTCAGAATGAGTTTCAGATCCTCTTGACTCGCGTGTCCCGAAACGTGAACGTTGGATGAGGATCCGTGAATGACATTGGCGCCTTGCCGAAACAGTTGATCTATGGTGCGGGAGACGGATTTCTCGTTGCCGGGCACGGGATTTGCCGAAATGATAACAGTATCGCCCGGGTGAATCTCCAGTTTCTTGTGGTCGTTCATAGCGATACGCGTCAGCGCTGACATGGGTTCTCCTTGGCTGCCTGTCATAACAATACAAACCTGATTGGGCGGAAGCGTCAGAATCTCATCCTCGCTGAGAAGAAGGCCATCCGGCACTGTCAGATACCCCAGCTCCGCGGCAATGGTTGCGTAATTCAACATGCTTCGCCCAACGATGGCCACTTTACGGTTTGTGGACATGGCGGCGTTGATGACTTGTTGGATTCGGCTGATGTTTGAAGCAAAGCTCGCCAGAATGATTCGATCCTTAGCGAATTGAAAGGTCTCATTGAACACCAGTCCAACCTCCGACTCAGACTGGGTATACCCCGGTCTTTCCGCGTTGGTGCTGTCCGACATTAGGCAGAGCACGCCTTTGCGGCCAAGTTCGGCGAATTTGGCGATATCCAGGACTTTTTCATTGGAAATCGGCGTATGGTCCATTTTGAAATCTCCTGTGTGAACAAGTGTTCCCAAGGGCGTATGGATCGCCAATCCCACCGAATCTGGGATACTGTGACTGACCTGGATGAATTCGATTTTGAAATCCCCCAGCCGGATAGATTCTCCCGGCTGAATAACATTACCGCTGAGCCTGCCGTTGCTCTCCTGTAGCTTGGATTCAATCAGCCCCGTTGTCAATTTGGTAGCAAAAACCGGTACATGCAGGTCCCTGAGCAGATACGGCAAGGCTCCGATGTGATCTTCATGACCGTGGGTCACGATGATCCCAAGAACCATATCCTGGTTTTCGATCAAATAGGAATAGTCGGGAATCACCAGGTCGATCCCCAACATATCATCCTCTGGGAAAGCCAAACCGGCGTCAATGACCAGCATCTGATTGTCGAACCGGATCACGGTCATATTTTTACCGATTTCACCGAGTCCCCCCAGCGGGATGATTTGAAGCTTGTGTTCTTTTGGCAAATAAATACCTCCTCATATTTTTATGTATAAAAGCAAGCCATGATATACCCAAGCTATTTTTGTCCGCACAAAGATAACCACCTCAAACCCTTATACACATGAAACAGCTCGAAACACTCCGTAACGACCTCGAATAACTTATCCGTTTACAGTTCCATTTCCATTCATGGCACTGGCCTCAAATCAACTCATAACCGAACATCGTCATTTTCAATATTATACTCATTCGATATCCTCAATGCAAGTCTAAAACAAAAAAATCGCAATATTACACCGAATTCGCGAATTTCCAGCGAGGGCTGACATGGCTCGCTGATGAGATCCGGGTGCTCTCAGCAAAAAGGCTGCCGCGTCGGCAGCAGCCTTTTTAAAAATAGGTTAGTAAGTGGGTCTTACGGTGCTTCTGTCATGCTCGTCATGGGTTTTGCGGTCAAAACTCATGAACAGCAATCCGATAGTCGTCAACCCACCCAAGCCAATGATGGTATAGATAATTCTCGACATAACACTGGGCAAAGCGAATGTTCCGCCAAACAACAGCGATACGAAATCCAGGTGGAACAATCCCATCAATCCCCAGTTAATGGCGCCGATAATCGTCAACACCAATGCTGTCTTGTAAAGCCAGTCCCTCATTTCTCCAGTCCTCCCTATTCAATTGTTCCAATATTGAAACTTGGTCTCCTTAGGTTCAGCATTCATCTTTAATCGGCAAAGCCCAAATCAACGGAGCCGACGATTTCGAATGCATGATTAGCTTGCGCACTTCAATCCAGAATATGTCCGCTTAATATTAACAAAACTTTTAAAAATGTCCACATGATTTTTAACCTTTATACAACTCTTTCAAAACATGAGAGCTCTCCATAGTTGTCGTGTCTCCCATCGCACGTCCTTCCGCGATGTCTTTCAACAATCGCCTGATAATCTTCCCTGATCGGGTCTTGGGCAAATCGTTTGTCACATAGACCTCGTCCGGGCGGGCAAAAGCCCCGATACGGCCCACCAGAAACTGGCGCAAATCAGAGATAACTTCATCTTTGGGCGCGTTTTTGTCTCTCAGTGTTACAAAAATCACCAAGGCTTGACCTTTCACTTCGTGAGTTTTGCCGACACAAGCAGCTTCTGCCACCGCCGGATGTTCAAGCAACGCGTTTTCGACTTCCATGGCGCTGAACCGGTGTCCGGACACATTAATAACATCATCAACACGTCCGATAATCCAGAAGAAACCGTCTTTGTCGCGGCGGGCTCCGTCGCCGGTGAAGTAGATGCCCGGCCAATGGCTCCAGTAAGATTTAACATAACGGTTATCGTTGCCGTAGATGGTTCGCATCATAGCCGGCCAAGGTTCCGACACCGTCAGATAGCCATTGTGGCCCCATTCCATCACTTCCCCGGAACGGCTCAATACGCTGACTTTGACGCCGGGTATCGGCGCGGAACAGGAGCCGGGTTTCATCTCGCTTAACCCGGCCAAAGGCGATAACATAATCATGCCTGTTTCGGTCTGCCACCAAGTATCGCAGATCGGGCATCTCTCACCGCCGACAAATTTGTAGTACCATAACCACACCTCAGGATTGATAGGTTCCCCCACTGTGCCGAGGACGCGCAGACTGGAAAGATCGTGTTTCTCCAGATAGGATAAACCCCATTTTTTGAAGGTCCGGATGGCTGTCGGCGCCGTGTAGAGAATCGACACTTTATGTTTGGCGATGATCTCCCAGTAACGGTCTTTGGCCGGATAATCCGGCGCGCCTTCATAGAGAAGCACTGTGGCGCCGTTAGCCAAGGGCCCGTAAACAATATAGCTGTGTCCTGTGATCCAGCCCACATCAGCTGTGCACCAGTAGATATCATTTTCTTTCAGGTCAAAAACACCTTTATGAGTGGTCGCCACCCCTGTCATATATCCGCCGGTGGTATGCACAACCCCCTTGGGTTTTCCTGTGGTGCCGCTTGTGTAGAGAACAAACAGCATATCCTCAGCGTCCATCACCTCAGCCGGGCAATTTGTCGACATCTCCTTCATCGCCTCATGATAGTCAACATCCCGCCCTTGGTTGGATGTTTCTCCCAACGGTTCTTTATCAGGTTGACGCCGAACAACAATAACTCTTTCCACACTTTCACAGCCGGCACTCAGCGCTTCTTCGGCAATCCCTTTCATATTGATAATCTTGCCGCGACGTTGTCCGTCGTCTGTTGTCATAACGAGTTTCGCCTCGACATCCTCTATCCGCTCCCGCAGCGCCTCCGCGCTGAACCCGCCGAAAACCACGCAATGAACCGCCCCAATGCGGGCACACGCCAGCATGCTGATCACTGTCTCCACAATCATCGGCATGAAGATAACCACGCGGTCGCCTTTTGTCACGCCCAAAGATTTGAGTAGGTTCGCCGCTTTGCAGACCTCCCCATGGAGCTGCTCATAGGTCAGGGTCCGGCTGTCGCCGTTTTCCGCCTCAAAAATCACCGCAGGTTTCGTAGACCGCTCACCTTCCAAATGTCGATCCAGACAGTTGTAAGACGCGTTGAGTTTGCCGCCGTCAAACCATCGCACCCACGGCGGATTCCAGTCTAAAACACGATCCCATTTTTTGAACCAATGCAGTTGTGCTGCCTGTTCTTCCCAGTAGCCCAGACGATCACGGGTCGCACGAGCGTATACGCTATCGTCTAAAGCTCTGTCCGCGATAAAAGCGGGGGATGCTGTCAGTGTGCGGCTCTCACCCTTCGAGTCCGATTCCGTTAGGGACAAAACGCCTTGCTTCTCTTTGTTCATGAATTCTCCTCCAGGCTACGCGAATATCGTTTATGCGTATTGCGTATGAATATTCTGTATGCATTATATTTTGGCTCGCACAAAAAGAATCATACCACAAAAATACGATATAAGGAAGCAGGCAGCGTACGTTCCACTGCCTGCTTCGGAAACCCCATACAAGTTTTCCCCCTGGAAGGTTCCCCATCCTTCCGAAATCTATTCTATCAGACGTTATTAGCTTTGGCAAGCCCTCCGCGAAAATTTCGTTCAACCGGTTAAACTTTCCTTAAAACACCCTCGATTCGCGACTTAATGACACATTATTTGACGGAGCGGACAAACCCGGGAATCTCTTGAGGCGAACAAACGAACCTTTCCCTATGCCTATCGTCAAAAATATCCCGCAAGCCAACAGGAATTTCCCATCCGCTGATTGCGCTCAGCCGGTCCAGTGCCCCACGCTCTGCCCCATGAGTTGCATCGTTATGACCGTTTCTCGGGTCGGGATCCAACGCTGCCAGCACACTGCCGCCAAACTTGAAAGGGCTCGCTGTCGAAACCAACACTGTATAATGGTCGTCCTCCGGCGCCACACACCGATAATCGCCATACACCTTGTAGCCTACGGCGGTATGGGGATCGAGCACATAGCCCCATTGTTCAAATACCCGTCTTATACAGCTCAGTGTTTCCTCTTCGCCGCACCACCCGGCCCATATCTCCCGGCCACACCGGGCAATCACGTCCGCCCCCACCCGGAACCGCCCTGATAAAGCCAGTTCACTGAACCAAGCCTTGACCCGTTCTCCGTCCCGGTCGCTCACTTCGTAAAGGTACCTCTCAAAATTGCTCGACAGCAAAATATCCATTGACGGCGACAGTGTCACATAAAAAGGTCTTTCACTCACATAGGCGCCGCTCCCGAAAAACTCGCTCAACACGTTGTTCCGGTTCGACGCGCATATCAGTTTATGAAGAGGCAATCCCATACGCCGGGCATAGGATGCTGCCAGTATGTTGCCGAAGTTCCCTGTCGGCACAACAACATTGATCTCTTCTCCTTCTCGAATATGTCCGGAACGCACAACCTGAGTGTACGCCCAAATATAATAGACGATCTGAGGTAACAACCGGCCCCAATTGATGGAGTTAGCCGAAGACATAAACATCCCCCGCTCTGCTGCCGCCTCACGCAGGTCTTCCGATAGAAACGCTTCCTTCACCGCGCTTTGACACTGGTCAAAATTCCCTCTCACAGCCGAGATATAGGTGTTTGATCCTCCTGTCTTTAGCATCTGAAGCTCTTGAACGAGACTCACACCTTCGGCCGGATAGAACACCACAATTTCTGTACCCGGCACGTCCTTGAATCCTTCCAAAGCGGCTTTCCCTGTATCCCCTGATGTGGCTGTTAGAATAAGGGCCCTTTCTTTCCGGCCGCTCATCGCCAATGCCGCCGTCAGGAACCGCGGCAGCATTTGAAGCGCCATATCTTTGAAAGCCGCTGTAGGTCCGTGCCAGAGTTCGAGAATGGACATCCCGGAATCGGAACCCGGGATGGTGTTTTGACCTGGTGTTGATAATTGGCGAAGGGGGGCCGGGTTAGCCGATCCAAACCGGCCATCCTCGTACAATTGCGAGGCTTCCCTCAGTGCCTTTGGCGGGTAATCTGTCAGATACAACGCGAAAATCTTTTCTGCCAACTCGGCATAACTCAGATTAAGCCAGGCTCGCCAATCGGCTCGCGGAAACTCTTGGGGCACAAACAGACCGCCTCCGGGGACCATTCCTGCCATAATTGCCTGGGCTCCGCTATGGGCCTCTATATTGCCACGGGTGCTATAATAGATCATGGTGTGTCATCTCCTTAGTCACTTGCAAACGCAAAGCGTCAATAAAAAACAAGAATATCCACATTCTGAATCCTGAATACTGAATACTGGATACTTGCGGGCAAAGCCCGCATTAGAAGATCCATTTGCCGCTGTTTTTGATTGAAAGAATGAACTGCTGATGCTCCCTCTCCGTTTTCGAGAAAAACACCTCACCGGTATTATCAGCCACAAAATAGTAGTACTCCGTATCCTGCGCGGTCATAACCGCGTCAATAGACTCACGTCCGGGACCGGCAATCGGGCCAACCGGCAATTTGCCGATCATCTGCGGCCCCCGCGTGTTATAGGGATTGAACTTGTTCAATTCGCTCTCGGACAAATCCCTCGAAGAAGACATGTCAATTTTGAAAGCGTAATACGTCGTCACATCGCTCCCCAACGACCATCCCCCGGTCAACCGGTTATAGAAGACACCGGCAATCAGATTTCTGTTTTCGGCATTTGTCCCCTCTAATTCCACCATGCTGGCCAAAGCCAGTAACTCGTGTATGGAGTAATCACTCCTATCAATCTGTGTCTTGTATTGGTCAAGCACTTTCTCCATGCCCCGCAACAAGATATCAAAAATCTCCTCAACAGAGATATCCTTATTACTGACCTGATAAGTGTCAGGGAACAGATACCCTTCCAAAGGATAATAGATATCGCTGTTTTTAATATCGTCCGTCAGAAACCAGTACTTACCGATCAAAGAATCAATATAGGCCTTATCCTCCAACAGAGCAAAGACCCGGGCTTCCTCATTGTTTGTATTCTCGGCAATGGCTTTCGCGACGCCTCTCATGTTGAGGCCTTCCTTAATTGTCAACATAAAAGCGTCCGGTTCAATATTCTTGCCGGAAACCAAATAATCGATAATCGTGTCCAGATCCATACTGGGACTGAGTTCATAAGTCGCGGCCTGTAAGTTATCAATCTTCTGCGCACGCAAATACAATCTGAAAAACTGCTCGTTCTTAATCAAACCCTTTTCCTTGAGATTATGAGCGATGGTGGGAACCGTTTCCCCTTTTTTGATACCGAAAACAACTTTCTCATTGGAATCGCTTACAGATGATAAATTATAAAAGTAAAAAACCCCGGCACCGGCTCCCGCGATAATCAATAAAACCAATAAAAAAATAAAGAATTTCTTAATGACGAACACTCCCCTTGCTAAAAAATACACGAATATTATACCACATTGAGACGACAATTTGATATGTTATGAATTACACACTATACCATAATTTACTCAACCCCTTGATCGAATCTCATATCAAACGATTCAAAATGGCCTCAATGTGTATCTGAGTTGTGTTCAACAGGAATGTGTCCAGATCATCGTTTTGGATCATCAAGGGAAGCTCTGTACAACCAAGAACCAGGCTGTCAGCTTGATGCTCAGCAATCAAGCCCCTGACAATCCCAAGCATGGTCTCTTTATCCTCCGGGACAACAATCCCGTTCTCCAAACGAGGAAAAATGAGGTTGTGAATATCCTCCTGCAGACCTCTTGTCGGCACAATGGCGGCGATACCATACTTCTCAAACCCTTCGGCATAAAAACCGCTATTCATTGTAAAACGCGTCCCAATCACGACAGCTTTCTTACATCCTGTTGATTGAGCGTATTTGCCGGTTTCGTCAACAATACTTATCAGGGGCAGTGGAGATTCCCTCTGAACTCTGTCAAAAACGATATGGGGCGTATTCGAAGCGATCGCGGCGAAGCTCACGCCTGCCCCCGCCAAACTTTTGACCGCCATAACAAGCATAGCTGTGAGAGCGTCCCAATCCTTCTTTTGAACAAAAGACAACATTTCAGTCATATTGATGCTGCAAATAACGATTTCAGGATACCTGTCCTCCTCTGTTCTTTCCCTGTATCCGTTCACAATACCGCGATAGTAATCCAACGTCGACGCAGGCCCAATGCCGCCCACGATACCCACTTTATCCATTTCTGTCCTCCATTATACCCGCGTCGACCTCCAATGCCTGTGCTATCAGCTAACGCGGGCTCTGCCCGCAAGTATCCAGTATTCAGTATTCAGGATTCAGAATGTGGATTTTCTTGTTTTTTATTGATGTTGTTGCAACCTAAGCGACTAATGCGGGCTTTGCCCGCAAGGTACTGTCAACTGTCAACAGTTGATCGATAGAGCTCCACATATTTCTCTGCCGAAGCATCCCAAGAGAAATCCGTTGCCAAGGCGTTCCGAAACAGCTTCCGCCAAGCCGTCGCATCCTTATAAACACCCACTGCCCGCCTTACCGTATCCAACAGCTCGTGGGCGTTATAATTGGCGAACCCAAACCCGTTCCCTTCGCCGGTAAACTGGTTATAGGGCTGCACCGTATCCTTAAGCCCCCCCGTCTCCCGCACAACAGGAACCGTCCCATACCGCATTGCAATCATCTGAGAAATCCCGCAAGGCTCGAAGCGGGATGGCATGAGCAACATATCCGCTGCCGCGTAGATTCGGTGGGCCAGCTCCACAGTATACCCAAGATATAGAGAAAACTTCTCCGGATACATACCGGCCATTGCCGAGAAAAACTGCTCATAATGCCATTCGCCCGACCCCAGCACCACCAACTGCAGATCTTCCCTCATCAAGTCATGAAACACCCGCATCACCAAATCGATCCCTTTATTCTCAACAAAACGTGTCACAATAGCCAATAGCGGTGTTCTTCGGGCGGCCTCCGGCACCTCCCGCGCTGCCTGTACTACCTCCGACGCCTCCCGCGTTGCCCCCGCCTGTACTATCTCCGGCACCTCCCGCTCGGCTATCGGTGCCGCCGATTCCACCTCCGGCACCAAAGCCAGCCCCTGGACCGGCAACCCTAACATTTCCGCCAGCTTCACCTTGTTCTCCGTCTTCAACTTGTGAGAATTCCGAAACCGGGTGAAAATATAAGGATCCGTAACCGGATCATAAAGCTCCTCATCAATACCGTTCACAATCCCGGTCAATTTATGCTCATTCGCCCTGAGTACCCCATCCAGCTTCTCGCCGAAATAAGGATCCAGGATCTCCCGGGCATAAGTTGGGCTCACCGTCGTTACCCTCTGGGCATAATACACAGCACCCTTCATCAAATTAACCACATCAAAAAACTCAATCTTCTCCCACAAGTCATGCGACATCGCCAATCCGGCGACATTACCCACAATTGACATCGGGAAAACGCCCTGATACTTCACGTTATGAATCGTAAAAACAGACTTCACATCCGTATAGAACGGATCATACTGATATCCATTGTTCAACAGAATCGGGATCAAGGCCGTCTGCCAATCATGACAATGAATCACATCCGGCACGAACCCCAACCCAGGCAAAGCATCCATCACAGCCCGACAGAAGAAAGCGAATCGCTCCGCTTCATCATAATACCCATACATTCCGTCACGATGGAAGTAGTAATCATTTTCAAAGAAGTAATACGTCACCCCATCGCGCACAAGTGAAAAAACGGCGCAATATTGACTTCGCCACCCCACAGCCACCTTCAACTCAAAAACAAGTTCGGCCTTATCCAACAAAGATTGCGCGATCGTGCTATACTTAGGCATCGCCACACGGACATCCACACCCTTCTGCGCCAAAGCCTTAGGCAAACTGCCGCCAATCTCTCCCAAACCCCCGGATGTCACGAAAGGCGCAGCTTCCGCAATCGCAAAAAGTACCTTCATGGTATTAGACCCCCCCCTCGTTCGATCGTTCGCTCATTCCCTCATTCCCTCATTCCCTCATTCCCTCGTTCGAAAATCAGATCTAAACAATCGCGCTCTTACTGATCACCACCGGTTCGCCGGGTTTCCCCTTCAGCATGACATTGTCATTGATCGTCACGTACTTATCAAGGATCACATTCTCCAGCCGCGCGTTTTTGCCGATATGGGATCTCTGCATCACGATACAATCCTTAAGAGAAGCATTCTCCTCAATATGAACATCCCTGGATACCACACACCCATCCACCGACCCGTCAATAACACAACCACTGGCAATCAGACTGTTGGCCACCGTCGCTTGAAAACGGTACTTGGTCGGCGGGTTATCTTTGATCTTGGTAAAGATCGGAGCGTTCTCATTGAACAACTCCTGTCGAACAGCCGGATCCAACAACGCCATATTGCAGCGGAAATAAGAATCGATCGACGTGATTTTTCTGTAGAAACCCTTATGCTCATACACACCAAACTTAATATGACGCATATTATCCGCCAGAAAATCAAACATATCCATACTCTCAACATAAGGAGAACTCTCCACAATCTCCTTCAGCAAATCCCTCTTGATAACAAGAATCCCCAGACAAAACAGACTCTGCTCATCGCTTTGTCCCTTCAATCCGCCCCACCCGGTCAGCCCCTTCTCCAACGACCACTCCAGATTCAGCATCGACTTGCGCGCTTCATCATCCGGCGCCAAAGGTTTCGCCACCAGAGTCACATCATTATCCGCGTCCCGGTGAAAAGCCAACAGCTGGGCAAGATCAATATTCGCCACAAAATCCGACCCGGAATAAACCACATCCCTCTTAATACCCCGATACAAAAACTCGCTATTCTGCAACAAATCACGCAACGGAAAATGTGATAACCCGGCCCGCAAACTCTCCGGCCCCCCCGGCATAATGAAAAGCCCATCCGACTTCCTGTCCAATGACCACTCTTTGCCCGAACCCAGATGATCCAACAAAGGCCGGTAATTATAAGGAGAAATAATCCCCACCTTCCGAATCCCGGCATTCACCATACAAGAGAGCATAAAATCCAACAATCTGTAGCGAGCCCCAAAGGGAACCGCCGCCATAGGACGTGCCCGGGTGATCGATCGCAGAATATCAGCACGGCAATTACAGGTGATAATCCCCATAGCTTGACTCATAAAGACCTCCCCCTTTCTAACGCGGGCTCTGCCCGCAAGTATCCAGTATTCAATATTCAGGATTCAGGATTCAGAATGTGGATTTTCTTGTTTTTTTATTGACGCTTCGCGTCTATAAGTTACTAAGCTTTCCTCACCGCAAAAATACTACTGCCCTCAACAACCAACGTATCTTCCGGCAACACGTAATTATCCTCAATCACGGTAATTCCGGCAAGCCCCCCCTTACCGCTCTGAGAATTGGCACTGCCCGTCTGAATACCCACTGAACAAAAAGCCTGGATCTGAGCCCCCTCCCCGACAATCGCACGGTTCACCCATGTCTCCTTGCCGACAGAGCTGTTCTGCAACAGAATCGAATGCTCGATATGAGCCCCTTCCTCCACAACAACCCCCTGAGCCAGAATCGAATGCTCCACTGTCCCCAAAATCACACACCCGTTGCTCACTAAAGAATTGCTGATCCGCGCTTGAGGCCCGATATATTGCGGTGCTAAAATATCCTCATTAGAATAAATACGAGGCCCCGACGCAAACAAATCCAAGCTTGGATGATCAAGCAGCAACTCCATGTTGGCGTTATAATAGCTCTCAACTGTGCCAACATCCTTCCAATACCCCTCGAAAGTATAAGCAAAAAGCCGTTTCTCCTGATTCAACAACCGCGGAATCACATTCTTCCCGAAATCATTATCCGACTGAGAATCCGCGTTATCCTCCTCCAACGCCTGCTGCAGAATATCCCAACTAAAAATATACACACCCATCGAAGCCAGCGTGCTATCAGGCTCCTTCGGCTTCTCCGTGAACTTCGAGATCCGACCATCCTCATCCGTGGTCACAATCCCAAACCGTGACGCCTCCTGCACAGACACATTGATCACCGAAATCGTCACATCCGCCTTTTTAGCCTTATGGTATTCCAACATCCGATTATAATTCATGCGGTAAATGTGATCCCCCGAAATAATTAAAACATATTCAGGAACATGATCACTAATGAAATCCATATTTTGGTAAACAGCATTGGCTGTCCCCTTATACCAACACCCGCCATCCTCACTGACAAACGGCGGCAAAATCGATAACCCTCCCGACAACGCGTCCAAATCCCAAGCCGTTCCCAAACTGACATAAGAATTGATCTTAAACGGCTTATACTGAGTCAGCACCCCCACCGTATCGATCCCTGAATGGGCACAATTGCTCAAACTGAAATCAATAATCCGGTACTTCCCGCCGAAAGACACAGCAGGCTTCGCCAGATTCCGGGTCAGACTCCCCAGGCGGCTCCCCTGACCGCCGGCCAAAAGCATAGCAATACACTCTTTTCTCTGTCCCATACTCCCACACCTTTCAGTTGACAGCTGACAGCCGAATCCCTTATTCAACCGATTCCATCCTCACCAAAGAATCCGAACAAGAAACGTCAACACGACAAACCACAATCCGGCAGGCAACCCTCCCCAACGGCTCCTTGTTAATCGCGCGCACCGGCTTCGTCGGCGGCACTGTCAACAGGGACCTGTATTGTTTTATATGGTATCCGCCAAATCCCGCTGCAATAATCCCGAATCGTGCGATCGCTGGAAAAGAACCCCGAGCTGGCAATATTAACCAAAGACGACTGCCGCCACTTCATCTGATCCTCGTACAGAGCATGCAATCGGCTCGTTGCCTCCACACAAGACATGAAATCCTTCAACACGAAAAACTCATCGTTATACCTCAACAACGAATTATAAATCACCTGGAAACTGTTTTTCTGATCCGATAATCCCGATCCCACTTGATCAACCACTTTGCGCAACCGGGGATGCTGTTTATACTCATCCCAAGCCAAATACCCCTGATGTGTATAGTATTCCATAACCTCCTCGGCTATGAGACCAAAAATAACAATATGATCATCACCCACAGCGTTCCTGATTTCCACAGTGGCGCCGTCCAAGGTCCCGAAGGTGATCGCCCCATTCATCATGAACTTCATATTCCCTGTGCCGGACGCCTCCTTGCTGGCCGTCGAAATCTGCACACTCACATCCGCTGCCGGATAAATCAACTCCGCCAAGGACACATTGAAATTCTCCAGAAACACAACCTTCAGCCGATCACGCACTGCCTCATCACCATTAATAAGCTTTGCTACGGCGTTAATAAGCATAATGATCTCTTTCGCGAAGTTGTACCCGGGCGCCGCCTTCCCCCCCATGATAAAGGTTTGAGGCGGAATATCCATCGCCGGATCCTCCTTCAAACGGTTATACAAATCCAGAATCCGCAAAACATTCAGCAACTGCCTCTTGTACGCGTGAATCCTTTTAACCTGAATATCAAACACCGAATCCGGATTCACCACGATACCCTGTTTCTCCTTGATAAACCGCGCCAACCGTTGCTTGTTCCCCCGTTTCACCTCATGCAGCTTCTCCAGAAAACCCACATCTTCCCGGAACCCCAACAGCTCTCTGAGCGCACCGGTATTCCCTCGCCAGGCCGGACCCACCGCCTCATCAATCAATGACGCCAACCGCGGATTCGCCCCGGCCATAAAACGTCTATGGGTCACCCCGTTCGTCTTATTATTGAACTTATAAGGAAATAACCGATAATAGCAATTCAGAACCTGTTCCCGCAAAATCTGAGTATGCAACTCCGCCACCCCATTCACCGAATGGCTGCCGATAATCGCCAAATCCACCATACAAACCGCATGGTCCTTAATGATCCCGATCTGATTGAGCAGATCCCAATCCATCGGGAACTTCATCGCCATCTCTTCGCAGAACCGCCGGTCAATCTCCTCAATAATCATATAAACCCTGGGCAACAAATACTTAAAAATATCCACAGGCCACCGTTCCAACGCTTCCGGCAGAATCGTATGATTCGTAAAAGAAATCGTATTCACAGTAATCTTCCAGGCCTCTTCCCACATCAAATTCTCTTCATCAACCAGAATCCGCATCAGCTCAGGAATACATAACACGGGATGTGTATCGTTGATATGGATCGCCACATGCTTCGGCAGGTTTTTCAGAGGTTCCCGATACCGTTCCTTATAATGACGGATG
Source organism: Peptococcaceae bacterium (assembly GCA_009778595.1). Classification (GTDB taxonomy): domain Bacteria; phylum Bacillota; class Desulfitobacteriia; order Desulfitobacteriales; family Syntrophobotulaceae; genus WRJI01. Next base: position 7,480 of record WRJI01000047.1, on the reverse strand, counting down.
ATCGAAGCCAAGCCCGCGGCCACAAAGAAATATTGTTGTTTCAAACGCAACTCCCGCCCGGCCCGATTGCTATCCTCAGGATACAAAATATAGGAAATCGCCTCCACCTCAGACTTATAGCTCACAGCCTTGGCGAAATCCCCCGCGTTAAACGACACCAGATCCAACTCATGAGCCACCGGTTCGGCACTCCACAACCGAAGAACATTCTTCTCGGGCAAACTGTTATATCCCACAACCGGAATATCATAAGGAATCGCGCGAATGCTCTCATAATCATCATGGAAAAAGACCATTTTCCCCTCGATACACTCTGTACGAACATGGCCCTTAAACTTCACCAACACCGCTTTACCCGGCTTACGGGTCTCCCAGGGATACCCGTTCTTCAACCAATCATCGGCCACCTCAGCCTGTTTTCCGTCCATAATCTTCTGCTCAAACAACCCATATCGGTACCGAATCCCGTTACCATGGCCGGGCACCCCCAAAGAAGCCATCGAATCCAGGAAACAAGCCGCCAACCGACCCAAACCGCCATTCCCCAGCCCCGCGTCACTCTCCTGCCTGATCAAATCATCCAGACTTATCCCCAGCTCCAGCAGACCCTCTCGTACCACATCCGTCACACCCAGATTATCCAGATAAACCGAAAGCAGGCGTCCGATCAAAAACTCCATAGAAAAATAATAGACCTGTTTCCCCGGTATTTCCCGGTCATTGATCCAAGCCGCAGAAACACGCTCCTTAATCAGCTGCACAAGAGAATTATAGCGTTCCCAGGCCGTCCCCTCACGCAGCTGCCTTCCTTCAATCTCAGCGTATTTTGCGGAATACAAATTCTTAAACTCGTCCTTATCCTTGAACATACTCGTACTCGAATGTTCAACATTCGAAACTCCTTTCTCCTACTCGATATTCGGTCTCCTACTCGATATGCGGCCTCAAAAAAATCCCGCTCAGAGGAGGCAAGCCTAGCACCAATGACTCCGGACAATGGTTGCACGCAATACGATCCACATACAAAGGCTGCTCGTTCACCATCCCTGAACCGCCGAACTCAACCGCGTCGCTGTTAAAAATCTCCTTATAAAACCGCCGCTGTGACCTGGATTCCGCAACCTTCCAACAATGCTCCTCATAAACCGTTGGTACCCCAATCCGGAATCGGTCATAACTCACCGCTGACATATTAAGCACCACAACAAGCTGATCATCATAGCGGCGCGCCTTTCTGACAAAACAAAACACACCCTGTTTGGCGTTATCAGCCTCAATCCACGTAAAACCGTCCCAAGTCATATCCATTGACCAAAGCGCGGGCTGCGCCCCGTAGAACCTGTTGGCTTCCCGCACAAAGCCGTGAAACGACTCATGCCAATCATAATCCAGCAGGAACCATTCCAGACCGGATTGATAACTCCACTCAGTAAACTGTGCCAGCTCCGTACCCATGAACATAAGTTTCTTGCCGGGATGAGCAAGGAAATAACAATACAGCGCCCGCAACCCGGCGAACTTCTGCCTGTAATCCCCGGCCAGCCGTCCCGCCAACGAGGGAATGCCTTTTTGAAAAAACCGGTGAGATAACGGCAACACAACGCTTTCCGAGAATAAATACATAGACGAAAAAGAAACCAACCTATGCTGGGAAGGACGCCACGGGAAATCCGTGCCGGCATAACGCAGCGTATCATAGCTCCAACCCAGTTCATATTTGAAATCAAACCCCAGCCCATCCTCCTCAATAGGTTGTGTTACATCTTGCCACCCGCTCACTTCCTCCGCAAACATTAAAACTCCGGGATATCTTTTGCGGACGGCAACACTGAGAGCCCGTATAAAAGACACCCCCGCAGGATCAATTTCCCGTGTTTTGACCACGCGACCGCGACTTTCTGATCCTTCCTGATGATCAGGGCTTACATCCGTGCCGGCAACAACTGTGTTAAGAATTTTAGCGGTATCAAGACCCGCTCCTGTATTGATCCCCGTTTCGGTTTCAAGACCGGTGGCGGCGTCAATAACTGTCGAAGCGGAACCCTTTCCGATATCGGAACCGTCCCAAGGTTCATGCTTCGCCGCAGATCCGCTTTGCGCCTCGGTTCCGCTTAGCCCTTCCGACCCCTTCGCTGTCTCAGACTCAGGCTTCGCCTGTGAACCGGACTCTGCCTCAGAATCAGGCTTCGATTCAGATTCGAACCCGGCCCCCGACCCGAATCCCGTTCCGGACCCGAATCCCGTCCCCGGCCCGAAACCTGCTCCCGACCCGAACCCGGGACCGAATCCCTCCTCAGGGTCTGTATCGCCGGCACTCTCATAAACAATAGCCGTATCAAATTTCAGACTGGCCACAATTTCATCTCTATATAGGATGCGCGTTACGTCCAACCTCAACCCGTCAACATGAAAGACTTCAAATAAGAAAATAGCGTTGGATATCAAATAACTCCAAACCCATCCCCGCACAAAATCAAAACGAAGGCTCTTCTCCGACTCAAGCTCTCTGCCGGAACCATCCTGTTGGTCGGCCTCAAACAGATATTTCCCGTTAAATTGGCCGAGGCCAAACTCATCATCGCTGAAACCCGCCGGCACCCAATCCAGGATTACGCCCAACCCCGCCTGATGGCAGGCGTCAACAAACGCCATGAAATCCCGGGGCGTTCCAAAACGATTGCTGACTGCATAATACCCCGAAATCTGATACCCCAACGACTCATCCGCAATATGCTCCATAACAGGCATCAATTGGATATGCGTATACCCCATGGAGCTGACATAGGGGACCAGCTCCTGAGCAAACTCCATATATGTAAAATAAGATCCATCCTGGCGGCGTTTCCAAGATCCCAAATGCACCTCATAAATTAAAAGAGGCTGCAGCTGGCTCCGACATATCACCATGCCACCCTCCTCGTGCATAACCTCAGCACCTCGGTCGGCCAGCCATTCCCTATCTTCTTTCGACCACTCATATCCATCAAGATTGTAGGTAAGGGATGTACCCGGTCGTTTCTCTCTCTCTCTCGTTTCCCGCACAAAAGCAAAGGGATCAGCTTTCAGGAACACCTGATCATCCTTTGTCACTACCTGAAACATGTAAGGGACAAGCTCACCCAGACCTTTGACAAAAAGTGTCCAAACCCCCGTGGATCCCATCTGACGCATATCATGGGATTCTTCCCAATTGTTGAAATCGCCCACCACGCGGACTTTTTTCACTTCCGGAGCCCAAACGACAAAGGACACCCCCTCCTCCATAACATGAGCGCCAAAATTTCTATAGCATCCCCGAGCGGTGCCGTCACGAAACGCTATGACATCTTTCTCATGAAGGTTGGAGTTGTGAGACATAGTCTATCGATCCCTTTCCTCGCACACTATAAAGTATTATAACACGATTACAAAGACACGCAATCCGGACGAAACCATTGAATCGCGACCATAATAAGTTTTTCTCTAACAACCACCTGAACTCCTCTGTCAAAACCTATAAAAAAAGAATTTTCTACAAATTCAGCCATAACTCAACACAAGCAGCGGAAGTCCTTACCTCTCTCAGCGTCTATCTAACGCGGGCTCTGCCCGCAAGTATCCAGTATTCAGTATTCAGGATTCAGAATGTGGTTTTCTTGTTTTTTATTAACGCTTCGCGTCTATAAGTTACTAAGTGATTTGGACTTGACGGAGCCCTAGCTAGGCCGGATTCGACCCGGAAACATGCCTGGGTTGCTGACCCACCAAGTTTCCCGCGCTTGTCAACTCTGTAATAATATCCGCTTCATACTGGACAAAAAGCTGATTCGTCTTAGCATAGACCTCCCCAACATCCGATACCACATAGTGAGGCGTAAGCTTGTTAAGCGCGATAGCCTTAATATCCATTTGGCAGCGATCACAATCACAAACAAGCTCTAACTCATCAATGATATTTTCCATAACCCGATCAACAGCCAATTCCATATAGTTATTGAGCATGATAGCCTCCTTGATCAAATGGTTCCCGTGCAAAGCAGGGTTTATTCAGTTGCCGGTCATCAGCACTGACCTTTAAAGCAGTTCCCCGTATCTCTTGACGAAAATCCTTTTGACCCAGATCACCAACGCCATATACAACACGATTGTCAGGGCCAGCCAGGCAAAATACACAGGCGGCAGAGCAGCCAAGCCGATCGACGCCCCGAACCCGGTAAACGGAATCAGTGTTAGGACGACAATCCCGGCAAAAGTCAACAACATCACCGGCGCGGAAGCGCGGCTCTGAATGAACGGGATCTTCGGTGTGCGAATCAGATGAATAACCAGCGTCTGAGACCACATCGACTCAACAAACCAGCCCGCTTGGAACAAAGCGATATAGTACATCTGCATACCGAAATTATCCGACAACTGGGTGAACAACGCCCCCCCGCACATAGCCGGGCAGATGATGAAATACATCAGCAAATACGTGGTTATATCGAACACAGAACTGGTGGGCCCGATCCAGACCATGAATTTGCCGATTGAGGACGCGTCCCATTTTCGCGGCACAGCCAGATACTCTCTGTCCACATGATCCCAAGGAATGGTCGTGCAACTCAAATCATAGATCAGATTCAACAGAATCAAATGCAACGGCAACATAGGCAAAAACGGCAGAAAGGCGCAGGCAACCAACACCGAAAACATGTTGCCGAAGTTGGAACTGGCCGTCATCTTGATATATTTGATCATATTGGCATAAGTCTTGCGGCCTTCAATGATGCCCTGCTCCAACACCATCAGATCTTTCTCCAGCAAGACCACATCCGCAGACTCCTTGGCGATGTCCACCGCTGTGTCCACCGAAATGCCCACATCCGAAGCCTTCATAGCCGCCGCGTCGTTAATCCCGTCGCCCATATAACCGACACTATGGCCCAGGTCACGCAACGCCGTAATAACCCGCGCTTTTTGTTGGGGAGACAGTTTCGCGAAGACACTGACCTCTTCGGCGGCTTTGCCCAAACTCTTGTCGTCCAACGCATCAATATCAGATCCCAGCAGAATTCGGTCAACCGGGATATCCACCTGCCGACAGACACAGCGCGTAACCTTGTCGTTGTCCCCTGTCAGGATTTTTACCGCAACACCTAGATCGTTCAAAGCTTTGACGGCTTCGGTCGTGGATTCTTTAGGAGGGTCGAGAAACGCCAGATACCCCATCAGAACCATATCTTTCTCGTCTGCGACAGAGAAGGCGCCCACCGGCGACGGATCGTTTTTCTGGGCCACTGCGATGACCCGCATACCGTCGTCGTTTAAGTCGTTAACCTTAGCCAGAACGTACTGTTTGACATCTTCCGTAAGAGGCAGAACCCGGCCCTCGTACTCGGCAAAAGCGCACACCCCCAGCATTTCCTCAACAGCGCCTTTGGTGATCATCTGGGTTTTGCCGTTTTCAACAACGACGCTCATACGGCGGCGTTCAAAATCGAAAGGTATCTCGTCGATCTTGGTGAACCTTCCGGATAGCCCTTGAAGCTCTTGAATATCCGCCTCATCCTGCCGGACACGATCAATAATTGCGATATCCATGAGGTTTTTCAGCCCCGTTTGATAGTAACTGTTCAAGAACGCGTGTCGCAACACCCGCGGATCTTCCTCCCCGTGAATATTCAGATGATATTGTAAAACCACCTTGTCCTGAGTCAAGGTTCCGGTTTTGTCCGTACACAGGATATTCATGGATCCAAGGTTCTGAATCGAGTTCAGGTTCTTGATGATGGTCTTCTCTCTGGACATGGCCACAGCCCCTTTGGCCAGACATGTCGTGACAATCATCGGCAACATTTCCGGCGTCAATCCTACCGCGATCGATAGGGCAAACAAAACGGCCATCATCCAACTGCCCTTGGTAAACCCAATAACAAAAAGCACCACCGGGACCATGATCATCATGAACCGGATCAACAGCCAGGACACGGAATTAACGCCTTTTTCGAAACTGGTTTTGGTTGGCTTATCAGAGGTAATGGTTTTGGCCATATCCCCAAAAATGGTGTCGTCCCCCGTCGCCACCACCACACCCACGGCGCTGCCGCTGACCACATTGGTTCCCATGAAAGCGAGATCCGGATATTCCGTCAAAGCGCCACCGTCACCGGGAATAGCTTGGGCTGTTTTTTCCACCGCCACGCTCTCGCCGGTCAATGCCGCCTGGCTGACAAACAAGTCTTTGGCCTGGATAACCCGGATATCAGCCGGAATCATGTCCCCCGCCGCCAGATGCACAATATCGCCAACGACGACTTCTTCCATAGGGATTTCTTCAATACCGGTTTCCTGACGCCGGACAGCGGTTGTGGTTTTGATCATTTTCAGCAGGTTTTCAGCGGCGATGCCGCTTCTTGTCTCCTGAATAAACCGCAAAGCCCCTGAAATGATCACCATTGTAAGAATAATGATTACAGCGAAAGGATCCCGGTCGCCGGGAGCCGCCATAATCACATCGGTAAACAACGCCACCGCCGCCAGAACAAGCAGCACCACCGTAAAAGGATCGATGAAAGCCATCCCCAACCGTTTGAGCAACGAAACCTTTTGGCCATGGGTCACAGTGTTCTCGCCGTAGTACTCCCGGGAAGCCTCCGCCAGGTCTTCAGTAAGTCCTTCCTGGGAGCCGGAGAGCTTAACCAGAACATCAGCAACTTCCGACGCGGCCACATAATTCATCCGCTCCCGCACCGCATTGCGGCGGGCAGCTTCAATCAGAGCATTTTTATTCTTGCGCATGGGTCTGTACCTCCGTTTCTCTATTCTGTCTCATGAAGGAAGCACAGCACCCGATTCTAACGGGATGCGACCGTTATGTTGATGTGACGGGAACAGAAAACGGGTGTATCCGCCGGCTTCTGCTCCTTGCCGGCCCTTGTGGGCCCTTGTCCCTCATCAGCACCGCGTACATGCCTTCGCAACCCGTCGGGATCGGGACTGTGTTGACTTCCGCTTTCCATTCCGTTCACCTCACTTCCAGCTCATGCCACCCGGCGCACAATAAAAAACCGCCATCGTCTAAACGATGACAGGCATTGTTGATGCCGATAGTCAACATCAAAGAAAGCCCTGTGCCATGCCATCGTCCAAGCTTCAGCTTCACAAGGCAATGAAGTTGCGTTATTTCACGCCTTCTTAGTTCGACATGAAATGTTGGCCTGCTTATGGTGTCTCCACCAGTTTGCGGCAGCAACCCGTATCCTTGTGGTAGCCTCACCTACCGACATCTTTTCCCTGGGTCAAAGTATATGCCTGTCCGGGCAGTTTGTCAATGTCAAACAGTAAACGTTATACCCAGGTGATTCTAACGCGGTCTTCGACCGCATTAGCAGTTGTGGATCCGCTGACCAATGGGGCTGACCATTTGGACGGACAGGCTGTCCAAAGTAACGGAGCACACGGTCCCCCGTCCCAGTGAGAAAGGCATGGCGCAGTAATGTTTTGACACCATTATTCTACA
>WRJI01000046.1 GCA_009778595.1 Peptococcaceae bacterium | reverse complement strand
TCCTGAGGAGGCCTAAGCATGGACGACAAGACTGATTTCATCGTCTACTGCATCGAGGAATATCGAAGTGCGGAGAAGTTGTCCGGCAAGGCGGTCATCGAGCTTTTCAATAGTTATCATGTGATCGACTATATCCGCTCATACTACGAAGCCTTGCACACCACGGGAAGGCAGTACATTGTTAATGACATCAACCTGTTTATCAAGGCGCGACAGCCAGTATAAATACCCCGCGATATTTGGTAATATTTCTGAAAGGGTTACGCTTGGCGAATCGGATGCCGAAGCACTGTTTTCAGTTTTTCAGATGCGACTTTGCGCGGGTCGGAGAGATAAATCTCGTGGTGACGGCGATTGTCACTCAGATCAATAACATAGCCGTTATCAACCGCAAAACGGTCAAGCTTCTCAATCGTGGCGGGTTCATCGTCATACGAACCGATGTGCATCACTTGAACGCACAAGCCCTCGGTGATGACCTCAAGCCGTGCTTTTGATGAATCCATGCCCGGTTTCCTTTTAGAGAGCGTGGCTTTTGCATTCCCCAACACTTCGTCAGTCACGAAATCAGGTTGACGGATGAGCATCGTCCAGACGAACTTGCTCTTATCCGTTATAGTCGCGTCCATGCCCTTGAAATTGTCAGCGCCTTCCCAATAGCCCTCAAGGGGTGGCACGACGTATTCCAAGACCATTTTGTTGCCCATCTTGATTGCATAGGAAAGACCATAGAGCAATTCGACGGCGACAATGTACTCCTCGCTTGTGTTCGGGTCGCCTTTACCGTCAATGGTTATAAACTTCATTTTCGGCACATCAATAACAGACGGCGTGGTTGTGGGTTGATAGAGTTCTTTTTCGGTTTTTTTATAATCAATTGGCATCATCGTCCCTCATTTCCTTTTCGATAAGCACATCTCCAATTAATCTTCGCTGGATTCGGTTCGTTTTCTACCGACATAAGAGACCAAATGTAGGGTGCGTTTACATCGTTTAGCATTTTACGGTTACTTCAATAGCCCAAACAGTATACCAGCCATGGCTACCAGGATGCTCGTTATTGATATCCCCCAAGTAATATACCTGCTTTTCTTCTGGACGCTTGCCTGCTCCTTTTGCCCTCTCTCAATTTCGGCATTTTTCCTAGAAATTTCTTCATGGACGCAAACCAACGATTCCTGTGAAAATCTAAGCAAAGTAATAAATTCGATAAGCTCATCCAGGATGCTTGCATAGTCGCTAATCCCAGTATACTTTTCGATGGCTTTGTCTTCTCTGAGCTGTGTTGCTTTATCTACCAGCTCATGCACTCTTGCAAGTTTGTCAAAATATGTTGGAATAACTTGGCGAATCTCATCGGTTTCGTAACGACTTTGTAGTTGTTGTGATGCTTCCTTGGCGATAATTCCGCACCAGTCTGCAACATCAAAAAAGGCTCTATATGTGTGTCGCAAAGCACCTTGCAAGTAATCTTGTACTTTAGTTAGCTCTTCTCCTGTGAGAGAGGCAGTTATACCTCTCATAAGGTGATCGTAGGCATTTGAGAGTTCAATTCTTGGCTGCAGGTATGTTTTTGTTGTTAAGTCGGAAAGGCTTTCGGCTTTGAGCATATAATGCTTTGTTATTGTGTAGGCCTTGCAAAGTTTATCAAAAACATCGATATATGGTGTAGTAAGAATCAAAATGCTCGCTCCTAATAATTAATCAAAATCCTAATCTCTTCCAAGAACGCTTTGGCGCCACTCTTTATACTCGTCGTCTGTATAAAATCTTCCTGTTGCAAATCGCACAGAACCTCGGCATTTTCTCGCGTAGTCTTCAACAATTTCTCGTGACTCATCAGTTATTCTAATTGGCTCAAAATCCTTATTAAGGGATTCCGCGTATCTCTCATCAATTAGTAGCATGTCATTTCATCTCCTTCAGAAGGGCGTAGTATACTTTATGTGATTATCATTCCAAAATACACATAATACAAGACACATAATGCAATGCACATAATGCCTTTTGTATCCTTGATGTACATTCTTGATAGTATGGGAAAACCCCTCTTTTATTAAAATTGAAATTAGAGTTATAAAATAATGCGACCTCGATGGGCTTCTCTCATGAGATGTGGTATACTCATGAGAGATTCGATAACCATGGAAAGCTACAAAATGTTTATTGGGTGGCAAACATGTCTGAAATCTTTGTACCAACAGGACTTGTCCCAACAGGACTTGTACCGACAGGACCTTATCCGCCAACAGACTCTTATCCCCCAACGGAGTCCTATATATCATTCAGAAACGTTGTACGGGAATATCGCAACGGTGATATATCAGTGCGGGCGGCCGACGGGATCACCTTTGATCTGGCACAAGGCCTCTTCAGTGTTATCGTCGGGCCTTCCGGAGCCGGCAAAACCACAGTTCTCAACATTCTTGGAGGCATGGATTGTGTTACGCAAGGAGAAATCACGGTGGACGGCAGGGATATCACCCGGTTGAATAAGCGCAGACGATGTGCCTACCGCCGGGACGATGTGGGTTTCGTGTTCCAGTTCTACAACCTGATCCAGAACCTCACCGCCCTTGAAAATGTAGAATTGGCTTCATATATCTGTGCCAACGCTCTTGATGCCAAAGAGGTTTTGCGGGATGTGGGGCTGGCAAACCGTATGAACAACTTTCCCACCCAACTGTCAGGGGGAGAACAGCAGCGGGTTGCTATTGCCCGTGCTCTGGCCAAAAATCCGAAGATGCTGTTGTGCGACGAACCTACCGGCGCCCTTGATTACGAAACGGGCAAAGGGATCCTGAAATTGCTCCAAGATACATGTCGGGAAAAAGGCGTAACGGTGGTTGTCATTACACATAATTCGGCGATAACACCGATGGCGGATCGGGTTGTGAAGATTAAAAGCGGTAAGGTCGAGTCCGTGAAGGATAATCCACAGCCTTTGCCTGTATCAGAAATAGAATGGTGAACTTTACAAACACATTATAATAAGGTAAACTCTAACTATTCCATTTCTCGGTCACCGATACTCCGACGGTTACTGGGACATCGGATCAAGACCGCTGCGGCGGCCGTCCCGGCGTTCTATCGTTTTCGTGATACGCGACACGCGACACGCAACATGTGATACGCGATACGCGACACGTGAGGCGGCATGCGACACGAGAAAGCCAGTAGGCGTGAGAACGCGGGAAAAAACAATGGAGGTATTAACCATGCTTGCACAAGAAAAGAAGAAAGAAATCATCGCGAAGTTCCAACAACACGAAGGCGACACCGGATCCCCCGAGGTCCAGATCGCGCTTTTATCGGCGCGGATAGCCGAACTGACGGAACATTTCAAGTTCCACAAGAAAGATCATCATTCCCGGCGCGGGCTTCTGAAATTGGTGGGTCAGCGCAGAGCCATGCTAAACTACTTGAAAAAAACGGACTTCAATCGTTATGGCAAAATAGTCAGCGACTTGGGTCTTCGTCGTTAATTATGTATGGACGATAACAAAAAGAGTGAGGAATTCTCCTCCTCTTTGTTTTTTTCGAGAGAAAACGCAATCTTTCAGACGGTTACCCACGGATTCCCGATCATGATTCCCGATACTATTAATGGTTGTTAAGCCTGATCCCTAAAGGATTGGGACAGATCAGCAGGAGGTTAAGCAGTGAATCAAGGAGTATGTAAAAAATCCCTTTTAGTGGGAGGCCGGGAACTGTCTTTTGAGACAGGACGGGTCGGGCGGCAAGCCGGAGGGGCGGTTTTTGTCCGTTATGGGGACACCGTGGTGCTGGTTTTTGCCACGGCGAATTCTGAACCCAGGCAAGGTATCGATTTTTTCCCCTTAACCGTGGACTTCGAAGAGAAAATGTATGCTGTCGGCAAAATCCCCGGTGGGTTCATCAAGAGGGAAGGGCGCCCCAGTGAAAGAGCGACTCTAACGGCGCGATTGATCGACCGGCCTATTCGTCCCTTGTTTCCTAACGGCTACTATAACGATGTCCAGGTTATTGCCATGGTTTCTTCTGTGGATCAGGACTGCGCTCCGGATGTTACGGCCATTAACGGGGCTTCGGCAGCGCTGACGATTTCCAATATTCCTTTTGAGGGACCCATTGGGGCGGTGTCTGTGGGTTTGGTGGATGGGCAGTATGTGATCAACCCTACCGTGGAACAAGCACAGCAGAGCCTGATGCATTTGACGGTGGCCGGAACCCGGGACGCGGTGATGATGGTGGAAGCGGGCGCCAAAGAGATCCCGGAAGAGAAGATGCTTGAAGCTATTCTGGTGGGCCACGAGGAGATTAAACGCATCTGCGATTTCGTGGCGGCGTTCCGTGAGGAAGCCATGGCAATGTCTTTAGCGAAAGAGAAGCAGCCGGTACAACCGCCTCAGCGTCCCCAGGAGCTCATTGATGCAGTCAGGGAGCGGGCTTACGCCAAACTGGACGCGGCGGTCCGGGTCGTTGAAAAACATGCCCGGGAAGAGGCTGTTGAAGCTGTCAAAAAAGAGGCGCTGGCATCTTTTCTGCCGGAGTATCCCGAAGAGGATCAACAAGCTCTCATAGGAAAAATCCTGGAAGATATGGTTCATCAGATTGTGCGTCGCCTGATAACGGTGGAACATATCAGGCCGGACGGTCGCCGCTTGGACGAAATCCGGCCTTTGACCGTAGAGCATGGTGTTTTGCCCCGGGCCCATGGCAGCGGGTTGTTCACCCGAGGTCAGACCCAGGTCATGACGGTGGCGACTCTGGGGACGATTGGCGATGAACAGATTATCGATGGGTTGGGGTTGGAAGAATCGAAACGCTATATGCATCAATATAATTTTCCGCCGTTCAGCGTCGGGGAAGTGCGTTTCATGCGCGGACCGGGACGTCGGGAGATTGGACACGGCAATTTGGCGGAACGCGCTCTGTTGCCGGTGATTCCGTCGGTGGATGATTTTCCCTACGCTATGAGGTTGGTGTCGGAAGTTTTGGAGTCGAACGGTTCCAGCTCCATGGCATCGGTTTGCGGCAGCTCGCTGGCGTTGCTGGATGCGGGAGTGAACCTGAAGGCCCCTGTGGCCGGTATTGCGATGGGATTGATTCAGGAGGAAGGCCAAACAGCTATTTTGACGGATATTCAAGGTCTGGAAGACCATGACGGTGATATGGATTTCAAGGTGGCCGGGACAACGGCGGGTGTGACGGCTCTGCAGATGGATATCAAAATCAAAGGGGTCACGCGTGCTGTGCTGGAGAAGGCCTTGGAACAAGCCAGGATTGGCCGGCTGTTTATTCTGGAACACATGAACGCTGTGTTGCCGGCGGCGAAACCGCTTTCCAGTTATGCGCCGCGTATCATCTCTTTTATGATTCATCCGGATAAGATTCGCGAGGTGATAGGGCCCAGCGGTAAGGTGATCAAGAAAATCGTGGAAGAAACCGGCGCGAAGATTGATATTGAGGACGACGGCCGGGTTTTTGTGGCGGCGGTGGATGGGGCTGCGGGCGAAAAGGCCGCGGCAATTATTCACGCCATCGTTGAAGAAGTGCAAATCGGGAAGATTTACAATGGGCGTGTTACCAGGCTCATGGAGTTCGGGGCGTTTGTGGAAATTATTCCCGGTGTGCTTGGATTGTCCGGGAAAGAGGGCCTGGTTCATATCTCCCAGCTGGATATTGGTCGGGTCGCGAAGGTGGAGGATGTCTGCAAAGTGGGCGATGAGATTATCGTTAAGGCCAGCGGTATCGATAAACAAGGGCGGCTGAATTTGTCCCGCAAGGATGCTTTGATGTCAGAAAAACGATAACGGGTCAGCCGCAAAAATCTTGAGATGTCGGCTGGGAAGAGACAGATCTCTTTATGAGAAGAGACCGATCTCTTCATAAGATGGCGCGGGATCGGATATACTACCTTTCATATGATGCCAAGCGTAAATGTGAGAGGGAGGAATCTGATGAGGGACAGGAATTTTTGGAAGAAGAGTTTGGTGTTTTGTGGTGTTGTCGGGTTGGTTTTATGTTCGTTTAGCGGGGTTATGGCGGCGATGCCTGTTATGGCGGAATCCGGATCGGCGGCCGATTTTGAGGAACCTTATGATGAGTTTGGTTGGTTTGGCGTTCTGTTGGATATCTCTGAGGATCTGGTGTCCGAAGAGATCGCCGTTGCGGATCCCGCTCCCGGTTCCTCTAAACAATACCCCCGTGTGAGTGCTCACGCGGTTGTCCTTATGGATGTGGCCAGCGGCCAAATCTGTTATGAGAGGGCAGCCCACAGTGTGCGTCCGCCGGCGAGTACGACAAAGATTATGACAGCTATTCTGGCGATCGAGTCGGACTTGATGGATTCGGTTGTGACCGTCAGTGAAAAGGCGGCCAATACCGGGGAAGCGAGTTTGCATTTGGATGCGGGGCAAAAGGTGGTGCTTAAGGAGCTTGTGGAAGGAGCTCTCGTCCGGTCGGGTAATGACGCTTGTGTAGCCATTGCCGAAGCCGTTGGTGGCGATATGGAAGCTTTTGTGCGGGATATGAACCGCAAAGCAGCTGTTTTGGGAGCGGTTAACACGAGGTTCAAGAATCCAAACGGATTGCCGAACCCGGATCATGTGAGCACAGCCTACGATTTAGCCCTTATGGCGCGCTATGCTTTGCAGAATCCTGTTTTTGCCAAGTATGTCAGTGAGTCCAGTGGAGAATTTGAGTCTGTGGAGCCCAGGCGATCCGTGGATATCAGAAACACCAACAAATTGCTTAATTCCTATCCCAATGCCGACGGTGTCAAAACAGGCACCACCAGCGCGGCCGGAAAATGTCTGGTGGCTTCGGCGACCAAGGATGGGCGTCAACTGGTTTGTGTCGTCTTGGATGCTCCTGATCGTTTCGGAGATTGCCACCGGTTGTTGGAGTGGGGGTTTCATAATACCGAGACCCTTGTTTTGGGGAAAAAAGGCGACGTTGTTGTTAATCAGGTTGTGGGGAATACAGAAGTGCCTTTTAGTCTGACAGCTGATGCCTGGGTTCTTCTCAAAGGAGAGGAAGCGGAGAATCTGACATTCACAACGCTGTTTCCTCATAATATCAGTTCAGTGCGCCGGGGGGATATAGTTGGCAGTTATGTGGTTTATATTGGGGAAAGGGAAGTTTTTCGCTGTGGTCTCCAAGCCGGAGCCAACGCCGACGCGCCGAAAAACGACAACTGGTTCAAGAATCTGATGCGAAGAGATTGAATTTGTTTCAGGTGAATTCGTAGAAAGGAAGAAACACATGCATCTAAAAACAGTTCTGCCCAATGGTGTGCGTATTGTCAGCGAGCAAATTCCGGGCAGCCGTTCTGTGGCTATCGGGATATGGGTAGGGGCCGGATCACGTCACGAGTTGCCGGAGTACGAGGGGAGCTCCCACCTTATCGAACATATGCTTTTTAAAGGCACAGAAAAACGTTCGGCTCGCCAGCTGGCAGAAGCTTTGGAAAAAGTCGGGGGTCAGTTGAACGCTTTTACGGCTAAAGAATTTACCTGTTATCACGCACGGGTTCTTGACGAGGATTTTGATTTGGCTGTGGATGTGTTGCAGGACATGTTTTTCCATTCAGTTTTTGAGGAAGAGGGACTCAAACGAGAAAGAGATGTTATCGTTGAAGAGATTAAGATGTATGATGATACCCCTGACGAGCTTGTTCATGAGTTGTTCTCCCGGTACGCTTGGGATAAGCATCCCTTGGCTCATCCTATTCTTGGCAATGAGACCACGGTCCGTGAGATGAAGCGCGAGGATATCCTGAATTATATGGAAACCCGTTATACGCCTCAGGATGTTGTCATCGCCGTTGCCGGGTCGATATCCCATGAGGATCTGCTGACCAGGTTGGCTGTTTTCGGGGAGTTTAAGCGCCAACGCGAGGAAATCACGCCGCCGCCGCCGGTGTTGCGAGGTTTCAATAATATTTTCAGCAAGGATACGGAACAGGCCCATATTGTCATGGGGGCCCAAGGGTATCCCCAGGAACATGATATGACGTATCCGATGCACATTGTTAACAGCGTTCTTGGTGCCGGTCTCAGTTCGCGATTGTTTCAGGAAATCCGTGAACAAAGGGGATTGGCTTATTCCATCTATTCCTATCATACATCCTATATGGATACAGGGTTGTTCGCGATTTACGCCGGGACGACGCCTCAGAAGACCTCTGAAGTTATGGATTGCGTTATGCAGGAAATGGCGACTCTAAGGCAGAACGGGCTCAGCGTCCAGGAACTGGCCGATACCAAAGCGCAGCTTAAGGGGAGCCTGTATCTGGGGATGGAGTCTACCAGCAGCCGTATGAACCGGTTGGGCAAAACGGAATTGACGTTGAATCGTGTCAAGACTGTTGATGAGACCGTGGAGCAACTGGAAAAGGTTACGCGGGAGGATGTTCGTGATCTGTTGGATGTGCTTTGGCTGCCGGAGAAGATTAGTATCCTGGTTCTTGGGCCCAAGGATTCCTATAAGGAAGGGATCCCGGTGCTGGCGCCTCGGAGGGGCGCGTGACGGATCAAGATCCGTTGTGTGACGGAAAGAGCTTGTTGCGTGAAGGAACAAGGTCGCTGTGTGACGGAGAGAGCGCATTGTGTAACGGAAAGAGATCGTTGTGTGACAGGGATGAACGGATGTGGGGTCATGAGGGGATGAAGAGGTGAGTTCGGCGAGTGGCTGTTCGTTTGTTGTTAAACTGAAACGGGTCCGGGACAGGGGGCAGGGCCGGGACAGGGGGCAGGGTTATTTGCCCCGTTATGCTTCAGGTTTGGCTGCCGGGGCTGATCTCTGCGCAGATGTTGAGGAGGCTGTTGTCCTGCCGCCTGGGGGAAGATGCAGTGTTCCTACGGGATGGGCTGTTGAGTTTCCTGACCGGGATACAGTTGCTCTGGTTTTTGCTCGTAGCGGTTTGGCGGCACGGCAGGGCTTGATGCTGAGCAACGGCGTAGGGGTGATTGATGCCGATTATCGCGGGGAAATCTGTGTTTTGCTCAGTAATTCTGGGCGCGAGGATGTCACCATAGAACCCGGACAACGCATTGCTCAGATTGTGTTTATGCCGATTTCGAGAGCACGTTTTGAGGTTGTAGAAGATTTATCGGAGACAGATCGGGGGGGCGGCGGGTTTGGATCCACCGGCAGTTGACATAGCCGCCCTGTTTTTGATAGAATGACGGAGTGCTAAGCTCATGAGAAAGAAGGTGAACCTTTTGAAGGAAAATATTCATCCGCAATATAAGCAAACGACGATTACATGCGCGTGTGGTAACAGTATTGAAACGGGTAGCACGAAAGAGAATATCAGAGTTGAGATCTGCTCCAAATGCCATCCGTTTTATACAGGGGTACAGAGGTTTGTCGATGCCGGCGGCCGGGTTGACCGGTTCAAGAAAAAGTATGGCATGGATTAATTCAAACCGGATTCGTAGGCTCTTCGTCCTAATGCGGGCTTTGCCCGCAAGTATCCAGTATTCAGTATTCAGGATTCAGAATGTGGATAGTCTTGTTTTTTATTGACGCTTTGCGTTTGCAAGTGACTAATGCGGGCTTTGCCCGCAAGTATCCAGTATTCAGTATTCAGGATTCAGAATGTGGATGTTCTTGTTTTTTATTGACGCTTTGCGTTTGCAAGTGACTATATAGAGAAGCGTGAAAGTACCCATCGTCACAGTATGTTTGGAGCTGAGCTATGAGAGCTTTGGGTGTCGAGCATGGGCCATGGGCCATGGGCCATGAGAGGGAACTATGGACGAGACGAGATCGGATCAATCGACAAGTGATGAAGGCGCTGCTTTGCCAATGAAGGAATCAGGGAAAAGCAAGGAGATGCCGGTTCAGTACGGTGGGCAGGCGTTGATTGAGGGCGTGATGATGCGGGGATCCAGCGAGTATTGCGTGGCCCTACGGTTGCCGGATGGCAGCATTGAGTTGACGAAGAAACCTTTGAGCAAGTGGCCAAAGAAAAAGATATGTAAGATTCCGCTTGTGCGGGGGTGTGTGGCTCTCATTGATTCTCTTTTCGTTGGGATGAAAGCGCTGATGTATTCGGCGGATCGGAATTTAGGGGAAGAGACGGGTCAAAAACTCGGTATTTTTGAAATGATTATTACTCTGGCGTTGGCGCTGGGTCTGGGGATGGTGCTTTTTGTCGGGGTCCCAACCTTGGGCGCGCATTTTTTACAGGGGATATTTGCCGGGACTGTTTTGCAGAACCTCCTTGAGGGATTGTTCCGGTTAATCGTTCTGTTTCTCTATGTTTTGCTGATTTCGCGGATGAAGGATATTCAGAGAGTGTTCGCTTATCATGGCGCTGAACATAAGGTGATTTTTACTTATGAAGAGAAACAGCCGCTGACGGCGGAATCCGCGCGGGAACATCAGAGGTTTCATCCGCGGTGCGGTACGAGTTTTCTGCTGATTGTGGTTATGGTTAGCATTGTGGTATTTGTTTTCTTGGGTACGGAACCATTATGGTGGCGAGTGGTGTCAAGGTTGCTGTTGATGCCTTTGGTGGCAGGAATAGCCTATGAGCTTCTTAAGTTCGGCGGACGGCATATGAATTCGCCGTGGCTGTCTTGGCTGATTGTTCCCGGGCTTTGGTTACAGAAACTGACGACTCGGGAGCCGGATGATGCACAGCTGGAGGTGGCAATCGCGGCTTTGGAGGGTGTGCTGGCGTCAGGAGAGGCCCCGGAGTAGCTTGCGAGAGAGGCCCCGGAGTAGCTTACAAGCGCTTTGCTTTTTTTGTCAACCCCGACAGCCTGAAGGCTATTGCTCATATGAGGGTGGTTAAGTATGTTTGATAAATTGATTGATATTGAATCCAGATATGATGAATTGACGGGTTTGCTGAGCGATCCTGAGGTGATTGCTTCACCGGAGGAGTTCCGGAAGTGTGCGAAGGCTCAGGCGGCGATTGGAGATATCGTAGAAGCTTTTCGCGCGTACAAGGATGTTGAAGGGCAACTTGATGATCTGAAAGAGATGTTGAAGGAAGAGTCTGAACCGGAAATGCGGGACATGATTGTTGCAGAGCAGAGCAAACTGGGGGAGGCTCTGGAGGGGTTGAGCGCACGGCTGAAGGTGTTGCTGTTGCCTAAAGATCCTCACGATGAGAAGAATGTTATTGTTGAAGTCCGTGGAGGAACCGGCGGCGAGGAGGCGGCTTTGTTCGCGGGAGATCTTTTCCGGATGTATACCCGGTACGCGGAGATGAAACGCTGGCGTGTGGAGGTATTGAGCGCGAACTATACGGACATAGGCGGGATCAAGGAAGTGGTGTTCCTGATTGAGGGGCAGGGGGCTTACAGCCGTCTGAAGTTTGAGAGCGGTGTCCATCGGGTTCAGCGGATTCCGGCGACGGAATCGGGAGGACGTATTCATACATCGGCGGCTACGGTGGCGGTGTTGCCTGAAGCTGAAGAGGTGGATGTCGAGATCGGACCGAATGATGTCCGGGTGGATATTTTCTGTTCCAGCGGTCCGGGAGGACAGTCGGTGAATACGACCCAGTCGGCGGTGCGGGTGACTCATGTGCCGACGGGGTTGGTGGTGTCCTGCCAGGATGAGAAGTCTCAGCATAAGAACAAGGATAAGGCGATGAAGGTGTTGCGGGCCCGCTTATTAGAGAAGATGCAGGCGGAAGCTCAGGGGGAAATGGCGCAGGTGCGCAAGAATCAGGTGGGTAGCGGGGATCGCAGCGAGCGGATCCGGACCTATAATTTCCCTCAGGGAAGGGTGTCGGATCACCGTATCGGGTTGACTTTGCATAAAATCGATTCAATTATGTTGGGCGATCTGGATGAGGTGATCGAGGCTTTGATTACGACCCATCAAGCGGAGCTGTTGAAGGCGTCGTCGTGAGGGGTAGACATGCAGATAACCGGAGAGAGCCGGAAAGAACCGGAGAGCCGATGGAAGGTCTGGACTTGTCAACACAGATACCTCAGGCGTTGGATGCGGGGGGGCAGATGCTGGCTCGCCATGGGATTGAAGATCCCCGGACGGAAGCAGCGTTGTTGTTGGCTTTCGCGCTGAAGAAACCTCGGGAGTATGTGTATATGGAACCGGATGGGTATTTGACGGCTGAGCAGAGCGAAACATATCGTCAAGCCTTGGAACAACGGGCCCGACGGGTTCCGTACGCCTATGTTGTGGGAAAACGGGAGTTTATGGGGTTGGAGTTCTTTGTCAACCGGTCGGTGCTGATTCCCCGACCGGATACGGAGATCTTGGTGGAGACTGTCCTGAGGTCGCGATGTGAGGATCAAGGGTCGGGATTCGAGGGAGGAACAGCACAGTCTTTGCTGGATCTGTGTACCGGGAGTGGAGCGGTGGCGTTGGCTTTGGCGGTGCACTGGCCGGAGCTGGGCTTGATCATGGGGACGGATATCTCAGATGAGGCTTTGGGTGTGGCGCGGTTCAATGCTGAACGACTGGGGGTCTCGCGGGTTGTCTGGGAGAAGGGCGATCTTTGGGATGCTGTGGGGGAGCGGGTTTTTGATTGCATCACAGTGAACCCGCCTTACATTTCGACGGAGGATTATGGTTTGTGCGCGCCTGAGGTGCGATGTGAGCCCAGGTTAGCCTTGTGGGGCGGCGTGGATGGGCTGGATTATTATCGTCGGATTGCGGCGGGGGCAGGGCAGCACCTCAAGGCTGGGGGCAAGATATATATGGAGATCGCTTGGAATCAGGCGGATTCGGTGCGTGGGCTCTTGGAAAGGGCAGGGTTTGTTTCGGAGGTTTTCCGGGACCTGGCGGGAAGAGACCGGGTGGTGGCGGCTTGGGTTGGTCATCCCAAGATGGCGGAAATCCAAGGGGTGTGATTGCCCCTTCCCCCCTCCCATGCTATACTGAACACAAAATCGTACGTGAGACAGACGGCTTGACAGCGCACCGGGGGGTACCATGTACATTCACACAAATGACCTCGATATCTATTATGAGAAATCAGGCACAGGAAAACCGTTCCTGCTCCTGCACGGAAACGGTGAAGATCATACCAAACTAAGCGGACTGGCAGCCGCCCTCTCTAAAGAGTATGGCGTGTATTCCCTGGATACGCGATGTCACGGCAAAAGCACCAAAACAAAGACACTCCATTACCATGACATGATGGAAGATGTTGCGGGGTTTATTGCGGCATTGAACCTGACAAAGCCCGTGTTGCTCGGTGCTTCAGACGGCGGTATCACAGGACTCCTATTGGCAATACAATATCCCCATCTGCTCTCCGGATTGATAGCCTGCGGCGCGAATACGCATCCGGCGCAACTCAAAAAATGGTTTCGCACTATCGTGAAAATTGGCATCCTGGCAAACAAGAGCCCGAAACTGATGTTGATGGTCAAAGAACCCGATATAAGTCAGGAGAAACTGGCATTGATCAAAACGCCGGTGTTGTTTCTCGCGGGTCAGAGAGATGTTTTGCCAACATCGGCGTCCATGGAGATGGCTTCAGCCGTTCCGGGCAGCGAAATCAAGATCCTGAAGGGGCAGACACATAGCAGTTACTTGAAGCGTTACGAGATAGCGATGGACGCCATAGGCCCTTTTTTGAACCGCATATCAAAATAACGGAGAAACGACGGATACAAAGATCTCATGGAAACACGACGACACAACATTGATATCAACGCCGATCCGGCCACCTGGCGGGAGGTCCTGGAAGAGGGCGCCAAGCTTCTGGGGACAGGGGAACTTGTGGCGTTTCCCACGGAAACGGTTTACGGGTTGGGGGCCAATGCTTGGGATGCCGATGCCTGCGGGAGGATATTCCGGGTGAAAGGCCGGCCCGGGGACAACCCGCTGATCGTGCACGTAGCTTCGGCGGCAGCAGCACGGGAAATCGTGGCGTGTTGGCCGGAACAGGCGGCTATATGTACGGCAAGGTTCTGGCCCGGCCCTCTGACCCTGGTGCTGCCAAAAAATCCGGCGATTCCCCCGGTGGTTACAGGGGGAGGGGAGACTGTGGCGGTGCGGGTACCCGGGCACCCTGTTGCCAGGGCTCTTATTGAGCGGGCCGCATGTCCGGTGGCGGCCCCCAGTGCCAACATGTCCGGGAGACCGAGCCCTACTTTGGCGGATCATGTGTGGGAAGACTTAGCCGGAAAGATTCCTCTTATTATCGACGGGGGGCCTTGTGGTGTGGGGGTTGAGTCAACGGTTTTGGATTTGTGCGATAAGCCGGTGATTCTGCGTCCGGGCGGCGTATCTTGGGAGGCCTTAGAGGAGGTCTTGGGTGAGGTCGATATGGGTGAGGGGATTGTTGTTGGCCTGACTGAAGATCACAAAGCCTTGCCCAGATCGCCGGGGATGAAATACAGGCATTATGCCCCCCGCGCGCCAATCAGCATCCTTGCCGGAACGCCTGAAGCGCGTATCCGGGCTATTGTCGCGGCCGTGGGCGCAAAAAAGGCGCCGCTGGCGCTTCTTTGTTTTGCGCGGACAGCCGGGTTGTTGGCCCCCCAGATCCTTGACGCTGTTGATTATGTCAGGGTGTTTCCGGAAAACGACGGAATGCGCGAAGGGGCGGCGGGGCTATTTGCGGCATTGAGGGCCTGTGATCAGAAGGAGATTGCTTTGATTCTGGCAGAAGCTTGTGAGAGAACACAGTTGGGGCTGACCTATATGAACAGATTGGAAAAGGCTGCCTTAGATTGCTATAGACCCTAATGCGGGCTCTGCCCGCAAGTATCCAGGATTCAGTATTCAGTATTCAGAATGTGGATTTTCTTGTTTTTTATTGATGTTGTTGCAACCTAAGCGAATAACATGGTGTGTCTTCGGTGTGTGGACAGGAAATGAAACCTTCTATTTTATCAATCCTTTTAAGATACACGCGATATTTGCGAGTTGCTCGGGGCTAAGTTCTTTGAGATCTTTTATAATATCGCTCAGTTTTTCAGGGTCTGCGGAATCAAAATCAAAGAAGTCTTTTGGTTGGATAAGGAATAACGCAAAAGGAAGCTATCCTGTTGGGGATTATAGCGTTTTTGTAAGCACATATGGGAACGATAAGATCGATCAATGCTATGTTCAAGAGGTTGCATTGAATCTTAATACAATGGACTTAACCATGCCTTTCTTGGAAGAATTTAACGTTATTGATGAGGACGGAAATCCTGTTTTGATCGAATTGAGTTTTGAGCCTGCTTCTTTATCAAGAGGACAGGGATCGACTACTGGTAGTGCTTCTGTGGGCAGATATTGGACGAGAGCTACATCAGGTGTCGTAACACTTGATTATAGTTTCGATGTATATTTACACGGAACGTCACAGTGGGAAATATCTAGGAAGAGCGATTTGTTTTATTCAGGTTATTTTGTAACCTTCAGCAATCCAAGAACAACTATTATTCGCTCGGTGTGTACGGGGACTTATCCGGCAGAGATCCATGGTCTTGTGAATGCTGCATTTTTTACAAACTCATGGACTGGTCCAATAGCCTCAAAGTCAATATATGCTAATACCACGATTGCTTACACAGGGAAATTGACTATAATGTATGGTTTGTAGTATTATGGTGCTACAAAAGTGAGGTGAAATTGGGATGCTCGACTTCTCATACACATTCGTGGTTGGCATAGGGATTGTTGTGATGTTAGCCTTTACAGCTGTCTTCATGTGGGCTATTGTGAAAATTGTTTTGCACATTACAAAAAAATAATCACTCCTGCTATCGTTTTGTGCACCGGCGGTTCATCCATGTAGATTTGTATGCCTCCCGCTCGTATGAGGTATTGAGTGGGAGGCTTGTTTTATTCTCATGCGGGCTCTGCCCGCAAGTATTCAGGATTCAGTATTCAGGATTCAGAATGTGGATTTTCTTGTTTTTTATTGATGTTGTTGCAACCTAAGCGACTAAATTGCCCAAGTTCCAAGTTCGTTGCTGTTCATGCGCGTGCTAACATATTAACAGTACAGATTTGACAAGCGACTAAGATATAAAATATTATTGATTATAGACATATACTAGCGCGGGCTACGCCCGCAAGTATTCAGTATTCAGGATTCAGAATGTGGAACCAAACAATTTGATCCAAAACGTGATCCAAACGAGCGTGATCCAAAGCGTGATCCAATGAAAGAGTGACAATCCCATGAAAATCCTTTTTGTCTGTACCGGCAACACATGCCGGAGCCCGATGTCGGCGGCCCTGGCCGGACGTGCTCTTGGCCGTAAGTGGATTGTTGAATCTGCGGGTATTGGTGCGTCTGAGGGTGAGCCGGCCAGCCCTCAGGCTGTAGCGGTGATGCTGAGGCGCGGGGTCGATTTGAAAGGCCACAAAGCCAGGCGGTTAACAAGGCTCATGCTGGAAGAGACTGACGTGGTGGTTACGATGACGTTGACACAGAGGGACACGGTGGTACAGCTGAGCCCGGAAGCCAGGGATAAGGTTTTTTTGTTCAGCCAGTTGACAGATATCGGGATTGAGTCTGATATTGGGGATCCTTGGGGCGGTGACGAGGCATGTTATGAAGAATGTGCCACGGTGATTGAAGAGTTTGTGGAGAAGATGAAGGCTAAGTTTCGAACATACGAGTAGGGGGAGAGCGGATGCGTGTGGCTCTGGGAGCAGATCATGGCGGGTTTCGCCTCAAGGAAATCATCAAAAAACACCTTGAGTCGCAGGGATTCGAGGTGGAGGATTACGGGACAAACAGCTTGGAGCCTGTGGATTATCCTGATTATGCGGTGCGCGTGGGCAAAACTGTGGCGGCCGGGGAGGCGGTATTTGGGATTCTCGTCTGTGGTACAGGTAACGGTATGGCTATGGCGGCGAATAAGGTGCCGGGGATTCGGGCAGCTTTGTGCGTTGATGGGTATACGGCCGGGATGGCACGCAGGCATAATGACGCGAATGTGTTGGCCCTGGGTGAACGGGTGATTGGCGAAGGCGTCGCTTTGGAGGTCGTTGATATTTTTCTTGCCTCGTGTTTTGAACAGGGACGGCATAGGGCGCGTGTCGGGAAGATTGAGTTGGCAGCAATGTCGTCGAATAATTGAGGGGAAGGTGTGTGTCATGGATAACGTTTGGAAGCGGCTGACTGCCGCGGATCCTGAGGCAGCTCGGATCATTGAGGGGGAGGAACAGCGTCAACGTCAAAAGCTTGAGTTGATCGCTTCGGAGAATTTTGTCAGTCCTGCGGTGCTGGCGGCCCAGGGGTCGGTGTTGACCAATAAGTACGCCGAGGGGTACCCGGGTAAACGGTATTATGGCGGTTGTGAGTGGGTGGATTTGGCGGAGGATTTGGCGCGGGCGCGTCTGAAAGAGTTGTATGGTGCCGAGCATGTGAATGTTCAACCCCATTCAGGGGCTCAGGCGAATATGGCTGTCTATTTCGCAATGCTGCAGCCCGGAGATACGGTTTTGGGTATGGATTTGTCTCATGGAGGGCATTTAACCCATGGCAGCCCGGTGAATATCTCGGGGACATATTATAACTTTGTTGCCTACGGGGTTGAGGCTGAGACAGAGGTTCTGGATTATGATGCTGTGAGACGGTTGGCGTTGGAGCATAAACCGAAAATGATTGTGGCGGGGGCGAGTGCGTATCCCCGGGTAATCGATTTCTCGCGGTTGCGGGCTGTGGCGGATGAGGTGGGGGCATATCTGTTTGTGGATATGGCCCATATCGCCGGGTTGGTGGCGGCGGGGTTACATCCGAGTCCGGTGCCTCACGCGCATTTTGTGACGTCGACGACCCATAAGACACTGCGAGGGCCTCGGGGTGGGGTGATTCTGTGTCCGGCAGAGTTTGCCGCGAAGATTGATAAGGCAGTTTTTCCCGGGACCCAAGGGGGGCCCCTCATGCATACCATCGTGGCGAAAGCGGTGGCTTTCGGGGAAGCCCTGAAGCCGGCGTTCAAGGTGTACCAGAAACAGGTTGTTGAGAACGCGAAGGTGCTGGCTCAGGCTCTTATCGAAAGGGGGTTCCGGGTTGTTTCGGGTGGGACGGATAACCATTTGATGCTTTTGGATATGCGAAGCAAGAATCTCACGGGGAAAGATGCGGAAGCGATTCTTGACGCGGCGAATATTACGGCGAATAAGAATACGATTCCCTTCGATCCTCAGAGCCCTTTCGTGACCAGCGGGATTCGTGTCGGGACACCCGCCGTTACGACGCGGGGTATGGGAGGGGAGGCTATGGCGCGGATTGCGGAGGCGTTTGCTTCGGCTCTTGACAGCCCGCAGGATGTTGCCCGGCAGGAGGAAACGCGGGGGATTGTGGCGGAGCTGTGTTCTAAGTACCCTTTGTACAGTTGATTGTTAACAGTAAGAGGTGTGTGTTATGAAGGACAATGTTCAGGCTGTAGAATTGTTGGAGGATAGGGAGACGGTTGCCGGTACCGGCAGGGATGCCGGGGTTGGTGCCGGGAGCGTGAGTGCCGGGAGCGTGAGTGCCGGAGCCGTGAGTGCCGGAGTCGTGGCTGCCGATGGCGGTGCCGGGATGAGTGATCCGGTGGTTCGTGGGCCGGTTGGCAGAAAACGTCCGGGTTGGGATGAGTATTTCTTGGAGCTGGCTGCTGTGATCGCCGGGCGTTCGACTTGCCTGCGACGTAACTACGGAGCCGTTATTGTCCGGGATAATATTATTGTCAGTACGGGGTATAACGGCGCGGCCAGAGGGGAACCCAATTGTGTTGATTCCGGTGTCTGTGTTCGGCAACAGATGAATGTACCGGCGGGGGAGCGTTACGAGTTGTGTGTGGCAGTCCATGCGGAACAAAACGCGATTATTGCCGGGGATCCTATTCAGATGCGGGGTGCGACGATCTATATCGCCGGGAATGAGGCCGACGGATCTGTTGCTGCGAGCGTACCTTGCCTGCTCTGCCATCGCATGATTCAGAACGCTATGATCAGGCGGGCTGTTTTTCGGGACGGTGATGGGGTGAAACGCAATATCCGGTTTGAAACATCGGAATGAACAGGTTCTGTTGCCGGACTGAAAGTTAGCTTATTGATTTGAAAAGTCAGAAGTTAAGTCGAAAAGATTGCAGAGGGAGATCAAAAACTTGATTTCTATGTCAAAATGCTCCAGAATAGAATTCGTAGGTCGAAATCACAAGAATTCTGGTTTTAGGGGTTGCCGATGGAAAAGAAACCGCTGACTTGGGTACACTATATTGCGATGGGAACAGGGATCAGCGCTACCCTTGCGGGGGTGGTGGCCGGAGGGTATATGCTGGGGTCCTTTTTGGATCGCAAGTATGATACGGATCCTCAATGGACCCTCGCCTGCGTGTTGGCCGCTTTGGCTCTCGGCATCGTTAATTTGGTGTACCTGCTTTGGAAATACATGCGGTCTTCGTCGCAGGATCCTCCCCAACCCGGTGCCGGCGGGGCAGATGTCGGCGGGGCAGGTGCCGGCGGGGCAGGTACCGGCGGGGCAGGTGCCGGCGGGGCAGGTACTGACGGGGCAGGTGCCGGCGAGTCAGGGGCTGATAGGTCAGGGGCCGGTGGCCGTTGCGCTGATCGGTGGCCCGATTTTGGGTCTGATGAATCTGAATCCGGATTCGATGAAGAGTACCTATGATGATGAGATCTGATCGTTTGGCTTTAGGGATGACAGGAGGGGCCCTGATTGTGACGGCGGCGGCTGTGCTGGTGACCGGACAGGATGGTATCTGGGGGGCCATTGTCGGTTTTGTGGTTGGTCTGGTTCTGTTTCAATGGCTGTTTCGCGATTTGGCCGGGGCAATGGAGGACGACTTGTCAAGGGTTCTGGCTCGTTACGTGAGAAGCCTGGTCATTCGGTGGAGTTGCGTCGCTCTTGTTGTTCTCATCGTGATGCGCATGTTTGCGCGGGGACTGATTTATCTCGTTATCGGGCTCGCCCTTGGCGTCATGGCGGCGATCCTGATGGAGGTTCTAAAGATAACTCGGAATACAAAAGAGAAAGGGGGTGAGAAGTGAGTGGAGCATGAAATTATCAAATGGAAGGTTTTGGAAGGTGTCGAGTTTGATTTGTTTGGTAACCATGTGTCCCTGGCGGGAACAGTACATGCCAAAACCTTGATTATGCTCTGGGTTGTCATGATTGTGATGATGACATTTGCTTTTTTGGGAACCCGCAAACTCACCAGCGGCAAACCGGGGAAGTTCCAGAATGTTATGGAATGGGTTGTGGATTTTATCAAGAAGCTTGTGGCGGATAACATGGATTATAAGAAGGCCGCCGGGTTGCTTTCGTACCTGTTGACGTTAATCATGTTTATTTTCTTCGCCAATATGATCGGGTTGATTCCCAACATTCTGGCGCCGCTTTTCAACAAGATCCATTTTGCCGGCATCAATGAGATGTTCGGGTATGTGGATGGTCATCATGTGCCTCTACAGTCTCCCACAGCCGACATTAATGTGACGATCGCCCTTGCTCTGCTGACATTGATTTTGGTGGTGTCTATGGGTATCAAGCACAAGAAGGGCGGGTTTTTCAAACAGTTTCTCAATCCTTTGCACATCATCGATTATATCGCGAAGCCTATGACGCTGGCCTTCCGTCTCTTTGGCAATATCTTTGCCGGAGAGACTTTGATTATTGTTATCCTGACAATGCTGCCGGGTGCCACGGTTCTGGTCGGAATTGTGCCGATGGTGGCCTGGGTAGGATTCAGTATCTTTGTGGGAGGCATTCAGTCTTTCGTGTTTACGGTGCTGACGATTGCTTATGTGGCTCAAGCGGTTTCCGCTGATCACTGATCGGGGGATAACGGGTTACGGATCTCAGATCACGGATGTTTTCTAATCTATCTTATTTTATAAGGGGGATATCATAATGGATTTAGGTGCTGCTGCTTTGATTGGTGCTGGGATTGCCGCCGGTGCGGCCGCTCTCGGCGCGTCTATCGGGAATGGGAATGTTATTTCTAAGACCATCGAAGGGATTGCCCGCCAACCGGAAGCGAAAGGATCTCTCCAAGGTGTCATGTTCATTGGTGTCGGTCTTATCGAAGCCCTTCCCTTGATCACCGTGGTTATTGCGTTTATGTTGTTTGGGAAGGCCTGATCTTTGCTAACCAAGATCTTCGATTCTATTAGCGAAGAGGGGAGGGAACACGTTGCTGTATACCATGAGTGCTTTGTTGCTGACGGCTGATGTCGCGGAGGACGTCGCTGCAGCCGGATCTGCGGGAACGTTGGATATCGATTATACGTTGATTGTGATGATTGCGACATTTCTTCTCGTGTACTGGATTCTGGCGAGATTCGTCTGGAAACCGCTGACAAATATGATGGAGAAACGTCGCACCAATATTGAGGATATGCTGTCCCAAGCGGAAAACGATCGCCAAGAGGCTGAACGGATTCGGTTGGAATACCAGGAAGAACTCCGGCGAGCCCATCAGGAAGCTCAGGTTCTGATCGAGAAGGCCACGAAGGCGGCTGAGGTGAGAACGGACGAAATTATGGAGCAGGCTCGTCTTGACGCGGAAAAAACCAAACAGACGGCTTTTGCCCAGATTGAAACGGAACGCGTCCGCGCTTTGGCGGAGATCCAGGCTCAAGTGGCGGATATTTCTGTGGCTGTGGCGGAAAAGATTTTGCGTAAAAACCTGGACGCTTCCGCCCAAAAGGATATGATTGATCAATTTATTTATGAGGTAGGGGATAGACCATGTTAGCCGGTGCTTTGGCCAAACGCTATGCCCGGGCCTTGTTTGAATTGGCTACCCTGCCGGGCGTTGCCGGGGAACCGGCCACTGCCGGGAAACCGGACGTTGCCGGTTCACCAAAGGATTCCACAAAACTATTGGATCAGATTGATGCCGAATTGAAGGAGTTCTCGGCTCTGCTGGGGGATAACCGGCAGCTGTATACGATCCTGAATCACCCCAACATCGGCCTGTCTGACAAGAAAACGCTCGTTTCACGAGTGTGTGAGGGTTACTCCCGGATGACGCTGAGTTTTTTGAGTCTGTTGATCGAGTCTCGCCGACAGAACCTGTTTGGAGCGATTGTCCGGGAGTTCGGACGTATGGCGGACGAGTCACGGCATGTGGTCGAGGTCAATCTGACCAGCGCCGGTCCTTTGACGGATATGCAGGAAAAAGAATTGATTAAGGCTCTGTCGGTCCAAACGGGGAGTGCGATTCGTCTTATCCGGGCGGTGGACGCGGATCTGATCGGCGGTGTCAAGTTGCGTATCGGGGATACGGTTATTGACGGATCCGTCCAAACGGCGTTGCGCAAAATGCGGAGCGACCTGAGACGGGCTGTACCCAGTATCGAGAGTCCGTGATCATCGAGCATCGAATATCGAACAGTTCGGACCTGAAAGGTTTGAACAACGAGTAGGGGTGAAGTAAGAAAATGAATTTGCGTCCGGAAGAAATCAGTTCCATAATCAAGCAACAGATCGACCGCTATGAAGGCGCTCTCAATGTTGTCGATGTGGGGACTGTTATCCAGGTCAGCGACGGGATTGCCCGGGTCTACGGGCTTGATAAAGCCCTCTCGGGAGAGTTGCTGGAATTTCCCGGCGGTATCTACGGCATGGCCATGAACTTGGAAGAGGACAACATCGGCTGTGTTATCCTGGGGCCGTATGAGAACATTAAAGAAGGCGACGAGGTTAAGCGTACGGGGCGCATTGTGGAAGTGCCTGTAGGCGAAGCTTTGGTCGGTCGTGTCGTTAATGTGTTGGGCCAGCCTATTGACGGCAAAGGGGATATCGCGGCTTCGGCGTACCGCCCGATCGAAACCCGGGCCCCCGGTGTGGTTGACCGGAAATCGGTTAATGAACCCATGCAGACGGGCCTCAAATCTATCGACTCCATGGTGCCCATCGGCCGTGGTCAACGTGAGCTTATCATCGGCGACCGGCAGACCGGCAAAACCGCCTTGGCGGTGGATACCATTATCAATCAAAAGGGCCAGGATGTGATTTGCATCTATGTGGCTGTGGGTCAGAAACAATCTACGGTGGCCGGTGTCGTTAAGAAACTTGAGGAACATGGCGCTATGGAATACTCTATTGTGGTTTGTGCCACGGCTTCCGAGCCGGCGCCGATGGTCTATATCGCGCCGTATTCGGGGTGTTCCATGGGTGAGTATTTCCGGGATAAGGGTCAGCATGTTTTGGTGGTCTACGACGATCTGTCCAAACAGGCGGTGGCGTATAGGGAGCTTTCTCTGTTGCTGCGCCGTCCGCCCGGTCGTGAAGCCTATCCCGGCGACGTCTTCTATCTGCATTCCCGCCTTTTGGAGAGAGCGGCTAAGCTGTCTCCTGAGAACGGCGGCGGGTCTTTAACAGCGTTGCCGATCATTGAAACTCAGGCCGGCGATATTGCGGCTTATATTCCCACCAACGTGATTTCCATCACCGACGGGCAGATCTTTTTGGAATCCGACTTGTTCTATTCGGGATTCCGGCCGGCGATTAACGTGGGAATATCTGTATCCCGGGTTGGGGGCAGCGCCCAGATTAAAGCTATGAAACAGGTGGCGGGACAGTTGCGTCTCGACTTGGCCTCCTACAGGGAGTTGGCGGCTTTCGCCCAGTTCGGATCCGACCTGGACAAGGCCACCCAGGACCGCTTGAACCGAGGCCAAAAAACCATGGAGATTCTCAAACAGGGTCAATATGTGCCTATGGCTGTCGAGGAGCAGGTGCTGGTGATTTTCGCGGCGACGCGGGGCCATGTGGACGACATTCCCTTGGAGAAGATCAAAGATTTCGAACAGGAATTCCTTCGCTATATGCGTGTCTCTAAAGCCGAAATCATCAGCGAAATCGTTGAGAAGAAAGCCTTATCGGATGATCTGATGTCGCAAATTAACGAGGCCGTGATCGAGTTCAAAAAGGGCTTCGTGGCCTGATGATAAGGAGGTGAAGTCGAGCGCTGCTCGACCTCTAAATGGAAGGGGTACGCGATATCAAAAGAAGGATCCGCGGCATATCCAATATGCAGCAGATCACC
>WRJI01000045.1 GCA_009778595.1 Peptococcaceae bacterium | reverse complement strand
CAGTATTCAGTATTCAGTATTCAGAATGTGGATTTTCTTGTTTTTTATTGACGCTTCGCGTCTGTCAGGTACTAACGAAGCCCTTGTGTTTTGGAACATATGTGCTATAATGGATGATGAGCCCCTGAAGTAACGCCTCTGTCAAGAACAAGATCGCGAGGACCAGACATGGACACTTTGGAGAAACTCACAATCCTGGCCGACTCGGCTAAGTACGATGTATCCTGCGCTTCCAGTGGCGTTCACCGTAAAAACAAAGGCGGAACCGGCAACACAGCCTCCTTCGGGATTTGTCATTCCTGGTCTGCGGACGGACGCTGTATATCCCTTCTTAAAGTTCTTGTAAGCAACGATTGCGCCTTCGACTGCCGTTATTGCGGCAATCGCAAAAGCAATTCTGTTCCCCGGGCAAGTTTCTCGGCTCGGGAACTCGCCGACTTAACTATGCAGTTCTATCGGCGCAACTATATCGAGGGACTTTTTCTAAGCTCTGCTGTAGAACGATCCGCCGATTATACCATGGAAAAGATGTTGGGAACCCTGAGACTGCTTCGACATGAGTATCGATTTCACGGGTATATCCATATTAAGGCCATTCCCGGGGCTGATGAGCGGCTACTGGAACAGGCCGGGTTTCTCGCCGACCGCATGAGCGTCAATATTGAGCAGCCCACAGAAGAGAGCTTGCGCTTGCTCGCACCCCAGAAAACCATGGCCTCCTTGCTTGAACCTATGAAATTCTTGAGCGAGGGGATAGCCTCCCGGGGGGGAATTGCCCGGGGTAACGTTCCTCTCCTTGGCACTGGCCATTCAGACGATAATCGGAATATGGCGGTTCACGAAAGCGATGAGGCGTATCTGAGCCGGTCTCTGCCCGCCCAAAGGGTCGGAAGCAAACCGCGGTTCCTGCCGGGAGGACAATCAACCCAGATGATTGTCGGGGCCTCTCGAGACAGCGATCTGGTAATTTTACATGCGACGCAATCCCTTTATCAATCTTTTAAACTGAAAAGGGTCTATTTTTCAGCCTATGTTCCTGTGAATAACGACTCCCTGCTACCGGTTCTGTCAGCAGCCCCGCCGCTCAAACGCGAGCATAGGCTCTATCAGTCTGACTGGCTGCTCCGGTTCTATCATTTCCGGGCAGAAGAAATTGTCGATCCGGCACATCCCAATCTGGAAACGGATATTGACCCTAAAACATCTTGGGCTTTGCGGCATCCGGAGTTTTTTCCGGTGGATGTCAACAAAGCATCTCTGGAGGAACTGCTGCGCGTTCCCGGGATCGGCCCTGTTTCCGCCGGGCGCATCGCCCGCCAGCGTCGCCTTGCGTCGCTTAACACCGATACTTTGGCCAAGATCGGGGTCGTTTGGAAACGCGCCAGGTATTTTATTATCTGCCAAGGCCGATATGGGGGAGACAAGGAAATGAGTATGCAGGCGATCCGCGCCAAAATCGCCCCCAAGGAACCGGAACAGCTGCGCCTCTTTTAAGAAGTGGGGATGTCGTCTGAGGGGTGGGCGATCAGATGGAGGATGATATATGTTGGATGATGGATGCCGGGGGCCGGAGGTTGGAGACCGGAGGTAGGAGGTTAACATGGACTATCTGTATGACGGGAGTTTCGACGGGTTGTTGACGGCTGTTTATCATGATTATTATAGCGGCTGTGCCAATGGGATCCATTGCCGGGACAGTGTTTATCAAGGGAGTCTTTTTCATGATGGAGAGGACATAGCCGGTTTGGGCGGCTCCGCAAGAATCATTGAAACTGATCCGGCGTTGGCGGATCGTGTTTATAGAGCTCTTGAGGATAAACTGGCGGCAACAGCCTTGTCAACAATTTACCAGGCCTATCTCAGCGCTGAAACCGATAAAGAAACCCTTATCCTGCGCTATCTGCGTTTCAGTTTCTCTGTAGGACCCAAGGCGGATGCCTGGCATACTCATCCCTGTATTCAGCCGGTCCAAAAGATCGCTGCCCGGGTCGGAATGGAGAAACATAGAATGCTTGGGCTCATGCGTTTTGTTGACACGAAGAGATTTCTCTACGCGCCGATGACACCCGATCATAATATCCTTCCTCTCATCGCCGAGCATTTTTCTGACAGATTGAGGGAAGACAACTTCATTATTCACGATACCGGCAGGCGTTTGGCAATTGTTCATGACGCGGGAATGTCCTGGCATCTGCAGTCCCTTGATGAGCGAATGACGGAACGTTTGGAGCAAGGTGCAGCAGAGGCTTCCGGAGGATCCTCCGAAGAAATCTGGTATCAACAGCTGTGGAATCGCTATTTTCGCACCATAGCCATCGAGAGCCGCCGGAATAAACGGTTGCAGAGCCATTTCATTCCTCAAAGGTATCGCCAACATCTCACTGAGTTCAATTAAGCGACTAACGCGGGCTTCGCCCGCAAGTATCCAGTATCCAGTATTCAGTATCATCCTCACCAAGGAATCTGTGTATATCATGACAGACGGAATCTCGTAGTTCGGAAGCTGTAAGAAGCACCATGTGACATCCGCCATCATAATATTTCAAATAGGCGTGATTCCCAATTCTCTTTTTGATGTATTTCGCGCTCTTGAAATGGGCGCTTTCGTCGTGACGGCACTGCAAAATCAGCGTTTGATTATGAATCGTCTTGAGTTTCTTTTTGGATTCTGACAATACTTTCAGAAAATCTAAATCGGTCTTAATTGAAACGCTCCTAATGGCCTTCATATAAAAATTAATTTTTTCAGTTTCCCTGTCGCGGATATTGCGAACAATATCCTTCACGATTATTCTGAGATTCCAAAAATAGATTGGTGTATTAATCAATACAATCTTGTGGATCTGGGGCAGGGAAGCTGAAGATACAGCTAACAACCCACCCATGGAAAAACCGATCAGGTTCACTTTCTCATATGTCTGAGCCAGCTCAACGGCAGCTTGATTGACCGAGTTTAACCAGTCAAGATGGGATGATTTCTTGAGAACTTTTTTGTTGCTGCCATGTCCGGCAAGCAAGACTGAATGTGTTTGCAGTCCTTGATCTTGTAAATGATTTTCTAGGTATTCCATCTCTTTATGGCCTCCGCCAAACCCGTGAATGAGGAGATTGACACTTATTGGAGGTTTCTTGTTTTTTGGCGCTTCAGAATATATCATGATTATGACAACCTCTCATGTTCATCATTTCTTCTAACTTGCCTAGACGAGACCACCGCCTGGGCAACTTAAATCGCAGTCTCTTCATTTATATTTAGGGGTATTCGACTTTGGATGTCAGATTCCCTCCGCTGTTTTATCGACTGAATGGGTGCATATTTTAAAAGTGCACCTTACTATCCCACGAGCTATTATGCCGCTTCACATCGCTTATCAAGAATAAGAGATTGTACATCTGCCCATCTATTGCTTTCGTATTTCGCCCTTAAGGAAACTATATTCTGAGCGCCAGTCCTGCTCCAGCGCATCCCTGCTTGTTTTAAACGCTTTTGGACAACGACTTTATTTCCGCTCTCTATCATGCCGCTTCCAACATAATAACCCTGCTTTTTGTACTCAAGATAATTTATATAGTCAATGTGGTTGGCTATGTATCCAGCCAAATTAACCACTTTTTTGCTCGCCGTTTCGGGAAGCGGATTCTGTTTGATTTTCTTTTGCGCTTTTTGTATCTGGTCTGTCTCAATATAGTATGACACGGTTTTCGCCCATCTTGTGTATTTCTTCTCATCATTGGGGAATAAAGCTTTGGCATATTCGAAGATATTTTCTTTCATGTGATATAAATCCAGGATGCATACTGCGTCGGGAAACAATTCTTCACACATATTCCATATCCATTTTGCTCCGTCACCTATGATCACAGTCTGTTTGACTTTCCCGTATCCGGCCCTTGCCGCCGCGTCAAACAGCAGTTTCTTGAACTCGTGAACACTTCCAAAATATGCTGTATATTCTTTTTGATCAATGTCTATGTGTTTGTTTCGCTGTCTGATGGCTTTGTCCGAAAACACCATGCCTAATTTCATTTCTTTCCATGTGCTTCCGTCTTCGTCCTGAATTCTTGTATTGACTGCGGATCCGTCTGCCAGGATGTATAAAATGCTATCTTCTTTGTCCTTTTCTAGGGCTTGTGGAGCAGCTTCTTCTGGTTTTTCATACGCTTTGTTCGCGGCATCCATCTGTCTTGCATGGACTTTTTCGCCTGCATATTCAGCAATCTTTTGGATTTGTGAGATGCTGATGTCGATGTTGCAGATTTTGGACAACAAGTCTTGGGCGTTGCCAAAGCTTGGAATCATCTGGGCTATATAAGCCAGCATTACCATAAAATCATTGGTAACACGGAAGGGTTCGTTTATCTGTAGGTCTGCCTCCCCCTGCGGGAAGGTTTTGTGACAGTGTGGGCAATAATCTACGTTCCTTTCCAGCCGCATAAGACCGGATGGCGTAAATATGCTCTTTTCTTGCCCTATTTTTCGGTTTTTTTTAAAGGGTTTCCGCATTCCGGACAGCTGGTGGCTTCGGTGTCATGCTCCTCCTGGATGACTTCTTCTATTTCTTCTAGAAATGAGGCCCTGATTTCATTCATTGCTTTGGTCATTTTCTGGCTGATGTCCGTAATTGTCAGCTTCTTCTCTTTCACGCCTTGCCGTACTTCTTCTTTCGCCTTGTTTACGATTGCGTTAATCTCTTCATGTCCTTCTTTTTTCATTTTCGTCCAGCTCCTTTTAATAATGAGATTCTCACCACGCAGTTAGTCGTCATCATAAATAAGGCGTGGTTTGTTTTTGGCATAGGCGGCTTTTAAAAAGGGGATTTGTTCTTCCGCCACCGGCCCTAAATAGGCTTTTACGGATTGAACTACCCGCCCGTTCACGCGTTTGTTTTCAACAAGGCTTGCGTAGTAATGCTTTTTCCCGCCAAATTCCTTTGTCAAAATCTTTATGAACATTGCCGCACTTCCTTATAAATTCTCACTATATTATAACATCAATTATCTTAATTGTAAAGGATATTGAATAATAGATTCTCACTACCGTTCTAGCAAAAAGAGACTGCTCGTACTTGCATAAGTAGAGCAGTCGTGTACTATATTAGATATTTCCGTTTTTTGCCATTGTCGGCTCTTGCACTTTTAAAATATGCACCCCGACTGAATTTTCCACTTTTCTCGCGGCGAATTTTCGTGTAAAATGGAGTTGTTGCTTGATTCTACAAGAGAGAAGGAAAAATAGTCCTATGGAATTCATTAAAATGAATGGACAGTTTGTCGAACACCAGTTGATCTTCAACAAAAGAGCAAGATTGCTGTCTTATGTCATTAAAGACGGCATGGTCATTGTTACGGTACCTCCGGCTTTTACAGAAGAACAGGCTAAAGGGTTCATTCTGGAAAACAGCAGTGATATTCTTGATAAAGTCAATAAGAAGCGGGAAAACAATAACAGCCCTTATCTTTATGTTGACGGTGAAAAATTCTTCTACCGCGGTCGTCAATACACCCTGGAAATCGCCGAAGAAGATAACCAATCCAAAAATGTTCAACTTCGAGGCGGACATCTGTTTGTCTATTTACCAACCGGGCTGGATGAGTCTGAGAAGAGGATGGCGGCACGCTCATATATTGACAGGTTTTATCAGAAGAGTGCTTTAAAGATTCTAGACGAATTGACCAAATACTATTCCAAACTCATGGATATTCCATACAAGCCGATAAAAATCAAGAATCAGCGTACCCGATGGGGCAGTTGCTCCAACAGCGGTAATATCAATCTGAATTGGCATATCATTATGGCGCCTAACCAGGTCATTGCCTATGTGGTTATCCACGAACTCGCCCACCTCAAATTCGAAGATCACTCCCGCGAATTCTGGGCTTTGGTGGCAAAGAGCATGCCTGACTATAAACGCTGGAAAAAGTGGCTGGTGGAAAACAGCGACAAACTGGTTATGTAGGTTGTTTCATGACCCTCTAAACAAAAGCAATCTCAGCCATAAACGCGGCGGTATCCGAGTCAGCGAACCGCCCTTCCAAATAAAAATCATCGTTTTGATACGTGCCCTGAAAGATATTGAGCCGGTCTGAAGCGACACATTCTTTCTTGAACGCAACATGAAGTTGGGTAACTTCTTTACGATTTAAGTAATCAAGATCGAAACTGTCCATCATCCAGTCAATGTAGCGGGTGTTGTTGGCATGATTGTTGACATCAATATCAGCGTATCGCACTGTTTTTAAATAGGCAGGGGTCAATTGAGGTGCTTTTCGCATGACCCGGTCCTCAATCAAACTGCCCTGATCATCCCTCTGCATAGCTTTATCAAGCCACTTGTCCAATCGACGGGGGAAGCGTTTGGAAGCATCCAAAACAGCATAATCTATGGAAGTCCGCGCGATGACCTTTCCGGCCGCGTCAGAAACGCGAAAATTCCGTCTGGTAACAACCCAGGAAACCGAGCGAATCCATGTTTCCACTTCGATGACTTCTTTGAACTCCGGCAGCCGATCAATGGATGTCCACGCCTGAGTTATAATCCAAAAACCGCCGTTATCTGCCGGATTGCCATAACGGACAAAAATTTCTGCCACATGCTTGAGCGCTGTTTCCTGGTCCAAACTAAGCAACACACTCAGTTTGAGCTTGTTGCGAAAATCCACCATATAGGATTCAATTGTGAAGTTTGTCTTAAATGTGTGTGTTAGCATAGGATTATTATAGTCCATCAACGTTCAATTGACAAGAAACGACCTGAAATTATTTTACGCTGACCTCAGCCAACGTTACTGTTCACACGGTAGGGGAATTAAAACACCAGACTAAATATCAAGTAAAATTGAGGCGAGAGCCTCTTTTTTTGTCATTAAAGCAGGTCTCAGAAAATCAGTGTCGAATAGTATGCGTATGAACATAAATAGAAGGCCCGAGGTTACGGATGAGCTAATAGGTTGTATCCGACAGTTTATTAAGGCGAACCCAGAAATGGGACGAACAAAACTGTCTGTTGCGCTTTGTGAAATATGGGGATGGCGGGATTCGAACGAGAGAACAAAAGACATGTCATGCCGTGATATGTTGAGGGCGTTAGATAAAGCAGGCAAAATAGTGTTACCTGCACCCAAAAGAACAACGCGTCGCTCAGGAGACAGCAAGGGAGTTCGGCATCTTGTTCATGACGAGACCCCAATAAGCAGCAGACTAAAAGAACTGCAGCCATTGCTGATCAAAGTTGTGACTTCAAAACCTGACTGGCAGCAATTCAAATCATTTGTAGATCAATATCACTATTTGAAGTTTGACCGCTGCATAAGCGAGAACATGGCGTATCTGGTCATGAGCAGCGACGAGAAGCCACTGGCCAGCCTGCTTTTCGGATCTGCAGCTTGGTCATGCCGTGACCGCGACAGCTTTATAGGGTGGGGAAAGGACGAGAAGAGACGCAATCTGAACATGGTCGCCAACAATTCGAGATTTGTCGTATATCCATTTGTGACAGTCCCGCACCTGGCAAGCCATATCCTTTCTCTCGTATCCAAAAGGATCGCGGCCGATTGGGACAAGAAGTACGGTCATCAGATATGCCTGCTTGAAACATTCATCGAGGCACCGGCCAGATTTCGCGGTACGTGTTACAAGGCTGCTAACTGGACTCGTGTTGGGAGAACAACAGGTCGGGGAAGGAACGGAGGACACCATACATCGATCATCCCGGAAAAGGACATATATCTGTACCCGTTGGACAGAAACTGGCTGTCAATACTGAACGAACAGAAAGGAACCAAGTGATGACAATGGAAGACCATGTCAAAGCGGAAAGATTTTATCAAGACGATGGCGATAAGATTAAACTGAACTGGTTTTGCTATGAGTACGCGAACAACCTATACAGCTCCATAAAATCGAGCCCAAATCTCAACCCATATGTAGCGAGCCAAACGCCGGCCCAAATTGCCGATTTCTGCCTGTATTATGCGAAACGCATGAGGAGGAGTCTTTACAACAAGCAAACCGGCAAGAACGATAACATAGAGATCAACGCTCAATATGTGTATGAATACAACCCAAGATGCTCCCGGAAGCAGGCACAGGCATTCATTGAAGCGGCACAAATCGCATGGGAGGAAACAACCTTTATGTGTTCCGTTTGCCCCTGCCGATGCTTGCTTGAGCCATTTGAGCTTGCTCCAATGTTTGACAATCTCGCCAAGACGGGCTGGCCAACATAATTGAAACCGCACCCAGTTTCGCATCACTAAGGGAGGGAGGTATCAGCAAATGTTTGGGAACTTTGAAATCATGACAAACCTTCAATATAAAGTGAAAAGCCTTCAACATGAGTTGGATTTATTTCGAAGCGGGGAAAAATACGTTCAGATGCATGCGAGGTTCCGGGCAGACCTTGCCAAAAAGGATCGCGAAATCAAGCGTCTCCATTCGGATCTTGCAACTGCGCACACCGAAACCATGGCCGTGCGAAACCGATGGTTTCAGGTGTTTGATGACATACAGATTGAGCATGCCGATGAGATAAGCAGGCTTGAGCGTGCTGCGAAAGACATTGAAGAGCGAGCCCTAAGGGCTGAGCGGCGCGTAGATGAACTGAAAGACGAGAATATAGCGTTGAGGCGAGAGCGCTATGCTATTGCAAGCGAACTCGAAGAGGAACGCGGCAAAAACCAAAAACTCACAGTGCTGATAAACCAGAACCATGAGAATTCATCCCTTCCATCATCCCAGAAACCAGGTCACAAAATAATCTCGAATAATCGCGAGAGAACCAACAAGAAGCCCGGGGGCCAGCCTGGTCACGTTGGTCATGGGCGAAAGAAGCAGATACCCTCAGTTAGGATTGAAATCCCACCGCCGGAAGAATACCTGAATAACCCTGATTACGAATCAACCGGCATTGAGAAAAGACGGCAGAAAGTCAGTTTAAGTGTCGCTCTGAATGTAGAGGAGTACTTCACATTAGAATTCAGACATAAAAAGACGGGCAAGCTTGTCCATGCCGATTTTCCGACAGGTGTCGATAACGATGTCAACTATGACGGTAGTATCAAGGCCTTTGCTTTCTTGCTTAATAATTATTGCAATGTCTCTATCGACAAGGTGCGTAATTTCATGTCGGATATGACAGGTGGTGCTTTAGAGATATCCAAGGGCATGATCAACGGCCTCAGCCGTGAGTTTTCCACAAAATCCAAAGCAGAACAAGAAAAAGTGTTCCTGAATCTCGTTGGCGCCCCGGTATTGAATGAAGATTTTACTGGGGCAAGAGTGAACGGAAAGACTGTCCAAATTATATGTTGTGCTACGCCGAACCATGTGGCATATTTCGCTCGAGAGCACAAAGGACACGAAGGGGTGAAAGGAACACCCTCCGAATTGAATTCCAACATTCATGTCCATGACCATGATTTAACTTTCTACAATTACGGCAAACTCCATCAGGAATGCATGATACATATCTTGCGGTATCTGGTCAACAGTATTGAGAACGAGAAGAACCTGACTTGGAATACCGATATGAGGAAGCTGATTCAGGAGATGATACACTACCGCAACAGCATGGGACCAGATGACGACTTCGATACTGACACGGTTCAGGAATTCGAAAGCAGGTTCGATCAGATTCTTGATACCGCAAAAGAGGAATACGAATATGAGCCGCCCACCAAATACTACAAAGATGGGTATAACTTGAGCGTGAGATTACGGGAATATCGAGACGCTTGTCTGTTGTTTCTTCACGACAAGAGGGTTCCCGCCGACAACAATCTCGTGGAGAGGTTGCTGAGAATCATAAAACGTAAAATGAAGCAGGTCATGACATTCCGCAGCTTCGACAGTATAGACTATCTTTGTCAGAGCATGACAATGCTGGCACTATTAAATATGCAAAGCGAGAATTTCTACAAAAGCGTTGCTGATGTTTTCGCTTGATCTTTAAGGTTGCTAAAGGAGCAAGATAATGAGATCGTATTGGCATTATCTATACTTTCTCTGGGCCTGTACCGTGTGAACAGTAACCAGCCAACATACCGTCTTTGATTCCGTACACAACATCAGCAATAGATGTAACTCTTCGGGAATGGGTCACGATGATCACACAATGGTTTGCAGTATGGGCCAGATTCTGGAAGATCTCCAAAATGTCGTTTTCAGTTTCTTTGTCCAAGTTACCTGTAGGCTCATCGGCAATGAGTATTTCCGGGTTGTGGGCCAGCGCCCGGGCAATACCAACCCGCTGCTGTTCGCCCCCCGAGAGCTTAAGAATCTTGCGATCAGCAGTCTCCCGGTCAATCCCCATCCGTTCCAGAAGAGCGTAGGCATAAGCTTTTTTGTCCTTCTCCGGGGATTTGCTGATATTCATAGAGAGAACAATATTCTGGACAGCAGACGCGTTGGTAAGAAGGTTATAGCCTTGGAAAATAACGCCGATGTTTTGGGCACGGTATTTATCTCTGTCGATCTTATTCAGACTGTCCTCTCCACAGAGGATATCACCTCCTGTGGTTACATCCAAACCTGAAATCAGTGAGAGCAGGGTAGATTTGCCGGCTCCCGATTTGCCGACAATGGTGTAGATTTTCCCTCTGGCAAAAGCAGCGTTAAGATTCTTGAGAACCGGTTTTTTGGCCCCATC
This sequence comes from Peptococcaceae bacterium, assembly GCA_009778595.1. GTDB lineage: Bacteria > Bacillota > Desulfitobacteriia > Desulfitobacteriales > Syntrophobotulaceae > WRJI01. The sequence goes on along the minus strand of WRJI01000045.1, from coordinate 13,736 downwards.
ATATCTGTAGGAGACGTTGTCAAGCATTAATACATTCTGCGAAGTATCTACATTCTGCGAAGTATCTGCGTTCTGCGTAATTTGATCTTTTTCCATGGCATTCAGCTAATTCCTTTCCATCAATATCTTAATCGGTTCATATTTGGTGATTCTCTGCGTAGCGATAATCCCTGACAGGGAAGAGAGCAGGATGGCGATCGCAACGATTTCCAGAATCGTTAAACCGTTCAGGGATACATCCAGCTTCTGGAGGGGTTGGACATCAGACGATCCTCCCGGCAACATGAACCCGGAGACCGTCCGGCCTTGTCCCTGAATCATCCCCCCCGGCCCGCCTGGGCCCGGGAATTGGTTGACAGTTGATTCTTCGACTGCTGCAAGTTGCTGTTGATAAAGGATATTGGTAACTGGTTGCGCAATAAGTGTTCCGACACCAAGCCCAAGGATCAGGCAGATCAATGTGATTGCCAGAGTTTCGGTCCACAATCCCGAGAGAACTTTGAGCTTTTTCATGCCCATAGCCCGCAGAACACCGATTTCATATTTGCGTTCGCGGATGGCGATAGAAGCCAACAGGGCAAGAATAATGGCGCCGAAGATCAAAACGATGATCACAAAGGTTAGGGTGATACCTTTCAGCGCTACCACCGGTTTGACAATCCTGTTATAGGCGGCGGAATCGGTCGAGACGTCCCACACGGTGCTTAACCCCTTGTTTCGCAACTCGGCAGTGTAAGCCTCAAGCTGATCGGGATCTTTCAGGTAGTAGGTTGCGTTAACACGGATGCCGGCTGGATTGTCATTCATATTTGCAGTTATGGTATCAAAAGTGGTCAGGATTTCGTTGCGCCGATCCTCATAAGCACTTTGTAAGTTGTTAAGATCATTATCGGTTTGAGTGAGATCGCTATATACACCGACGATGAGCAAATCCCAGTTGATTTCTGTAATGATTTCATTCTCGGGGGTTGAGCTCATGTCCCGCATCCGGGATGTGACGGTTACAGTATCGCCAAGGCTCAGTTTACTGGCATCCATGAGATCCGAGCTCACCAAACACTCGTTGATATTGTCGGGAAATCTCCCTTGAAAATCAGTGGTATCATAAGCATCATCAAGGGTACGTGTGCCGTTCAGGAATTCGTCAAAGGCGTTTGTCATCCGGAAATAGTACTGGATTCCGCCACCGGGAACGCCGGAGTCGCCAGAAGGCATCCCCGTGCTATCCGGACCCATCCTCATCATACGCGGACCGCCGCCCGGACCCAAATCAGCGTTCACGGCAATGAGATCATCAGAATCGGCGTTGGCACTGACATCATAGACCGCTTTCTGCAAATAGTCCGACTGACCGTATTTAATCAAGTCTTCCGGCGCGATTTGCGGAACGGACAGACGCATCATGCCGTCGACGCTGTTCTGTCTGGCTTCCTCCTGGAGTTTTTGTTGATTGGGTGACAGCCTGACTTCCGAGCCGAAACGCGTCTGATAATCGTTAATGACACTGCCGGCCGTGTTGTTGATCATAAGAGCCGTAACCACCGAAACAATAATAACAAAAACGATACCGCCAATCATTAGGTTCCGCCCGCGGTTGCGAACAAGATTGTGCATGGCGTTCTTAAGGATGTACACGTTTGTTTCTCTCCTTTGTTATAGAATTGGAAGAGTTGCTATTTCCAAGTCTAAAGGGCAAATGTTAAATGAATATTAAACAGAAAGCTTTTCTTGAGGGGCTCTCCTCAAAACAACACTAAAAGTTGTTACCCCCAGAATGCTTTGTGCGGTAATCTCGCCACCGGCTCGTTCCACAATAGTTTTTGCGATGGCAAGCCCCAGACCGTAACCACCGCTGTCATGTGACCGGGAATCATCCGGCCGGTAAAACCGATCGAAAATCCTGGGCAAATCTTCCGGAGCGATCCCCGGTCCGGTGTTGGCCACCCGTACGAGGGCACGCCCTTTTAATTTGCCGAGGGACCCCTCACTTGTGAGGGACCCCTCACTTGTGAGGGACCCCTCACTTGTGAGGGACCCCTCATTTCTGAGGGGTCCCTCAGACGTAAGGGCACCCTTACTTATGAGGGACTCCTCATTTCTGAGGGGTCCCTCAGACGTAAGGGCACCCTTACTTATGAGGGACTCCTCATTTCTGAGGGGTCCCACATAAGTAAGGGTTACGGTAATAGTCCCTTGTCTCGGCGTATACTTCGCAGCGTTGTCGATTAAAATCAGCAGAGCCTGTTTAATTTTTTCCTCATCTCCATGAACAAAGATGGGGGTTTGAGTCAAATCTGTTTTCAAAACAATATCCTTCTCATAGATTAAAGCCTCCATTGAAGCAATAGCTGTATCCACAACATGATTCAAGGAAAAAGGCAAAAGTTGATCCTGTCTGGCATCTTCCGATTTCGCCAAATAGAGCAAATCCCCGACCAACCCGTTCAAGCGCCTCAGTTCGGCACGGATATAACCGAGCCACTCTTTCTGGCTATTCACTGTTTCCTCGCCGCCGGCTTCGATTGCGTCAATATTGGCACTGATAATCGCTAACGGCGTTTTAAGCTCATGAGAGGCATCCGCAACAAACTGTTTTTGTTTCTCCCAACTGACTTCAAGGGGACGGACAGAACGTCTGGCAAAGTACAAACTGATCGCAAACAAAACGCCCATCATAAGGATTCCTACAACAATAAAAGTAATTGTCAACCTTTTCAGGGTAGCCTTCTCAGTGGTCACATCCAAAAAAGCCGCTTGGTAGAATCCATTATCGATGTTAAACATAATACCGTCTCTTGATACGGTACGGGCAGTCACTCGCACAGTAGAATATTGCCATTTCCGACCATTCAGGTTAATCGTCCCATTCCTGTCTTCCCAAGCCTGTTCCGCCGCTTGATAATAAGTATCGATCGGGAAATCGAGAGGGGAATAGATCTCCACAAGCCTGCCGTTGCTATCCATAATAAAAGCAAAGGAAGGTTTGTATCCTACCGGTAGTCTTCCGGAAACAATCTCTCCCGGCAGACCGATCTCCCCTGAAGGGTTCCATTCTCCCGGCAACCCGTTCGCCCGCGTCATCAAGAGCGCCGAAGGGAACACCTCCGCCAGTCTGCGATCGATATCTTTTTGAATATTGATATAAGTTACTGTATAGATCGCCACAAACGCAGCGACCATGACAAAAGCCGTCACCGCCAAATTGAACCACAACATTTTGCGACGCAATCTGCTAAACATTCAAAATATACCCCACTCCACGAATACTCTGTATTTTCACCTCGGAGTCCAGCAAAGCCAGTTTCTTGCGCAAAAAAGACACATGAACGCGAACATGGCTGTCCTCAGCCTCCGAATCGTATCCCCAAATTTTCTCGATAATGGTTGAAGACGACACTGTGATCCCCCTGTTTTTGATTAAAAGCTCCAGGAGTTGGCTTTCTTTGAGCGTCAGATGGAAAGAGCGGTCGCCTTGAAACAAATCTAGTGTATGTGGATTCAAGGCGATATCCCCATAACTTAATAAATTGTCATGAACCAATTGACCCTTTCGCCGGGCAAGGGCCCGAAGCCGGGCTAACAACTCTTCTGCCTGAAAAGGTTTCGCTAAATAATCATCAGCCCCGCTATCCAACCCAATCACCTTATCCTCAGTTTCCCCTTTAGCGGTTAGAAGAATAACAGGTGTCTCTAACCCCTGTCGGCGCATCTCTTGTAAAACGCTGATACCGTCTTTTTTAGGCAACATAATATCCAGAATAATAATATCGTACAAATCAGTCAAAGCATAATCGAGCCCATCTTCACCATCGAAAGCCAGATCAACGGTATAGTTGTTCTTTCGCAAAACCTTCTCTATAGCCCTAGCCATATATTTTTCGTCTTCGACATAGAGGATTTTCATAAGCCTCACGCCAATCAAAGCGGACCCTTTTTACTCCGATCCTTGTCCTCAGTCATATTTCGAAAAGCCTCATAAATCATATCATCAATCGTGATCTCCATCAGATTTGCAACAACATACCCTACGGCAAAAGAAATCTTTCTCAAATGCTCTTTCTGCCTGGAATTGTAAGCCCAAACCTCGCGATCAATCTCCTTAATAAAACTTTTAATCATTTGAGGTGAGGCTTTAGCGATAACAGAAATGAACTCATCCCCGCCAAACCGTCCCACGAAACCGAAGTCCTTGCAGGTATCCTTGAGAATATGCGCAAAATCCGTAATAACTTTGTCGCCGGTTTTCTGGCCGAGTTTGTTGTTCACGATGGTTATCCCATTCATATTGAACAGTACGACCGCAATATCCTCCACCGAAGGCGACATATTAATCTTGCTGATTAAGCGGTCACAGCTGGCTCGGTTATCAATACCGGTCATAGGATCAATAAAGGAGACCCTGTCCGGATTGCTGGCGTTTCGGCTCGCGATGACACCCCGTAAAACGTAGACGACACCCGCCAAAAACAAGAGCACAAAAGCTCCGTTGATAACCAAGAACAGAAGATCCATGCGTTTAACCTGGTTTTCAGAGTACTTGTCCGCCGCGAATGTAAGATCATTTGCAAGAGCAAAATAGGTCTGGCTCGCCTCGAACAATTGATTCTTGTTCTCGTCAGAAGGATCCCGCCGAACCGCCTCAATGTCCTTCTTGAGATCAGCCCATTGAACCTGGATCTGTTTCAAGAATCCGAGATATTTGTCGTCAGGTAAAACGACAAGGTCGTAAGTGCCTTCCCCTGACTGCAGACTGTAAATAATTTCGTCCAACATAGATCTTAATGCGTCATCTTGTCTTTCCATCAATTCTTCTTTAACCAGTTTCTGCGTCCCACCACGAACAACTCCGCAATAATTAACAACGCTGGCATTCCCCTGGAGTTGGCGAATGGATGACATTGACAACACACTAACCAAAACAAACAGTACAGTAATAATGACTATGACTGCGTAGAACTTTTTCAAACGATCATCTCCTCATCTACATGATCACAATATATCATGACCAAGTAAAACAGTCAATCCTTTGATTTCATTAAACACCATTTCATGTCGAATATTAATGTATGATTTTCCTTAATCTTCCTGTTCCATACAGCAACAGCGGCACAGCAAACCCCATAACAAGAGACAGGGGTAAGATAAAAGCCTCCTCCAGTTCGAACAGGGTAAAAAACGTATTCCCTATGAAATTGCCGCCAAAGAAAAGGGAGAGCGCCAGCAAAACCAGAAAAGGCGTTATCCTATCCAACCCAAAAAGAGACCTGATCAGGTGCAAGAAACAAAAAGACACAATTGTGATAAACATGAATTCAGCCACAGAGAACAACACGCCAAGGAAACTATCGATACGTTCCAAGGAGCTGCTGAAAGCAATGCTGTTAATCATCGTATTTAGCGCGAAAGGAATACGAGGCACAAGATTGGGGCCCAGAATGCCAAGGGCGGCAATAACAACGCAAACTTTAATCGCAGCAAGCAAGGTTAAACTTTTGTAGCCGATACGACGAATATTTTTATGGTTTGCGATCTTGTCACCCAGCACAAGAATAAGCATAGATAAAGACCCCGTGTAGAGCACTTTCAAGCTGCCCAAGCCCACATTGGGTAGATCCAAATATGTCACAGGCATGAAATTCTCCCACCGTAATGAAGGCAGCCAGAGTGCGATAAGTATCATAAAAATGGTGACAAGCATAAACATGCAAAACCGCGTCATTCGCGCTATCGGTACGATACCGGAACGGACAATGATCACAGCGAACAAGACGAAAATCGCAATCAACATGGCCTTGTTTTGCCCGGGATACTGAGAATGGGACAGTCTGGCGCCGAACATATTGATATTGAAAGACAAAATCAGCAAAAGCCAGAGGATGTACGAAAAAACAATAACCCGGCCGAGGGTTTTGCCCCAGATAGCCTGAACAATCTGAGCGAAGTTTTGTTGCGGGAAACTAATAAGAAGCTTATAGAAAATATGAAAAAAGAACAGCATGTAGCCAAACTGCAATAAAACCGATACCCACCCCGCGAACCCAGCCGGCTGGATCGCAAAAATCGGCAGCACGCGAAAATCGAGGGCAAAAGTCAGTATCATCACGACAACCACAGCCTCTCGGGCACTCAAGGTGTGGGAAGAAAGATCAGCATTCTTGTTAGACATAATTAAACCCCCGATCTATCGAAACAGCTGCAGAAACAATTCGGCAAAGCGCAAATCCGACGCTTTGCTGTGGACGTTAATGCTGATGAAGATCCCCAGCAAAAACAACCAACATCCAAAAACCAACAACTCTTTCTTCTCTCCTCGAGACAGAAGCCGGAAACAGGCCCATATCAGATACACCAACAACGCCAGCCAAATGGCAACAAGGAGTCCCCAGTTCATCCAATTCACCTCCTGCTCAGCCGGAAAACAGTGGTCTTCTCAGATTTCGGCTGTGATCAATCAGAGAATCCACAGAGATGGTAAACTCAATCCGGTTATACCCATCATCCGCCCAGGTGCTTGCCAGCAATGTTCGGAAACGGATGGGGTATTTGTTCGCGAACAGCTTGCCAAAACCCGCAAGATCACATCTGTGTTCTCTTGTAAACCGCAAGAGATCCCTTATCTCTTTCTCGATAATCTTATTCTGTTGGGCAACCAGGCTCGACAGGGATTCCTCAGTGAAAATATCATCATTGCCTTGGTATTCTGTTATCGAGGTTTTCATTTGAACAGAGATATGGACTTTCAGAGAACCTTTGGCATCCCAATCCAGTTCGAAATCCCGGCTACAGCTGAGAATCTCAAGTGAAACATCGTTGCCGTCCGGCCCGTGAACAAGCAATTGACCGGAGAAAACCCGCCCCAACAGGATATTGGCAGCTCGTCCTTGGGTTCCGGACAGATACCCGATCAAACTGTCTTTGTAGACAGCGTAACCATCCAAAGCAAACAATTGGTTACCCTGCTGTACCATTCCTTCTCCTTCGACGTTCTGCGAACCGTCTTTCTTCCCATGCCCCGGGCCATCGCTCTTATCTTCAGACATCTCGCCCGGGATTCTAAGCCCCTCATCACCTCCACCAGATTCATCATCGGGTTCCTCCTGTTCCTTCCCCATTTCCTCAGGTACCCCCTCAGCCCCCTCAGCCTCGTCGGCCTCATCAGTCTCATCAGTCTCGTCAGTCTCGACCTCGCCATCATCTTCATCTCCCGTTAAAGGCTTATCCTGCTCTCCCTGAAGTTGCTCCTCAATAGGCAGAGCACTAAGACAGGGGATCATGGCGGTCCTTGTCAGCCCCCCCAAATCCCGTAAAAAATCAATAGTCTTAATACGGCTGTTTCTCGTGAAAAAGTGTTGGGAATCAATCGACTCCGTATAGCTGCTTTGGGAAAGCAACCGTTCCCCCAAGAACAGATTATCAAGACGTTCAGAGGGAAAAGCATCTTCCGAACTCCCTTTCATAACGAAGTCTTTCGCACTCATATTCGTACAAACGATCAAACACGTAGATTTGCGAATCGTTGGATCCCGCAGCAACGCGTCCAAAAACTCCGTCAGATCTAATTGAGCGGCTTCTTGCCCCAGAATAATGTAATCAAGATGCCCCAGAAAAATCTCTTTATCCACACGGTTGCTAAAATTACGTTCAGCCTCAAAAAAAGTACGTCCTTCTGAAGAGAAAGCTTGCAATTTCTTGCTGGGATCGTTAGCCGCGCCGCTTACCGTACGGGAAGCCAAAGTCAGAAGAATCTTCTCGCCGTTATCAACGCTGTCAATAGCAAGAACCCGTGCAAACATCAACCTTTGCACATCATAGCTTTCCGGAAAAAACCTATAGGAATTGCAGCCTGCGCAAACCCCACACAAGCAAACCAGGAAGATCAAAACCAAACCCACAAAAACGTGTTTCCGAAAAACCATAATCCCCATATCGCCTCCTAAAAGAAATCATCCTAATACCAAGACTCAATGGCCACCCGGCTTCTTGGGTCGGAGCCGGAGGGTATTGAAAGGACGTGTACGGAATTTTCGCGCCAGATCATCGAAACTAGGTGGAAACCATCCATTATCAGATTTCATATAGGTTTCAAAAGGCTGCAAATAGGGAATTCCGAAAGTTTCCATCCGACTCAAGCTATACAGCAAAAATAACCCGGCAAAAACAGTACCAAGAAAACCGTAAAAACTGCTGGCGAACAAGATAAAAAATTGCCAGATGAACGTAGCGAAAAGCATTTCAATATTCTGCAGCGAAAGCATACAAATACCGGTCACAGCCACAACCACGAGAATACTGGGGGAAATGAACCGCGCACTGATAGCCGCGTCCCCCAACACCAAGGCCCCGACAATAGACACAGCCCCACCAATAGAAGTCCATGAACCCAATCCCGCTTGAATCAACCCATGAAAAGCCAGCAAAACCAAGGTGATCTCAAAAATCGCCGGGAAAGGCACCCCCTGACGAGACATCGCTAAACTCATAGCCAGATCGGAAGGCAACATTTCCGGATGAAAATTGCACAACGCAATATAGAGTCCCGGGAGAAACATCGTCACAAAGAAAAGCACGAAACGCATAAAACGATAAATCGTAGAAGGCAAATATTTATAATTGTAATCCGCCGGCATTCGGAAGAAATCGAAAAAGGAATAAGGCAGAACCATAACAAAAGGGATCCCGTCAACAATAATACCAACCCTGCCGTCAAGAATCCCGGCACAGAACCGGTCAGGTTTTTCTGTATACAGGATCTGAGGGAAAGGGGAGAGACGCCCACCCACCAACAAACTTTCCATCGTTGATAAAGACAGCATATCCTCGACTTGGGCTTCTTCCAAGCGTTTTTTGACAGAATCCAAAAGACCCGATTTGACCCTTCCGCGCAAGTAGACCAACACCGCTGATGTGTTGGTATCCTGACCCATCAAAAAGTTCTCAATCGCGAGATCTTGAGAACAAATCTTACGACGCACGGTGGCTGTATTCACCCGCATGGTTTCCACGAAACAATCTTTAGGCCCCTTCAGCGTATGTTCTTCCGTAGGCACTCCCACGGATCTTCTATCGAAACCCTTGCAATCGAAAGTCAGCGCCATATTCAAATCATTAAAAACCAGCGCCACTGAACCGGTCAAGATATCAAGAACAATATCATCCTTACGGGTTTGTCTTTTTTGTGAAGAGGCGTAGGTACCACCCCAATCCAAGCGGTCAACCAGATCCTGAGAAGATACAGCGGCATGAACCCAGTCGTTATCCGTGAGAGGGCGAATAATACTTTCGCTAACAAGAGTCGAGTCCACCAAACCATCCAAAAACAACAAATTTATCTGAAAGGGTCCCGCCATCAGCGTGCGTGTAACCAGATCACCGGCACTGCCTAGAGCATCAATGATTCCGATCGTCATAGAATCGTCAAGGCCCGGACCGGGGGCGGGGGAGGGAGGCGCCGAGTGAGATGTATGGTTGATGACCTCAATAGCCGGGACAGATCTTTTATTGGTGTTGTTGGTCATATTGCCTGGCGAAGGCTTGTAATACAAACGAGGTTTGTGCTTCCGGGCCATGATTCTGTTGATGAGGAACTCTCTTGTCAATTCCTTGATATAGGCAAAAAGGCTGGGCATATTTGTTCCTTTCCTTCCTTGGTAATTCTTGATCATGGTGAACAATATCTTAGTGTGAATTGAATGGGCGGGTTTTATTCTTGTACTCTGACCAGTCCAAATTACTTAAATGGAGGCTCCCTCTCTCCAATCATACATCGTGCCTCATTTTACTGGGTTCGTTCGCAACCTTTCGTACCTCCGAATTGAGTTTTTTGGGGAAGGGCACGGGAAGGGCACCAGCTCAGCCGGCTAGATAGCTCAAGTTTCGGCAGGACGAAACTTGGGCTAGGGATTGTTGCGAGCCTGTGTGATTTCTGTATCCCTGCCCCAAAAACCTGCAATTCAGGGGTATACAGAAAGCATAAGAACACAGAACATCGAGGCCCTGAGTAGGGTTGGAGAGAGGGAGAACCCAATCTCCCGCCTGACTTAGCTTTGGAAATAGGGGAGTGAATACGCGGGCTTTTGGGTTCTTCCGAAGCCCAACCCTCCCCGGGGACTGTTACGAGCCCACGTGTTTCTGTTTCCCTCTCCAAGAATTGACAATGTTCTCTTATAGATGTAAGATATTTACATAGACGCTTACTTATGCGACAGACTCAATGATAAGGCAGAGGAGGCGACTGTTAATGAACTTAGTCAGCAAAATATTTAAACGAACAGATTGGTACGTGACCTGCGGTTTTGGCTATTACAGAAACGGCGGGACTCTCGAATTTCATTGTGGAACAGATTACGGAACGAATAATGAGAAATGGAACCTTTACGGGATAGAAAAAGGTATCGTGTTAAGTTGTGGCACAGACCGCGACGGTTCGAAATATGTTTGGGTCAACTATCCGCGTTTCAGCAAGAAGCTGCTGCATTGCCATTTGGATCGCATCGATGTGAGAGCGAATCAGGAAGTTCAGGAAGGCACATTGCTTGGCTGCGTCGGCAATTCAGGCAGCCATTGCGGGATACATCTTCACTTGGGCATGCAGCCAAGCGGGAATGATTGTTATGAAGATCCCCACGCTTATGAATACAGTTCTCCAGCCGATACGATGAATTCGGACGCGACTGTTTATGGAGGCCCCGGTACAATCCTCTACGCGCTTATTGGTTCCGTTGTTAAGAACGGCCCCATTGAGTTGCTCAACAAAGAAAATGATTTCTACTACATGAGTTATTGGACAAACAGTGGATTGCTCAAGCGGGGTTATGTCGCGGTTTCTCAAGTCAGTCGCGGTACAACAGACACGGTTTCGGATGTAACAAAGACATTCAAAGGCAACAACAACACGGTTTATCCCCAATCAACGGTTTATTCCGGCCCTGATACAGCAACATCTGTGATTGGGACTGTGTTTGAGAACGAAGGGATCACACAATTCACCTTGCAAGAAAACGGATATCACTTTATTGAATACAGCACAACAGAAGGCGCAAAACGAGGATATATCCAAAGCGGAAATCTGATACGAAAAGAAGGCGGTTTGGCCATAGCGTTAAGCGGTACCGATGTCTATTATACCTACAACCTGGAAAGCAAAGCCGGAGCCATCTACGCCAATGAATATGTGACGATTCTTCAAAAAAACGATCAAAGATCCTACATTGAATACAACACCAAGAGCGGCAGAAAAAGAGGCTATGTGTCCAACAACTCACTACAAATGCTTGATATCAGCGAGGTCCCTGCGTTGCCAATCTACGCAGAAGAGATAATGATGCCCACGGAAACGATGAATGTGTATTTTGGGCCAAGCAACAAATATGCCGTAATAGGATCTATCAACAAGGGTGAGCAGGTCACCCGACTGAGTTCGCCGACTCTTTATACGGGTGGCTATTCGTTTATTCATTACTCAACAGCAGAGGGGATGAAAAGAGGGTATGTCATCTCCTCAGGGTTGGTTCCTTATGTTGCGCCCGCACCGAATCCGGACCCTGTTCCAAACCCTGACCCGGTTCCTGATCCAAAACCAGTGCCAGAACCAAATCCAGATCCGGTACCAACACCGGATCCTGATCCCGTACCTGATCCGGATCAGGACTCAGATGGGCCAAATGTGCCGAAAGCCGGTGATGGTGAGGAAGATTGGACGGGATGGTACAGGAATGAAAAGGGCTATCCATCTCCGAACCCGCCCCATGATACGCCTAAAAGTAATGAGAAGGAGCAGTATGCTTTTAATAGAGTCTGGAAGAAGTACGAAGATATTGGTGAGGACGGATCGGTACTACCCACAAGGACACAAATTGTTAATTATTTAACTATATTGTCTTATGAGTGCGGATTACCGGTTAGGCTGGTTTTATCCATTATGTATCAAGAAGGTGCAATACCGCATTTTAAAGACATAATAAACGTAACGCCTATGAAAACAACTTATAATACCATAACATCAGATGGGATAGGGAAAACACGAGATGAACTTGATTTGAATGAGAATCGTGATTGGGGATTGATGCAAATTAACGCAAGAGGAAATCCTGCATACTTCGATGATAACCTGTATGGGGATATCATCGCTAACTGGCACGCGAATGCACGGGTTGGAATCATATTTATTCTGGAGGCATATGGAAGAGCGGGTGGACAGAGAACAATACTTCTTAATGGCAAACAGCCATCAGAATATGTCGTAAAAGAGACTTATAGGTGGTACAACACCGGACAAATAGATATACCATCAGATAATGTTCCCATTTTCTATGATCAAGTCTATATGGCAAATCCAAGACACTGGGTTAATGATACTGGTTTAGATCCTGAAAATGATCCGCTTATTAATGATTATCCGCTCGCAACCGATCCTCCTGAGTATTCTAAACCTTTTTCCAAGTGATTATGAATGGTCCCTTATCTCTTACCGGAGGGATACTCATGAAAGATACGAAGTTGTCCAAAAGAAACTCACAGCTTCTCCTGATTATTAGCCCCTGTCTCATAACGGTGATCGTTTTAGCCGCATATATAATATATATTAATCTTAATCTCCCCGAACCTCCTTTGGAATTTGACTACGAATACAGCAGTGACATGGGCGGTGTTGTCTTAACAAAATACACAGGTGAAGACCTTGATGTCATAATCCCTTCAAAAATTAAAAAACACCCTGTTGTAGGAATCAAAGGAAATATCAATCACGGAGGAATGGTTGGTAAACAAACCATATCCGTCATCATTCCCGACAGTGTGGTGTCTATTGGCGATTACGCATTTCACCAGTGCGAATCACTTACATCGGTTGTAATTCCCAACAACATCATTACCATCGGCAGTAATGCCTTTGGCAGCTGTGAATCTCTTACATCAATCACAATCCCTGAAAGCGTAACAAGTATTGGTGTTGCGGCATTTAGTGGTAGCGCACTCACATCAATCACAATCCCGGAAAGCGTAACAAGTATTGGTTTCGGGATGTTTGGCGGCTGCGAGTCACTTGTATCAGTCACAATTTCTGGCAATGTTATAAGTATCGGCGACCAAGCATTTGCAGGTTGCCACTCACTTGAGACGATCACAATTCCAGAAAGCGTTACGAGTATTGGCAACAGCGCATTTTCCTCTTGCAGGTCCCTTGTCTCAATCATTATCCCCAACAGCGTAACAAGTATCGGTATATATATATTTAGCGAATGTACCTCACTGTCATCAATCATACTTTCCAACAGCACAACAAGGATCAGTGAGTATGCATTTAATGAGTGCAACTCGCTCACATCCATCACAATTCCTGACAGTATAACTGTAATAGGCTATGCAGCGTTTAGTCGTTGCAGTTCGCTTACATCAATCACACTGCCTGACAGTGTAATAAATATCGAACGGGATGTGTTTCGCGATTGTGCTTCGCTTACATCGATTACAATCCCCGAAAGCGTAACCAGCATTGGCGACTGGGCATTTTTGAGATGTGGTTTGCTTCCTGATCAAACGAAACAAAGGATACTGCAAATCAATCCGAAGGGGATTTGAGTTTCGAACAGAACAAATCAGGTAGAAACAATATTGATTACAATTCCCACCATTAATCTTTGCACACAAACACAAAAATGACTGTCATAATAAGCAGACATATGAGCGATAGGATTGTTGGGGTGGGGTGAGAGGTTCGTGGGCGGTGGGGTGGGAGGTTC
>WRJI01000044.1 GCA_009778595.1 Peptococcaceae bacterium | reverse complement strand
GATGAAATCGATATCGAGATTACATTTACAGTTTTCCCCCGCAGCCAAAGGTTTGTACAAGGTCAGCAACATCAGCAGCGGCAATCAGGCTTTTGTCAATGACAAGGAACTGCATTCCGGCAACGTTTCTGACTCCGATCCGTTTGCCTATGAAAGCAAGGCCGTTCAGACCGACCCGATTCAGACGCTCTCGGGCGATATTTTCCTGCTCTGTTCCGACGGATTTTGGGAAGCGTCTGCGAAGAGGCGATGGAAACCGTGCTCCAACAAGCCATCTCCCCCCAACATTGGATCAACGACATGGTGTACCAGCTTCCCAACCCGGAGGAGGACGATCAGGACATTTTCAGCCCTTTCCGTTCATGGGCATGCCCCCTACCCAAAAAACACAATTCGGAGGCATGAGAGGTGGGCTTTTGGAGGCTTCCGAAGCCCAATCATGCATCGGGACTGTAACCGAGCCTACGATTTGCATCTATGATTTTCATCTTGGTTGCGGCTGTAAGCCACCCCCATCCCAAGTTTCGACCGAAACTCGGGCTATGAAATATCCGAGATATTTGCCTGGGGCCGATATGGCACCTGATAAAGTCGTCGCAAGCAACATGAACAATAAGGCACCATCCTGTTGCTTACATGATTGCGACGAAAAACAACTCGCGACAAATCATCATGCTCATGACCGCAAGAACGGCATTTCTCAATCATGAGATCACCACCTTTGTGTTTTTCCGAACAAAACCGCGTTCAGAACTTATAGTAGTCCTATTCTGCCCACCAGAGTAACAAATTATACCAGCTCGTAACGAACCCGTTTTTTTTGATCAAAACTCCATACCTGTTCAATGCCGCAAGAGTTCAATATCTCTGCCGCCACACCAAGATTCTCTCCTATTCTATTGGCCTCATGGGCATCCGATCCCAATGTGAAAGCAACGCCCATAGATGCCAATTCAGCTATCAACCGGGGTTCCGGGTAGAACTCCCTTACAGCTTTATTCATTCCGTTCGTGTTGACTTCAACACATAGATTTTGGTCGGCGATAGCGCGAAGAGCCCCCGATGCCAACTCAATCACATCGCTTTCCGGACGCATACCATTGATTTTGATCAGATCCAAATGTCCGATAATCTGGAACAATCCGCTTTGTGCCGCTTGTTTCACAAGCTCAAAGTACCCTCGATAGATTTCGTCCCCCTGTTCTTTCAATGGCCTGTCATACTCTTCGACAGAGCTGCCCTCCATATCAAATAACCAACCGTTGATTTGATGGACAGAACCGATGGCATAATCCAGATCATAGCGGTCAATCATCGCCGCAATATGCTGTTCCTGCCCCGGAACATAATCGAACTCGATTCCCAGGCGAACTCGCAAATCCGGATACGCCGCCGCGACCTGTCTTATCAGATCGAAATCAAAATAAGGTTCATAATAATCATGGTCACTGAACCCAATCTCAAGTAACCCGGCAACCCTGGCTTGCTCTAAAAACCCCCGAACACTGTGCGTATTCGTTCGTCTGTCCATGTGTCCCATAATATGGGTATGCAAATCTACCAAACCGTACGATCCTCTGTTTGATCTGCGATGCAACGAAGTATCACGTTCGATTTTCGTAAATCCCCTTTCCTGTCTCTGCCTCAGCCAAACGATGCATAGTACTCCGTCCAGACGCAAAACATTTAGTGATTTTGGCTGGACGGAGTACTAGCCCCGTCCAATATTATGGAAGCGGTCCCGGTCCGGCCGAATAGGTTATCGTGACCGATGAATTCTTGGCAACCTTCGTATTCGCGGCAGGACGCGTGCTGATAACCGCACCCTCCGGAATATCTTCAGATACTTTTGATGATGATGTCACCCTGAGACCAAGCAGTTTCAGCTCCGCTTCAACCTCAATATAATTTTCTCCTACATAATCCCTTATCATAATCTCATCTAGGGTCGGATCGTCAGGTCCCGGTGGTTCCGGCGGCTCCGGAGTATCCGGATCCGGTGGCTCTAATGGGTCGTCGTCACCTTCCAGAAACGGCACTTCGTTGATGCCGCCCATGACCACAAGATTTGTGGAAATACCCTTGAGAAGGTTGGCCGCAACCCTCTTGACAGCCTCTGCATCAATCCGCCAGAAGCTTATGTTGTCAGCATCGCTTAGAAAATATCCCGGTGCCGTGGCTGAAACCATGTTGTCACTCTTGAAATTCTTGGCCATACCGGCCAACCTGAGCAATTCAGAGGTTTTCAAGTTTGTTTCAACAGACTTGAGCACCTGAGGCAGCAACTGCGGCAACTTGACGATCGTCCCCGGCTTCAAGGCTTCCTTGGCCATAGCCATAATGACTTTCTGCTGGCGTCCTGTACGGGTGATGTCTCCCAACGGGTCGCTGCGAAAACGCGCGAACTGTAAAGCCTGAGAACCATCCAATCGCTGCATGCCTTTCTTCAGATTAATAACGCCGTCCTCTTCGTCGCCTGTGAGCTTATACATGTCTTTTTCCACATAGATGTCGATACCGCCTAAGATATCAATGATCTCTTTGAAACCGTTGAAATTCGTTTTGATATACCCGTCAATTTTGATGCCGGTAATTTCGCTGACAACCTTCATCGTCGTCTCCATCCCTCTCATGGATGGAATCGCGTTAAGTTTGGTATGCCCCATGACTTCGCTGTCCCGAGGTATGGACATCAAGGAAATAATCTTTGTGTCCGGGTCGGCACTGGCCAGAATGATACTGTCCGCGTTATACCAAGATTGACCCTCTCGTTGATCTACCCCCACTAACAGAAACGTCACCCGATTGGATAACTGTTCTCCCGTGTCCGCATCATAGGAAAAACTCTCGATACCGCTCCCAAGATTGGGAATGAACCCCATGTAATAAGCGATTCCCACCCCGGAACCAATAAAAAGCCCCAACACAGAAATACCTAAAACAAGCAAAGACTTCTTAATAATGCCGCCCACTGTTCTGTCTTTTTGCTTTTTGGGGGCATTCGGGGTATTCTGCCTCTTTGGCATTTGAGGATTCTGAGATCTGATGGAACCTTTTTTGTTGTTGAACTCAAATGCGGGATCATCAAATTTGCCATTCATAGAATCAAGCTCCTCTTTCCTATCACCTCGATGATAGACCCATAATCTATCACCATGATTGATTTATTTCTATCAAGAACACTTTCGATTTTTATTTCCAGCAACTTATTATTTATCTTGTCTTTTTTATTGTCATTTTTTTCCTCTACGTCAGAGTCAGCATCTGCGTCTGCGTCAGGAAGATTTTTCTGACTCCAATCTCTATCTATGGTCATTTCAGGTGTCTCTGCTCCCGGCTTATCTGTCTCCGATTTGTTCGTCTGAGAATTGTCTTGTTCCTTCATCGCTTCATGAGCCCTAAGTTCATCTTGTTCTTCCTGGATCACCATTCTCGGTCTCATATCAACCGACGGCCCGAGAACCACGATATTGGTCGTAATCCCTTTTAACAGGTCGGCCGTCACTTTCCTGGCGACACTCTCGTTAATCTTCCAATAACTCAAACCGTCTGCCGCCGTATAAAAATTCCCCGGCAATGTCGCCGAAATAATGTTTTCGCTCTTGAAATTCTTGGCCATTCCAGCCAAACGGAGTAAGTCCGTCAGTTTCAGATCTGTTTCGATGGCGCTGTTCAATTGAGGAATCAGTTGGGGTAATTTCAGTATAGCTTCAGGTTGAAAAATTCTTTCTGCGACAGCCATGAGAAATTTCTGCTGGCATGCGGTGCGTTGAATGTCTCCTTGCACATAGTCCCGGTATCGTACATATTGAAGCGCCATTTCGCCGTCAAGATGCTGAACGCCCTTTTTGAGATTGATGTTATCCGGTCCGTCAAGAGTTTTCTTCATATCTGTTTCAACATAGATATCGACGCCCCCCAAGGTGTCGATGATATCTTTGAAACCGCCAAAATCAGTTTTTACATATCCGTCAATTTTGACTCCTGTGATATCGCTGACCACACTGACAAGTTTTGTCATATCATTGCCATAGAAAAAAGGGATCGAATTGATTTTATAGGTACCCAAAACCATGCTATCACGCGGAATTGACAGCAGAGATATGATTTTTGTCCCCGGATCAGCGCTGGCAAGAATAATGGTATCCGTGCGATAACTGGTATCACCCGGCCTTTGATCCGATCCCAGCAAGAGAAAAGTCACCCGTTTGTTTATCTGTTCTTGTTCATCCAAAGAATCCGATACATAAGTCCCTTCTCCAAGGGTTGTTCCTGCCGTCATGGGAACTATCCCGTTCAAAGCCAATCCAATTCCCGAGCCAACGCACATACCGAGAAAGACAACACCGGCAACAATCAAAAGACTTCTCAAAACATCATCCATTCTTCCCTGGCCCATCATGATATGAATCTCCTTTTTTCCTATGTGGCGACAGCATCTATCGAACAAGAGCGAGTTTTTCCAGCGCGTTCTCACCGATTACACACTGGGCATGCTCGCGAAGATAAGCAGAAGTCGTCAAAATCGCATCACCGTATTCATCGAGTATGGCTTCTGCAGCTTTTCGTTTCCGCGGGCCTTTTATAGGACCGATAACCAGATAGAATTCCTCGTCCAACTCAAAAAGCATGGACGCTACAACAAGATCCGGCAACGCCCAAATCACCCGCAAAACGTCTTCTAAATCCTGGAAAGCATAAACCCATTCCTGATTAGGCGCAAATTTCGAATCCCCTTGCTGGGAAATCCTTGCTCGAACCCGCTTTTCCTCCACGTCCGTGGCATGGTTCTCTTTTTCTCCGAACTCCTCCTGTTTGATGACAGTAATAGCAAATTCATCATCAGAAACAACCGTAGCATGAATACAAAAAGGCTGATCTAAACTGAAATCGACTTCTTCCCTCGCCCGACAAATGAGCTCCCAGAAAAACTGTTCTGTGCGCGCCGTCTTTTGAAAGAAATCCACAAGAGAGATATTCCGGTCAGCCAGCTCCGAGAACGAGATGAAAATCCTGACAGTGTTATCATTGACCTTAAGAATTCGCATTACCCTTCACCCTCCTCCCTTAACAGAATAAGTTAAGGCTCCCCCTATTATATCACATCCGGATGAATATCCAACGAAAATTTTTCGGGTTTCATACGCCGGTAGGTCTATATCACTTAGCGCAATCGCACACAACAATCTTATTGTGTTATCATAACAAAAAGAATCACTAAAATGCAAATTGAATTTGGACTTATAGAACTTAATATGCTATAGTGAAAAAGCCGATCTTCCGTGACAACGATTGACAGCCTACAACTCAGCAAAATATTCCGTTTCGGCGAACATATGCAGGAGGGAAGACTATGAGAAAGATATTGATCCTTTTAGCGCTAACTCTAATCCTGACAAGTATCGTGATTCTATTCACGGGTTGTGGCTTAGAAACCAGCATCATTGACAGAACCCTTTCGGAATCCGCTAAACAGATGAATGAAAAGTGCCCGACAATGGTAGACGCCAGCACACGTTTAGACAGCGTTGAGGCTCTCCCCGGCAAAGTGATCCAGTACAACTATACAATGGTTAACTATACCAGAGATCAGCTCTCTGAAGACACCCTAGCGGAAATGCAGGAATTCATGGAAGCGCAAACCTTGAGAAATGTGCAGACAACCGACGGTCTAAAAAACTTAAGAGATATCGACGCCACATTTCAATACATTTTCAATAGCAACGATAATCAAGAGCTGATCTCCATAACCCTTAGACCCGAGAACTACAAATAATCTTAAACAATCCTGCCTACCTCATTGACCGACCGTTGCATGATTTGGTCGCTTGTTTGTACCATGCGTTGATTCATCGAAAAAGCCCGGCTTGTCTCAATCATTTTCACCATTTGGCCAGCCATATCAACATTCGATTCCTCGACCATCCCTTGTTGAATCCGGGGCCGGTCGTTCCCCAACAGTTCCAATGCCGGCGCACCGGAAGTATACATGGTCGTCTGACCCACGCGCGCCAACGTATCCTGCTGCAACGCGACAATTCTAAGTTGACCCAACACCGTCCCATTGGTACGATCAATAACGTCCCCATTCGTTGTCACCGCAAAATCCTCCGGGACCGGTCCGATAGGCAATCCATCGACACCCAAAACCGGATTTCCACCCACCGAACGCAAAAACCCGCTGGGATCCCGAAGGAAATGGCCGTTGCGGGTATACGTCAGACCGCCGGGAGTATCCAAAACAAAAAAACCGGCCCCATTTATAGCCAGATCTGTCGCGTTTCCTGTTTCTCGCATCAAACCCGGTGTCATCCTGTAAGCGAAATCCGTGATATAGGCCCCTGTCCCCATGACGCCCAACTGTTGTGCCATTGGCATCCCGGAAGGATGGTCAATCCGCAGAGCCAAATGCTCCGGAAAAGAAACCACATGCTCCCCCACTTCCAAAAAACCCGGCGTCCGCTGGTTCTCTATATTGTGATCGATATTTTGCATTCGCTGATTGTTCACCAACATCCCGGCCCCGGCCGTATAAAGCCCCCGAATC
The DNA here is from genome assembly GCA_009778595.1 of Peptococcaceae bacterium. Lineage (GTDB taxonomy): Bacteria > Bacillota > Desulfitobacteriia > Desulfitobacteriales > Syntrophobotulaceae > WRJI01. The sequence continues at coordinate 17,971 of WRJI01000044.1, read as the reverse complement.
ACTTGAATACCCCCTCTATATCCTGATTGACGGAATATTCCAACTACCCTCAACTACCCTTGTGTGGTATAGGATTGTCGATACAACCCCAGATACGATGTCATAGCCCGGCTTAGATACATATACGTATACGTATTCTCGGCCAACCGAGTCATCTCAACATCCGGATCCACGTTATTGTTATCATTGCGCATTGATGTTGTCCTATCTTGATAGATAAGAGCCTGATCAGAAAAACCCACTCCCGGCAAATGTCCCCTATGGGTCTGATGCAAAGCCAAGGGCACATTTCTCTCCAGAGCTTGATCAAGCAACACTTGAAAATTAATATCCGATCTCTTGAAATTGGGTGTATCGATATTTGCGATATTATGTTGCAGGATTTTAGCCCGCAAGCCGGAATAATCAAGTCCACGCTCAATAGAATTCATAACCTGTGAATTCAACCCGAACAAATCCATGAAACCGCCTCCCTATCCCTGTCCTCTCATCCCAATTGCCGTTTGCAACATTTCATCCTGGGTTCTGATACTGCGGGATTTCATTTGATACGCTCGCTGAACACTGATCATATCAACCATATTATTTCCCAAATCAACGTTGGACATTTCTAACATACCGCCGACGAGGCTTCCAATTCCTTCTATACCAGGAATATTCACCACTATGCCCCCGGCTTCAGGAGTCCCCAGAAAAAGGCCGCCACCGATTTGTTGAAGTCCCTGTTCATTGGCAAAACCCGCCAAACGGATCTGCCCAAGGGTTTCGGCAACGTTGTTCACATCTGCTGTTATGATACCGTTGTTATCGATTCCAATATTTTGCGCCCCTTCCGGTACTCGTATCGCCGGTTCCAACAGCAACCCGTCAAAAGTCACTAGATTTCTATCCTGATCTATCGTAAAATGCCCCACCCGTGTATAAGCCGGCTCGCCTCCGGGCAACCGCACCTGAAAATAGCCGCGGCCGCTGATGGCGACATCAAGGGTGTTGCCCGTGCTGACAAATATTCCGGGACTAACGTTGATCCGCATTCCTGTATAAAGAGGCCCCGCGTCTCCGCCCTCAACTCTGAGGGGGCGTCCAAAAAGCGCGTTATTCCAGCTGCGGTCCTGTCTATCATAGATCTCTTCAAAAGATCTCAACTGCTCTTGAAAACCCGGTGTATTCACATTGGCAATATTGTTGCCTATGAGATCCAGTTGGGTCTGCAAAGTTTTCAGATAATGCGAAGCAATATGCATGGATTCCACCCCCAACTCAATGGAATGAATAGGCACAAAACAAAAGGAGGAGCCTTGAAGGTCTCCTCCGTGAGCAAAATATATGAGAGGCGATGCAGGTTTTTTGTTAGGGATCAGATCAAGATGACTTTATTTTTTGCGAATCCAACACCCTTATTCCCAGCAAAATTATCCAAATTACAATTTGTGCTTATTCGCGGAAGCAGACTGACTTATGAAAACTTTCTCTAGCGTTTCAGATCGATAAGCTCCTGGAGCAGCGAATCGGAAACCGTGATAACACGGGAATTCGCCTGAAAACCACGCTGGGTCACAATCATATCGGTGAACTCTTGGGCCAACTCCACGTTGGACATTTCCAAAGCCCCTGGAATAATCGTACCCAAACCGTTTTCACCGGGTTTTCCAATCGCAGCCGCCCCTGAGTTGTTAGAAGGCGAATAAAAGTTGTTCCCTATTGACATGAGGCCCCCGGGATTCGAGAAATTAGCCAGAGAGATCATATACAGTTGCTCCGTAATGGATTGACTTCCGTCACTGTATACACCGGTGACGACACCCTTTTTATCGATTGTGAACCCGGAAAGGGTGAATCCGCTCAGATCCGGATGCTCCATACCAAGCTTAATATTCATGCTACCGGTGGTTGTACCCCAATCAGGAGCAACCGGTGTCAAGGAGGTTCCCTGAAGCGTGCTGTTGGAGTAGCCCTGAACGAGAGCCCCTGTTGATGGATCAACCAGATTCCCGTCACGGTCAAAATCGAAGTTGCCTGTACGTGTATAGAAAACATCGCTGCCCAAACGGACCACGAAGAATCCGTCGTCTTGAATCATCATATCGGTTTCTTTTCCTGTATTTTGAGCAGCCCCCTGATTCATAATCCGATCGATGGAGGAAATACTCATGCCAAGACCAACCTGAACAGGATTGATACCACCGAAAGTAGGCGGCGCGTTAAGGTTGTCCGGAGCCGCCGCGCCACTCAAGTTTTGGCTGAGCATGGTGGCAAAAGATGTTTTGCTGCGTTTATAACCGATTGTGTTAACATTCGCAATATTGTTGCCGATGACATCCATGGCGATCTGATGGTTTCTCAAGCCTGTTACGGCGGCATACATAGAACGCATCATAATCGATTTCCTCCCTTAATTTTTTATTATTTAATTCACATGGGTGGTGTCTTCTTATTAAACAATGTCACAAATATATTATCGTAACAAATCATCTGTACTTAAGTGATTCATTCGAATTTTTTTAAAAAATTTTGAGTCCGGCAAACAGCTTTAAAGATCAGTGACGCTGTACTCAGTGTGCACTGTACTCAGTGTGCACTGTTGCGAATTTCCTTCACATAATCGATAGGCAATTCCTCATCGCCAATTTTTAACGTCAGCAAGCCGTTTTTCATGTGAACGGAGTCCACGATGCCGCTGATTTCACGCTCCGTGCCATCCGACTCATAAATAATCCCTGTCACTTCTTTGCCAATCATTGAGGACCCTTGGGAAATTAATGACTGATTAAGCATTAACGCGATGCCGACCTTAAGATCCATAATGGAATCAACCATATTGGTCATCTGCTCCAATGAGCTGAATTGAGCCAATTGCGCGATCGATTCTGTCTCAGATACCGGTGACATCGGATCCTGGTTGGCAAACTGCGCCACCATCAACCGCATAAAAACGTCCCTATCTAAGCCCTGCATGGCGCTCGACGTGGAATTCCCCGAAGAAAAATTGTTGAGACCATACAGGTTCTGGAAAAAATTAATGTTGTCAATCGCCATATGACTCACTCCAATCTATGCCTTGATATTAATTCTGCTCGAACTATCGTTTGCAATGCCATTCTCCGGCAACCCGCTGTTGAATCCTGCCTCGTCGTTTTCCTCCGCAAAAAAGTTCGGGTTGTTGTGGCACGTTTCTTCGAAAGACTGCTCTTGGGCTTGATCGCCAAAATCCATCTGCAGATCACCACAATTGATACCCGCGTCACTAAGATTCTGCCGCAAATCCTGCATCTGGTTCTGCAAAAACTGCCCGGTACCTAATTCGGATGCTTTGATCACCACATGCAGCTGTCCGTTTTCCATCCGCAAAGAAACATCCAGTTTGCCCAACTCCGCCGGATGCAAAGACACTGTCATCTCGTGAACCCCTCTCGGTGCCAGGTGCAAAGCGGCTTGGTGAATGTTTTGTGCCACCTGAGTCGCCGGATTGAGAGCCGGGGTGAGAGGCGCCACCTGTGAAGACGACAGAGTGATCATCTTAGGCTCCCCGTTTGGGAACAACGCCAGAACCTTAGATCCCGCCAAAGAATCCGGATCGTCGTTGCTCTTCACCGGGGATTCCGTCAAGAATTCTGCGGTCAGAGCAATCTCCGGTCGATTTGACGTCTCTCGAATCTGTCCACCCAATTCTTTCATATATACGGAAATCCGGTCCCAAGCCTCATCCCCTTTGAACCCTTTATCAACCCTGTCTCCACTGAGGTTTTCGTCGTCTAAAACTATAGTGTTCGCCAAATCTCTTTTGTTATCCAATACTTTTAACCCATCATCGCGCATCCGCCAAGTCGGGGTGTAACCCGGCTCTTTCTTGAAAGCGGTTTCGCTGAGAACCTTTGATCCCCCGAAGATCCTATCGTCGAAGGAAGATGATTCATCAAAAGAGGCGGTTTCATCAACCGTTGTCATCCCACCCAATGACCTCGGCCCGTTGAAAGAGAACCACGTGTCGTAAGACGTAGATAATTCGTTATTCACAGAATTCTCCACATTCTCCTCACTCACCGTGCTCTTTAGCGACTCCGAAATCACATCAGACTCACAAATCCCGGCCAAATGATCCGTTTCTTGCACATCAAAGAAGGCTGAAATCTGAACCCCATCACAAACAGTCGCACAAGTCTCAGCATTCGCCTGGTTGAGTGTGTTTCCGATAACATCCCCGAAAGACATCCTGTCTGTTTTCCCTTTTTGAGATCCTTGGCTCTTATCGTGCCCTTTCATCTTCACATCCAACTGTGGTGCCACAACATCCAAAGTAACCATTGGTTCACCTCCAACAGTTTCATTCCGTTCCTTGGATATGAGATTCTGTTTCGCTTACGTAAAATATATCGAATCATCACAAATCAAACTTAATTATAAATGTGAATTTTTTGATCCATGATTGTTATCAATCTCTTTGCTAATTCTATCGTAGTCTTTTTGAAAATATTTAGTTATATTTTTTCAGCGCACTCCTCAACCGAACAACTGCCTGAGAATGTATCTGCGAAATCCGCGACTCCGAAAGCTTCATAATCGCGGCAATTTCTTTTAGAGTCAACTCCTCCTGGTAATAAAGAGCCAACACCATCTGTTCCTTTTCTGAAAGCCGTCCTATAGCCTCACTCAGCACCCGTGCCTGATCTGCCTTTTCAACAACGGTGAAAGCTTCTTCAGCCCGAGGGTCTGCCAACATATTAATAGCAGCGGTACCACTTTCATCTTCTGAAGCCGTTACTGTCTCATCCAATGAGACCATACTCATATACTGACCTTTGAGCAGATTCCCGTGAACCTCTTCCTCAGACATATCCAACAACCGGGCAACCTCCTCAACCGTCGCCGAACCCTTCTCCCCCTCAATATCCTCAAAGGCCTTCTTGACCACCTTCACTTTCTGTCTGGCTGAATGAGGAACCCAATCCATAGCTCGCAACCCGTCAATCATAGCTCCACGAATACGAATCCCGGCATAAGTCTCAAATTTGACCCCTCGGGACGGATCAAAACGCTGCAAAGACTCAAGCAAACCAAACATCCCATACCCAATAAGATCTTCCTCCGCCACATGAGGCGGTAAAGAAATCGCCAACCGTCCTGCGATACGTTTAACCAGCGGCAGATATTTCGCAACAGCTGTTTCCGACCAAGTCGTCTGGTGTTTATTGGTTGTTTCATAAGGACTTCTCATCTCAATCTATCTCCCTGCTCATGATCAATGGTCCGTAAATCCTAACGCGGTCTTCGACCGCAAGTATCCAGTATTCAGGATTCAGGATTCAGAATGTGGATTTTCTTGTTTTTTATTGACGCTTCGCGTCTGTAAGGTCCTAAGCGACTAAGTCTCCGTATCGCGTAGATCCTCAAATAAACCCGGGTTAATTTGTCCCGGGGTTATGGTTTCTGCGGTGCCGGTCACACCATCCGACCCGGTCGTCGTTGAATCAGCCCTATCCAACAAGGGATGATAGGTTACCTTGACGCCTTTTTCATCGAGATCATCCAAGGCTTCCATCGTTGTTTTAATTGAAACAAGATCTTTCTCTTTATTGAGATGAACTCTCTTATTTACTGTCTCCCAAGATGCAATGACTATTCTGCAAATAAAATACATAACTGCAAATATTATCACTGCCTTCGTGAGAGAAAATATCAATCTGGCTCGATGTAAATGGCTAGCAATCAGTGAAAAATTTCCCAGCATCAACGCGCCAAACAACGCCCATTTTTTATAACGTTCAGATGTTCGCTCCCGCATCAAATTAAATCACCTTAAAGTTATCGGAGCGTGCTGTTTTGATGTGCAATTCCGAAGTCGCAATATGAAAAGTAATTGTTCTGCCTACGTTGCCGCCGACATCCTGAGACACAATCGGAATACCATATTTTTTGAGTTCTGCAGACACCGCCACCATATTTTTTTCGCCAATATGCATGGCCGATATGTCATCATGAGTTGCAAACATCTGCGCGCCCCCGGCGATCTTTGCTTTCAAACGTAAACGGTTGCCACCAACCTTGTCGATCTCATTCAACATCATTGATAAACATGTATCCGCGTACTTCATCGGATTATTATGTGGCATATACCGTGAAGTCGGCAACATAATATGGGCCATTCCAGCCACCTTGGCACTCTGGTCGAAAATGCAGACCCCCAGGCATGACCCCAACCCTATCGTCATCAAGGTGTCGGGAACCTTCGATATTTTAAAATCGCCCATACCAACTAACACCTTATTCATAGACCAAATACTCCCAAAAGTTTTTCTAGGGCGTCCCCATCAGGAAGAAAAAGGAATAGGCCCTCAATATCGCTCGTTCCCGAGAACTCTGTATCGATAATTAGCACCGTATCGCCGACTTCATCGTTATCCAAAAAGATCCCTTGAAGTATTGCCCCCAACATATCCATGCTCATAGCGGGGATTGAGGACTGCATCAGGATCCCCGAAAAGTTCGTCAACGCCACCAGAAAAGAGCTCACCAAAACATTACCCACTTCCATAATCGCCGAACAAGCCATCTCATCCTTATCAAAATCAGGACTTTTATCTCGAGAGAGCAACGTTTTGGCAAGAAACTGCCCACTTTGAGGGCTCATCAGAAACAGCGCTTTTCCCGGAGCCTCCCCCATCACGCGCAGATAGATGGCTATCTTGACGTCAGCACGGTCAAACCAATCATCCGTTTTTTCAATAGGAACAACACGCACATGAGGGACTTTGATATCTATTTTGATATTAAGTAATTGCGACAACGCCGTCGCCGCGTTACCGGCACCGATATTTCCCATTTCGCTCAGGGCTCCCATTTGCATTTCGTTGAGATCTTTCATTAGATCATACCCCTTCTCCTCAAATCCCGCTCGATGTCAAAAACATATCTAACGATTTTGTCCCGCTCCCTTTCGGAAATATCCCGATACTCGACGGAAACTCTGTAGTATCCGCGAAATCCCTTACTCCCTGTTTCAATCTCTTCCGAACGCTTGACCAGACACATAACATCAAAAAAATCATTGTTCAAAGTTAATTGAACCAACAGAATATCTTCCTCATGCAACTTCTTATTCGTCGATAGCAAAAGTCCCCCACCGCTTATTTCCAACACCTGGGCTTCTTGTCTCGGTCCAAGGGTCTTATCCGGTCCCAGCATCTGATAATAGGCAACCTGCAAACAGTGTATTCTCCTATAAAGGCGCCTCTGTATCCTCATGGCAATCCGCGGCTGGGCAATCCGAAAAGTCGGTAAGTCGCTGATTTGACGATTCAGAATCTCCGCCGGGAACAGGTACGACTCTTGTTCAAAAACAAAAATCAGATTGAGTTTCTCGCCGGGACGCAACGGCAAAAAACCCTTCCCATAAGGTACGGCAATCGTCAGGGTTCCACCGGCCTTATCCTCGATTTTTGTCTTGTAGCGGCCGTGGTGTTCACCGTGCTTGACAATCATCTCCATCAACAATCCCGGCTGAAGAGTGTCTTCTAATATGGCGCCCTCCAAATACTCGTCCCTCACAAGGTTCCCCTCTTTCTCTTCTCTACTATTGTCAGAAATGCTCTTCCTTATCCACACTTGCTTGTCAAGATACGTCACGAACGACGCCTTTACCCAGAATCCACCGAGCCAGTTTTTCCGGTGTGGCAATTTCAATGTCGTCGGGAACATTTTGCCCATTCGTCAAATAGGTTAGCGGCAAATCCGTTCGGCAAACCAAATCAAGCATAACCCCTTCACTACGACTCTCATCCAGCTTCGTTAAGACAAGGTGGGTCGATAATGGTCGGAACCGTTCCAGTACGAGTCCCTGTTCCCTGGGACCTGTGGTTGCGCTGATAACAAGCAAAGTTAAATCGGGCCGAGCCGCCACCATGAATTCTTCCAACTCGTCCATATGCATAACATGATTGGGACTGCGACCGGCTGTATCAATAATGATGACATCTTTATCCATGTGTCTCGCCAAAGAGTCCTGCATCCCTGCGGTATTCATCACCACGTCTACCGGTATCCCAAGGATTTCACCGAAAGTGCGCAACTGCTCAACCGCGGCCACCCGATAAGTGTCCGCAGCGATTAAAGCGACTTTGTGAGACTCGACGATACTGAATCCTGCCGCCAGTTTGCCTATCGTTGTGGTTTTACCGACTCCTGTAGGCCCAACGAGTGCCATAACGAGAGGCCTGGTTTTTTTCTTGAGGGCTTTCACATCAAGGATTTGTGTGCGCCCGCACTTGGCCAGAATATCTTGATGGAGCAGCGCCATAACATGCCGATCATCATGCCACAATTCCCGCTTTAAATTAATCTGGATACGAAACAATAACTCACGGCACATCTGGGCGCTGATACCCCGGCCGGACAAATAGTCGCGCCATTTATGCAACACTTCCGGGACGAATCCTGCCCCTCCGCTCTCTTCATTAAGGTATTGATGAATTTCGTTCAACATACTCATGATCGAGACTTCAAAATTCGACATATTGACCGTACTCAAGAGCTCGTGGTTCACGTGTTTATCATTCGCCCGGCTGAAATTCACGTGTTCCATGTCCGCTTGTTTCAGGTCCGCATATCCGGCAACCGTGTGACCGACGTCCGGTTGCCCGGCGTCCCTGTGACCGTCGTCCGTTTGTCCGACGCCCGGTTGCCCGGCAACCGTTTGCCCGACGCCCCTTTGCCCGCCCGTGTGACCGGCGTTCTCCTGTCCGACGCCCCTTTGCCCGGCGCCTGTGTGACTGGCGCCCGTGTGACCGGCAACCGTTTGCCCGACGTCCGTTTTCCCGGCGCCCCTCTGCCCGGCGCCCCTGTGTCCGTCGGCCGCCCCATCCTGATCTTTGAGCACACGAATTGCCGCTTTCTCCATGACCCCTTGCGCTCTAACTTGAGCGATGGTTCTCAGGAGCTTATCAATGCCGGCATCGTCACCGTGGTTTTGCTGAGAATGTGTCAGATTTGGCGTTAACGTTCGACCGGCTCCACTGCCGGCATAACTTTCGTACAATTTATCTGCCCGGCTTGGTTGGGTTTTTGAGGGTCGTTGCCTATCCTTTGAATTTGAAAGCTTAGCTCCGGTCTTTGAGGGGGTGCTCTTCGTGATCACCGGGTTTCGAGGATCCGATCCTTCCGAATCGGCGTTCTTCGTCTGCGATACGAAAGGTTGCCCCTGCTGTGCAGGCGTTCTCGTGTGACTTTGGTCAGGCGGCGGGGTATCATCAAGGGCAGCCGTGATCTCAATTTTATGCTGACCGAACACCCCCAGGATACCGCCCTCCTTATAATGGCGCGTCTGAAGAATGACTGCCTCCGGGCCGAGCTCCTTCTTTATTCTCTTCATGACGTCCGTCACGCTGTCCCCAACAAAACGCTTAACCCGCATTGTCCAGCACCACCATTCCCAGAGCTTGGACTTCAATCCCCTGTACCAACTCATTATAAGAAAGAATCGTCAGATGGGGTAAGTGTCTTTCAGTCATCCGCTTCAAATTGATGCGCACAACCGGTGCGCAGAGAATGACAGGGTTGTAACCATTCATGCCCACTTTCTCCACATCCGCGGCTATTTCAGTCAACAATCTCTGAGCCACAAGGGGATCCAGATTAACGAAAGCTCCATATTCCGAAGGTTTAATATTATCCAGAATCATCTGCTCTATACGCGGCTCCAAAGTCAGCACCGACAACATACGTTTTTCGTTCAATAAAGGCTGTACAATCTGCCGAGCCAGCGTGTGCCGAACATGTTCGGTCAGCCGATCCAAATCTTTCGTCGTCACAGCGTGATCAGCCAAACTTTCCAGAATCGCCGGCATGTTTTTAATGGAAACCCGTTCTTTAAGCAAATTGCCAAGAATTTTTTGGACGTTTCCGATTGTCAGCAGATCAGGGATCAGTTCGTCAACAACAGTTTGATTCTGCTCCCGGGCGTGATCTATCAGCACTTTAACATCCTGGCGGCTCAACATTTCGTGAGCCTGAGATTTGATGACTTCCGTCAAATGAGTCGCCAACACCGTCGGCGCGTCCACCACGGTACATCCCGACATTTCCGCCTTCTCACGCAAACCGGCATGAATCCATTTGGCATCCAAACCAAAAGCTGGCTCTTTGGTGGGAATCCCCGGCAGATCTTCTTCATCTAACCCGCCGGTCATACACAAAAACTGATCGGCGTACAGATCCCCCGAAGCCAACTCAGCCCCACGGATTTTAATAACATAATGATTGGGTGACAGATTCATATTATCCCGCACCCGGATGACCGGTACAACAAACCCCAGCTCGCTGGCGATCTGCCGCCGAATCAGCAGGATACGCTCCAGCAAGTCCCCTCCCTGACCGCTATCCACCAACGAAATCAACGCGTAACCGATTTCCAATTCCATGTTGTCCACAGCCAGAACATTCATAACGTTTTCCGGTTTTTTGGTTTCTTCAGCCTCTTGCTCGAGAATGGCTTCTGAATCCTGAACATCTTGGTCCCGGGACGCTCGCGTCAGACGGCGCCCGATAAGAATAAAAGCGCCTGCCAACGAAAACATCGGAATATAAGGCATTCCCAAAAAGGCCAACACGATCAGCACCCCCGCGGTAACATACATAGCCTTGGGAGCTTGAAAGAACTGCGCAACAATATCCTGACCCAAATTGGTATCGTTCGCCGCCCGTGTTACCACAAGACCTGTTGATGTTGAAATCAACAGAGCCGGTATCTGGGTCACCAATCCGTCTCCAACAGTCAAAATCGTATAGGTTTGTAACGCGGTCGTCATGTCCATACCGTGCATTGTGATCCCTATGGCGAACCCGGCGACAATATTGATGACAAGGATAAGGATCCCTGCGATCGCGTCCCCTTTAATAAATTTGCTGGCACCGTCCATAGCTCCATAAAAATCAGCCTCACGTTGGATTTTTTTGCGTCGTGTGCGCGCCTCCTCATCAGAAATAATCCCGGCATTCAAATCGGCGTCTATGCTCATCTGTTTTCCCGGCATAGCGTCCAAAGTAAAACGCGCGGTAACTTCGGAAACCCGCTCGGCACCTTTCGTGATAACAAGAAACTGGACGATGACCAGGATAACAAATATAATAAATCCAACAATGGCATTGCCCTGAATGACGAACTCGCCGAACCTTCGAATGATATTGCCTGCCTCGGCATGAAGCAGGATGAGACGTGTGGTCGATACACTGAGGGCCAGCCGGAACAGCGTAAGCACAAGGAGCAATGACGGAAAAACAGAAAACTCCAAAGGCTCCTTGTTAAAAACCGCCAACATAATCACGATGACAGCGGCACTGATAGCAAAAGTAATAAGCAGATCGATGACCAAGGTCGGCAAAGGGACCACCATCATAACGACGATACCGACCAAAGCGATCGCCACCAGCAAATCTGTTTGTTTGAGCAACCTATTCAGCAGTGACACCAACATTCCTCCTGGCGCCTTACGAAATTCTCGGGACCCGCACAACCTATACGAAAACCCGTCATGACGCGCTATGGCCCGCAACACAAAGAGAAAAGGCTATTAACCTATGTGCTCCACAGCTATATTGTGTTCACAGAGCCAATCTATCATGCACTTCCTTCCGGAACTTTGACGGTGTCTGGGAACAGGATCAGGCTCGCCGTCTCGCCAGCTTATAAACAAAAGCCAACACTTCCGCGACCGCCTGATACAGATTCGCCGGCACCATATCCCCCAACTCCACCTGACTAAACAAAGCCCTCGCCAGCTCCTTATTCTCAAACAGCGTCACATCAGATTCCCTCGCGATTTCCCGAATTCGCCTGGCCATGAGATCCTGCCCTTTAGCCACAACCTGGGGGGCTTCCGAAACCCCGGGATCATACTTAAGTGCCACGGCAAAATGGGTGGGATTGGTAATCACCACATCAGCGGTCTTCACATCTTCCATCATACGGCGCCGTGACATCTCCCTCTGTTTCCTTTTAATCTCCGCTTTCAGATGGGGATCTCCCTCCGTCTGTTTGAACTCGTCCCTGATTTCCTGCAAAGTCATCCGTAAATTCTTGTTATACTCATACCACTGGTACAAAAAATCCACAAAGGCCACCAGCAAAAAAGCCAATCCTGCTTTCCAAGCCATATCAAAGATAATACGACCCAACGTCCCCGCAGCTTGCAATACCGTCATATTCTGCATAGCCGGAAAAATCCAGAAATTATCTCTGATCACGGCAATTAGGAAATAACCAATTATTCCTAATTTTGCTAATGACTTCACAAGGTTCACCACGGCTTTTAAGCCAAACAGCCTCTTGAGGCCTTTGATCGGGCTAAAATTCTCCAATTTAGGCTTAATCGTATGGGTGGTAAACAAAAACCCCACTTGCGCATAATTGATTCCCAAACCCAGCACCAGGGCTGAGCCAAATAAGGGTAATATCATAATTCCGGCTTGCCAGGTCAACGTCAGCATCAACGTGCTCACCTGGGCCGCTGTCCACTCCGAAGTCATCTCCATCGTCGTCACAATCATAGCCGCCATTGAAGAAATCATGTAAGGTAACCATAATCTTAGCACCATAACCAGCCCGATCAAAACAACCGCAGCCCCAACCTCCGGGCTTTTGAGCACCTGACCTTTCTTGCGGGCATCCTTTTTCTTCTTTGGTGTTGCCGGAAAACGCTTTTCTCCCACCGTTTCGGCTACTGTCTCCACCCCCTAAACAACTCTTCCAACCAGCCAAAGCTCACATCAATTACCCGGGACACCTCATTGCCAAGCAATGTGATCGTCATATAAAGCATCACCAAGCCGAAAACAATTTTGACCGGGAAAAAAAGATTGAGCAAATTGAGCTGAGGAACCGCTTTGGCCAGAAGCCCAACCCCCACATTGGCAATCACCAACGAACCGTAAATGGGCATGGCGATCTGCAGCGAAAACAGAATAGTCTGCCCCAGAATCTTTACGAAAAACGCACTGCTATCAGGGATATAGGTTGGATTGATAGGGATATAGCCATAGGATTTGACCATTGCCGCGATCATCATATGATGCGAATTGGTCGCCAAAAGAATCATCGTCGTTAAGATCAATAAAAAATTACCTGTGATAAAACTGCGATTGCCAAACAAAGGATCAATACTGGAGCCCATTATAAAACCCAGCTGGAAATCAATCAATTCCCCCGCGCCCATCATAATGAAGGTGATTAAATTGAGAATAAACGCAAAAGTCAACCCCACAAGAGTCTCTTTAAATAAGACAGCTGCCAAAGCCACCCCGCCACCGTCAAAAGGTGTCATGGTCGGCATAAGGACGGGATAGACAATGAGCGATAGAGAAAGCGCCAACACCAGCCGGATGATCGGCGGAACCTCCCGCGCCCCGAATACCGGCGTCAGCATCACCATACCGGCCCATCTGCAAAAGATTGAGATGAAAACCAAGAGATTCCATTGCAGATTCTCCAAAAGCACCATAGGTTCCATCCTATCTTGCTAAGATAACAACCCCGGGAACTGCTCACATGATTCCCCATAGACCCCAAAAATATGAATTCAATAAGATACTTGGAATTAATTCCCTTGTCATGAAGAAATTTATACTTTTCGAAGGCTGTGAATTTATTATAATTTACCTGGAGACATGCTATAATTGAAATCACATAATATAGCATCAGAATGCTTGGAAGGACTGATGAAAAACTATGTTTCAATTTACAGACGAGATGAGAACAGAGATTGAGCATATTGACAGTCAACACAAAGAGCTCGTGGAACTTGTTAATCATGCAGCTGTTCTGGGAGAAACCAATCCGGACAGAGGCGATATGAAAAGCTGTCTGGACTTTTTGGGAGAGTATGTTGTCAAGCACTTTGGCGATGAAGAAAAGCTCCAAGTCGACAGCAGCTATCCTAACTATGTGCAACACAAGACCATCCATGACAACTTCATTGAAACCTTTCAAGAGTTGTACGCGGATTTCGAAAACAATATTCCGATGAGCAAACTCACTTTTGTTTTGTCCACCACGGTCAGCCATTGGCTGATAACACACATCAAATCAGAAGACGTCAAGTTTGGAAGATATTTTGCCCGCGTCGCCCGCTTTGATCTCTTTGAATCCAAAGACGGCGGCAGCAGACTGGTATTCAGCGCTTTTCCCATCAGCGCTTTGCCAAACATTCTGGCGACGCATTACGCGATAGACATTGAGCACGCAAAACAGACAGCGGGGAGACTTGCCCAAGGCGAAGAATGTCCTCCTTTTGGATATATTAGCCGGGTTTTGACTCTGAAGTATAGACGAATCATCAAGTGACCGCTTTGGTCATTTTCGAGCCAAGAGTATTAATTCAGCGAAGATGTTATTCGTGAACGACATTAACACGTTGAGCATCCATGGTCCCATAATGAGCATCACCAAGACAATGGACAAGACTTTGGGCACGAAAGTCAATGTCTGTTCTTGGATTTGGGTCATAGCTTGAAAGAGGCCAATTACCAGACCCACAATAAGCCCCACGCCCAACAAAGGCCCCCCCACCAAGAGAGCAACCCCCAGCGCTTCCTTGGCAAAATTCATCACATCGTTTTGTGACATCGGCTGTTCCTCGCTTTGTTTTGTCGGTCACTACTCCAAGAAGACCCTTGAAACGCGATATATTCAATATGCTCGTTTTTCTAAAAAATATCTATGCTATTTTTGACATTTATGTCATGCACCCATTTGTGAAGGGCAACTGGACTTACTATCGTAAAACATGCTAAAATAAATACAAGGAAACATCAGGGAGGGAACCCATATGGAAGCCCAAGAAAAATTCGAGTATTGTTTGGATATTGCCCAATATGATCTAGGTGTAGCTGAAAGCATGATTCTGTATTACAAGCAACAATAAAGTTCAATGAAATTACCCCACGTTTGGAAGATTGATTTAAAGATTGAAACCACTTTTGTGGCGAAAAAGATCGGAGGTAGGTGCTCTGGAAGAAATGAGTGTAAAGGAAATATGGGGAAAGATATCTGGCCAGATAAAAATCATTTCCCCTAAAACACATTCCACCTTAAATGTTCCCGCAACGAAAGAAGAATTGGACTCTTTGTCACAAGCATTAAACACCCAGCTTCCCAGCGGTTTTTGTGAATACCTATCTTCTTTTAACGGACAAAACAGCGGTGGTGCATACGGGTTTGAGCATAATTATCCTTTTCTTGGATATAATTACTTTCTTCCTGTGCAAAGAATCCTGGAAACGTGGCAGATGATGAATAATTTATTTGAGGATGAACCGCCTATAGATTGGATTAAGGAGAATAAAATTAAGCCTGTTATATGGAGTCCCTTGTGGATTCCATTCACCGATTATGAAGCTTCCCGTCAGTTGATATTGGATTTAGGCCCGGGAAAGAACGGGACATACGGGCAGGTTTTTGCGCTTTTTCCGGGGATGGATTACGAAGGAGAGGAGGAGGAGTATGATGTGATCATTGCCTCATCTTTTGAGGAATTTTCTAACCATATTTTGAAGCGGTTGAGTGCAAAAGAGTTTTCTCTAGAAGATGACATCATTAAATTTCAGGGGACCTTTCTTTGACCTTAGCCAATAGATTGCCGTCTCTGCCAAAAATAAATACCAGGGGCACACAACTTCAAAACAATGCTTTAGAACAAAAATAATCGGGCGCGTGGATTGTGGGTGGACTGAAGTGATGAATCGGGCCTTCTGTTATTTTTGACGTTTATGTCATGCACCCATTTGTGAAGGGCAACTGGACTTACCATGCAGAATATTGTATTATGTTTATTGTGATCAACCTATGGCTTATGCGATCAGTACACAGGGCGCGGGGGATCAGGGAAAAGGTGTGGAGGTATTAAGAAAGAATGGGGAGCCATCCGTGGAGTAAGCTCCAGCGTGAACTGTATAAACTGAATAGCGATGATATTATGCTTGAGGTGAGGGAGTCCTATGGAATCTGCTTTATATGGATATTATCATATTGAAACGGATGGTATCTCCAACTCTATGGATACCCAAAAGGTAGAAGGCTTTTTGGAGACCCAAGGCTGCTTGCTGGAGGATGGCCCGGGAAGCTTTAGGCATAAGGAGGTATTTCTGACATTACGTCTCATGAATGTTCAGAATAAGGAGAGCTGGAACAGCAACAATTATAACGAGTCTACTACAAACTATATCGCTATTGTGACTTCGAAATTTCCTCCGCCGGTTGTAAAACAGTTTTTTAAAGAATTCGAAGAGTTTGTTGGTTGGCCAATCCTTGAGGAAACTGACGAGGTAGGCCCTTTTTATCATGGGACGAAGGCTTCGTTGACGGCTGGAGATTTCTTGGAACCGGGGTATCCATCCAACTTCGGAGAGCATAAGAAAGCAAAATATGTGTACTTTACGGCGACCCTGGACGCGGCTGTCTGGGGTGCGGAGTTGGCCTTGGGGCAAGAACCGGGGAGAATATACTGTGTGGAGCCGACAGGATCCATTGAGGATGATCCGAACCTGACGGACAAAAAATTCCCGGGCAACCCAACGAGATCATACAGAAGCAACAAACCTTTGCTTGTCCTGGGGGAGGTTCTTGATTGGAAAGGGCATACCGGCGAGGAATTGAGGAGCATGCGCGTGAGCATTGAAGGGTTAAAGCAATCGGGTCTTGACGAAATCCTTGAATAAAAGGCTTTTGCAAAAGCGTCAATTGTGGTATTATGAACCTTAGTAAAATATAAACAATTTGTTGAGGTGGGAAAATCGTGTGTATCGCTTTGCCGGGTAAATTGCTTGAGATCGACGTGACCGGTCTGATTGGGAAAGTCGATTTTCAGGGGAATATTATCAGCGTGATGTTGGGTGCGGTTGATGCCACGCCGGGTGATTATGTCCTTGTTCACGCCGGGTGTGCCATTGAAGTGGTTGAACAGGATGTTGCTCAGGATCTTATGTCTCTATTTTCAGAGCTTGAGGAAGCTTACGCCGGGGACGAAAAGAGATCCGCCGACGATGACCCCGAAGGTGGTCGCGAGTCACTGTTTCCCTTGTTTCAAGGTGGCGACCCATCATGATCGATCAGAATAGGATTCGCGATATTGTAGCAGAGTTGGGGGATTATTCGGGCGAACCGCTGCGGTTTATGGAGATTTGCGGGACGCATACATCGAGTATTTTCCGGCATGGGATACGGGATTTGTTAGGTAGCGGTATTCACCTGATTTCCGGGCCGGGGTGTCCTGTGTGTGTGACACCGGCTGTCTATATTGACCGGGCTCTGGCTTGGGCCCGCCGACCGGGGTGTGTTGTGTTGTCTTTTGGCGATATGATGAAGGTTCCCGGTTCTGAGGGCGAGTCTCTGGGACAAGCTCAGGGAAACGGGGCTCGAGTGCAGATTATTTACGCGCCTCATGAGGTTCTGACGATGGCGGGGAAGAGTCCCGAGACGACTTTTGTGGTGGCGGCGGTAGGGTTTGAGACGACGATTCCTGCCTACGCGTTGCTTGTTCAGGAAGCCGGGCGTCTGGGGTTGTCCAATATTCGGCTTCTGACAGCTTTGAAAAGACTTATGCCGGCCCTTCATTTTATTTGCCGGAATGAAACGGATATTTCAGGGTACCTTGCACCGGGTCATGTTAGTGCTATTTTGGGGTCGGAGGTTTATATTCCTTTGGCTGAGAAGTATCACAGACCTTTTACTGTGGCGGGGTTCCGTGGCGAACAGATCCTCGTGGCTATCTTTGATTTGGTGCGTCAGTGTCGGGGCAAAAGGGCCGAGGTGCATAATTTTTATCCGGAGGCTGTTAAGGCCGAGGGGAATTTGAAGGCACAGGCTGTTATCGACAGCTGTTTTGAACCGGGTGTTGCGGCTTGGCGCGGGTTGGGGTCGATTGAGGAGTCCGGGTTCTATCTGAAGGAGGAGCTGAGGGAGTTTGACGGGGGGTCTTTCGGCATTGAGGAT
>WRJI01000043.1 GCA_009778595.1 Peptococcaceae bacterium | reverse complement strand
AGGAGGTCATGAATATGAGTACTGCGGCAGAATACTTCTGTGAGGTAGCGGAGAAGAAGGGCTGGCTTGAGGAGAAGTGGAAAGAGGGCAGAAAAGAGGGTTTGGAAATAGGTATGGAAGAGGGCATGGAAAAGGGCAGAGAAGAAGGAACTCTCAGGCGATTGGTTGATCAAATCAATAGAAAAAAACTAAAAAACAAAACCCGTGAACAAATTATCGATGAGCTTGAGATGAAGGATTCCGACATCAAGGTGTTGGACCAGTTTGAGAACTACACATATTTGCTTGACGGAAAATAAGTACAGGTTGATGGGACCTTGTCCAATGCTACGCTATCATAAGGGGAACTATTCTAGAATGAGATCATAATCCGGATCCAGATATTTCTTATCCAACTCGATGATTTGTTCTGGTGTGAGATCTTCTAAATTTTTGTATGGACAATGAGGATCTTCAACTCGATAATCCGCTAATATATCACGCAATTCCCCTTTGTAAAAAGCCAGTACCCCTGCATTTTTTCCGGCAAGGCACCATTGAACAAAGTCTTTAATAGTTCCTGTTTCATCGTCTTCCCAAGTGCGTGGGGTCCCGTCATGATTTACTGGAGTTGCAAGAAAAGCCTCAACATCACTTAAGGTGATGACTTTCATGGTTTCTCTTGTATACAAGCGAATATTGATTTGTAAGGCCCATTCATATTTTTTGTTATAAGGTGTATACTCAATAAATCCAATACCGAAGAATGCTTTGTTTTGGACTTCATAAGCCATTTCAACTATTAATTTGTTGGCTATTCGATGCTTCTCTTCTTGCTCAATTCTCTTTAAAGCTGTATTATCGCCAATTCTATAACCGACATAAAACAAAACTCCTACCAATAGAAAAATAAGTATGCTAAGCGCAATTCCTTTCTTTGTCATTACATTCCCTCCAGATTCAGGTTGTACATTGGATTTGTATGGGCTTTATCCATTTCATTAATAGCTTCTGGTGTCATATCCTCCAGTTTTTTATACAAACAATCAGGATGTGTTATTCTATAATCAGACAGCAAGTCTCGTAAACCGACTGTATACTTATCAACTTTCCCTCTATTCCCCATATACCAATCCACATACATTCCCAGATGAGCACACTTCCCCACATCCCCCGTGCCGCACAGAACATAAAGCTCCTCCACCAGCATCTTCATGCTCAACTCCGCTGTCATCGGATCCGCGTTATAGGCATTTACCGCGATCTGAAGCTCCCGCTCATTCACGCAAATGTTGCGGATTGTAACCACATTGTCCCGAACCGTGACACCGCCTCCTGCTTGCATGGCGCCAAAAAGTCTCACCAGATCAATGTTACTGTTGACTGTGTCCAAATTCGCGTTGTGGATATCGATTTCCTGACCGTTCTCCAGCGCACTTATTGCAAACAACGGAAGACTGACAATGAACCCGGCATCGCCAAGGGGCAGACCAACGATTTCCGCGATAACTTCCAAAGAGACATCCTGCCAGAATTCTACCTTCTTGTTCCGTTTCATAGAGCGGGTAATATTTTTGGCATTATCAAACAGCAGATCGGCATTGTTGAAGTCAAAGTCATGGACGCGGATACACCTGTCGCCGCTCCCTATTTGATAATATGTCCGATAATCTCGCGATTTGTAATCCGCTGTCACGCGGAGGATCCCTCCGGGACTGACCAGAGTCATAACATCTTGGATATTGATTTCCTGTCGGTATGTTTGAGGATTGAATCTCGAAAAGTAACTCAACAGAGGCGATTTCGGTTGAAGGGTCTCAACGTTGCTATGCTGAGAAATCATTTCCATCAGCAAAGCCGATTTGGTCATCTCCGCAAGCAAAACTTGCCGGTCTTGGACCGATTCGGTTTTGGTATAAAGCAGGGAAGGATCTTGAAAGACTCGGTGCTCTGTACGAAGTTCATAGAAGGCGCAGAGAGATTGGAATGTCTGGGTAGGGCGATAGGTGTATTTCACACATCCGTCTGTAAGAGGATCCGTGGAAACGTTGATGGATACCTGGCAGGTATACCCGCAGTTGATCAATTGCTCAAGAGCCTCTATATCGGGGACGACGATGCCATATTCATCTGTCGTGTTCATAGAGTCGATCAACTTCACGAGGCCGGCGTAGTGGGTCGGCGATGTGCTTATCGGTTCTGTCTGAGCCAAGGCTTGCCGGATCTCATCCCAATTGTAGGTCTTGACGCCATTGGGATCAATCGAAAAGTATTGGAACACCGCACTGCCGTCGAAGCTGATGTCAAGGCAGTCGTAGCGATCATAAAGGGCCATCGTCGCGAGGGTAGCCTGGGTCAAAGGGGCAGTCATATTGAGAATATCACCATGGGTCGACCCGATGGGAGGTCGATCAAAACAGAAGGAAAGAAACTCCTGTCTGGCCGCTTCAACTTTCCGTTCGGCCTCTTCGAAGGCGTCGGCGGTGTGAAGCAGGGTGGTTTTAACCTGCCGGAGGGTATCAAGGTGGATCTTGGTGATATGTTGGAGGCGGTTTTTTTCACTGGGTTGAAGGATTGACGTGACGGATTGACCGGGGCGGGGCACAATCGTGGCGGCGATGCGGTTAAGACCGGAAGCGTCCTCGATATGGGGTAGCGTCTCCCAATAGACACTGTCAATCCAGGAAGCGATACCTCTAAGTTTCTGTGTCTGGATAAGAATCGGATCCTCTTGGGGGCCGGAGGTGGTTTCCTGAGCCGCGCTATAGCAGGCAACAGATTTCTGCATGATAAGGATGAAAGCATCCAGACAATCGGCGATGGACCGGGTATTGGATTTCGGTCCGGCAATCAGGTTCCATTGGATCCGGGCCATCGAGGCATCTTCGCCACGCCAATCCATAGCATCGGTCTTGGCAGTCAGGCGGGCGTAGGTATCGACGTGGTTATCCCTGGCGGAGATCAGTTTGAAGACAGCGGCGCTGACACTGGCTGCGTTGAACCGGAGGGGCGGTTTGTCGCTAGGCAGGGGAGGAATGGCCTCTCCATAGAAAATACCGGCGGAACACCGGAACTCGACCATATAATGACGAATGATGTCAGCGCACTCCCGGGTGCCGACACCTTTGAAATCGTCGGCAAGCATATTGGCGATGGTTTCAAGCTCGTTGGAGAGTCTGACCATTTTGGTGTTGATCGTCTCAAAGACAGTCCTCTTCTTGTTGAGGATGGCCGGAGGTATATCTGTACCTGTTGCCATGGCCGTTTTGATACCTTGGTCAATGGCTGCGAGGAGAAATCCCATTGTGCCCATGACGCGCCTCCTGTTAGGGGATGGGGTGGATGGAGGTTAATGCGGGCTACGCCCGCAAGTATTCAGTATTCAGGATTCAGGATTCAGAATGCGGATTTTCTTGTTTCTTTTTGACGCTTCGCGTCTTTAACTTACTAACGAATTCAACATATTGTGCGGTTTTCCTCTTTATGACTTTTAAATTGACATTCAAGAACAACTTTAATTAATCCCTCTTGACATCATCGATTTAATGAGTTAAAGTGTAATGGCGTTCTGAAGGAACCCAGTTTTGTTTTCTTATGGGGGTTGGTTCTTTATGACATATGATCACCGTTTGAAGGACGACGCCACCGACGCTTTGTTTGAGGCGTTTCTTTTGTTACGGGATGTGGATGAGTGTTATCGTTTTTTCCAGGATATTGCAACCGTGTCGGAGCTGAAAGCTTTGGCCCAGAGGCTGGAAGTGGCTAAACTCCTGGAAAAGGATGTGACTTATGTGAAAATTGAAGAGATGACCGGTGCCAGTTCGGCCACGATTAGCCGTGTCAGGCGTTCGCTGGATTATGGCGCAAATGGGTATTCTCTGATTCTGGACAGATTGAATCAATTGACAGGAGAGTGAAACATGAGAATTGCCGAGGGATTGCGTGATTTGTTGCCGGGGGAGCTTTCTTTTCTTGAGGAGAAGGAACGGGGGGCTTTGGATCTTTTTGAGGCTTGGTCCTATCGCAAGGTGTTAACGACGGGGTTGGAGTATGGGGAGTGTGTGGAACCCGAGATGCCCCGGAAGGGGCGCCTGTATAAATTCTTTGATCAGGAGGGGCGGGTACTGGCTTTGCGGCCGGAGTTCACGACGCCGATCGCCCGGTTGGTTTCTTCCCGAATGCGCCATGATGCGTTGCCTTTGCGGTTATGCTATAGCGGTGATGTGTATCGATATGGTTCCGGGCGGTACCGGGAGTTTCGTCAGATTGGCGTGGAACTGATTGGATCAACGGCTGAGATGGCGGATGCTGAGGTCATCGCGTTGGCGATTGAGATGTTGCGGTGTCTGGGATTGCGTGATTTTCGGATTAGTCTGGGACATATCGGGGTGTTTTCGGATTTGGCTGTTGAGCTGGCTTTGGAGGACGGATTGCGTACGGATCTGGAGGATGGGTTGGCTCAAAAAGATGTTGTAAGGATGCGTGAGGTGTTGGCAACGTGCCCGTTGCCGGAAATGGCCAAGGAGCTGTTGCGGTTGTTGCCGTCGTTGACGGGTGGGGCAGAGGTGTTGGACCGGTTGCGGGAGTTCGAGTGTTTTGATTCAGTGCGGCGGGCAGCGGCTTCTTTGCGGACGGTGTTCGGGTTTCTGGGGGATTTCGGTGTGCAGGAGCACGTGTCAGTTGATTTGGGGATTCTGCGAGGGTTCGCTTATTATACCGGAACGATTTTTGAGGGGTATATTCCTGAGGTGGGGTTCCCCGTGTTGGAGGGTGGGCGGTATGACCGTTTGTATGAGGAGTTCGGTATGAGCACCCAGGCTACGGGGTTTGCCTGTAATCTCGAGACGTTGTTATCGTTGGGCGGACAACGGCCTTCGCCGGAAGCGGATATCCTTGTTTGCGGGAATGCGCCGGACAGAATTATCCGGCGGTGCCGGGAGTTGCGTGAGGCCGGGAAAAAGGTGGAGATGGCGTTGGGACCGTCGGCTTATGATCGTCTGGCTCACGATCGTCTGGTTCACGATCTTCCGCTTCATGATCACCGCCGCGTTGAGTTTGTTGAGTAGAGTGAGTTTAGGGGCTGCCCCTTATAGGCGAGGAGGATTACCATGTTTGTTTCAAAGAAGAGGCTTTCTCTTGCTCTCCCTAAGGGAAAGCTGTTGGAGGATTCTGTTGAGCTGCTGGAGCGGGCGGGGGTTGAGTGTCGGCAGGTTTTGGGGGATGACCGGCAGTTGACTTTTGAGTTGCCGAATCATCATATGCAGATTATTATTTGTCGGCCGACGGATATTCCTACTTTCGTCGAGTACGGCGCAGCCGATCTGGGGTTCGTTGGGAAGGATACGGTGGTGGAGCAGAATAAGGATGTGGCTGAGCTGGTGGATCTTAGATTCGGGTATTGTCGGTTTGTTGTGGCGATGCCCGAGGACGCGTTGCCTCCCAGGTTGTCTGATGGGAGTTATGAGTTGCGTGCTTTGGATCGTAAGCGTGTGGCGACGAAATTCCCGCGTGTGGCGGAACAGTTTTTTAGTGCCCGAGGTATGCAGGTGACGCCGATTAAGCTTCATGGTAATATTGAGTTGGCTCCTAAGGTGGGGTTGGCGGATATGATTGTGGATATTGTTTCGACCGGAAAGACGTTGAAAATGAATCAGCTGGCTGAGGTGGCTCAGATTTTTGAGGCGACTTCCCGGTTGATTGCCAATCGGGTTTCGTATCGGTTGAAGCATGAGGATATTCAGGTGTTCGCCGATCAGTTGATACATTTGACTGGGGATTGACTGTTTGGATCAGTGAAATCGTTTGGGAACGTGAAATCGTTTGGGGACGTGAAAGATTGATTGGGGAAGTGAAAGATGGCTAAAGAGATTGTTGCTTTCCGGGATGTTGACAGGGCCCGGCTTTTGCATAAGTCATACGGGGACGAGGAGGCTTTGGCTGCTGTCGTCAGCGATATTGTGCGGGATGTCCGGATTCGTGGGGACGAGGCCGTGGCTGCGTATACGGAACGTTTCGATGGGGTTCGGTTTGAGGGAGGGTGTCGGGTCAGCGATCGGGAGATTGAGGAGGCTCGGCAGCTTGTGGATCCGGAGGTTTTGGCGGCTCTGTTGGAGGCGAAAAGAAATATCAGAGATTTCCATATCAAGCAGAAGAGGGTTTCTTGGATGGAGCCTCGCGAGGATGGGTGTGTGCTTGGGCAGTTGGTGATTCCCCTTCGACGGGTGGGGATCTATGTACCGGGGGGGACCGCGCCTTTGGTTTCTTCTGTGCTGATGAACGCTGTGCCCGCTTCGGTTGCGGGGGTGGCGGAGATTGTGATGGCGACGCCTCCCGGGTCTAACGGTCGTGTGTCTCCGGAGATTCTGACAGCAGCTTCTTTGTGCGGGGTATCGGAGATTTATATGATGGGCGGGGCTCAGGCTATTGCCGCTTTGGCTTTTGGGACGGCGACAATTGAGGCTGTTGATAAAATCACCGGGCCGGGTAATATTTTTGTGACGTTGGCCAAGAAGCAGGTATTTGGATCTGTGGATATTGATATGTTGGCGGGGCCCAGTGAGATTATGATTCTGGCGGATTCCGGCGGTGTCCCGCAGGAGTTGGCGGCGGATCTGCTTTCTCAGGCCGAGCATGATGTTTTGTCTTCGGCGATTCTGGTTTCTCCTGATGCCCGTTTGTTGAAGGAAACTTTGGTTGAGGTGGAGAAACAGTTGCCCTTATTGGCTCGCCGCGAGATTGCCGAGAAGGCTTGGGCACAGTACGGTGCGTTGATCCTTGTTGAGGACCTGACTCAAGGGATGGCGTTGGTGAATGATGTCGCGCCTGAGCATTTTGAGCTTGTTGTGGAAGATCCTTATGTTTGGTTGGGTCAGGTGCGCAACGCGGGGGCTGTGTTCGTGGGACGGTTTTCGCCGGAACCGGTGGGGGATTATTTTGCCGGACCGAATCATATCCTGCCTACAGGGGGAGCGGCGCGGTTTTCTTCTGTGTTGAGTGTTGATACATTCGTTAAAAAAACCAGTGTGATCCATTATTCGGCGGAGGCGTTGCGCCGGGATGCCTCGGCGATTGTGACTTTAGCTCGCAAGGAAGGGTTGGAGGGACATGCGAAGGCGATTGAGGTTCGTTTGTGAGTGGGAACCGGTTGAAACGCGGGGACCGGTTGAAACATGGGCCGGCAAGTGCGTTGGAATAGAGGAGGGATGAGTCGTGCGTGTTGCGAATGTTACGCGGGAAACGCGGGAAACTTGTATTTCGGGTCAGCTATGTCTTGATGGGGTTGGGTTGGTGCAGGTGGATTCCGGGATCGGGTTCTTCGATCATATGTTGGATTCCTGGGCGCGGTTCGGGTGTTTTGATCTGGAACTGCTGGCCAAGGGGGATCTGCGGGTGGATGCCCACCATACCGTTGAGGATTGCGGAATCGTTCTGGGTCAGCTTCTCAAAGAGGCTTTGGGGGATAAAGCGGGTATTGAAAGAGTGGGGGATGCTTTGTTTCCTATGGATGAGGTACTGGCTCAGGTGGCTGTTGATATTTCAGGACGTGGGTTTTTGGGTTGGCGGGTGGATGGGATTGGGTCTCCTGTGGCGGATTTTCCTTTCGAGTTGGCGGAGGAGTTTTTTCGGGCTTTGGCGATGAATGCCGGGATTACGTTGCATGTGCGGTTGTTGTCCGGGGGGAATTCTCATCATGTTTTGGAGGCTATCTATAAAGGTGTCGGGCGGGCTTTGCGATTGGCTGTAGGTGTTAGCGGTGTTTATGAGGGCGTGCCTTCGACAAAAGGATGTCTGTCATGATAGGATCTCTGCGATGATAGGATGTCCGCGATGATAGGGTGACTGCGATGAAAGGGTGTCTATTATGATTGTTTTTCCTGCGATCGATATGAAGGATGGCCATGTTGTACGTCTTCGCCAAGGTGTTATGGATGATTCTACGGTTTATTCGGAGGATCCTGTGGCGGTGGCGCGGTATTTTCAGTCTCAGGGCGCGTCTCATTTGCATGTTGTTGATTTGGATGGTGCGGCGGCCGGCGCTATGGTGAATGGGTCTGTTTTGGAGAGTTTGGTCAAGGAGACTGGTCTCAAGGTTCAAGTTGGGGGCGGCATCCGGACTATGGAGCGTATTGAGGCGCTTCTTGGGTTGGGGGTGAATCGCGTGATTCTGGGAACGGCTGCTGTTCAGGATCCGTTGATGGTGGAACGGGCTGTAGCACGTTTTGGTTGTGATCGGGTCGTGGTTGGTATTGACGCCAAAAACGGCCGGGTGGCTGTGGATGGCTGGGTTACGACTTCTGATTTGTCGATTGAGGATCTGGGGTTCGATATGCGCGATTTAGGGGTGACCCGTATTATTTATACAGATATCCATCGGGATGGGATGTTGACGGGCGCCGATATTGAAGGGGCCGCGAAGTTGGCGGATCGGACGGAGTTGAAGGTAATCGTTTCCGGGGGAATCGCGTCTTTGGATGAGTTGAAGTTGATTCGGCGCCGCGCTGTTCAGGGTGTGGGGTTTGAGGGCGTTATTGTGGGCAAGGCTCTTTATTCGAAGGCGTTTACGTTGCGGGAGGCGTTGGATGCCGCGGCGATTGTTGTATAGTCCTGTCTAACGCGGGCTACGCCCGCAAGTATTCAGTATTCAGTATTCAGTATTCAGAATGTGGATTTTCTTGTTTTTTATTGACGCTTTGCGTCTGTTAGGTACTATTACTTATTTATTTGAGGAGGATTTCTTGTGGGTGAGGCATTTACGGTGAAGAGTTCTGTGGATATGCGTTCTGTGGTGAAAGTAATTCCTTGTTTGGATGTGAATCAGGGTCGCGTGGTGAAGGGGGTTCAGTTCGAAAACCTGCGGGATGCCGGGGATCCTGCTGAGTTGGCGGCGCTTTATGATCGGGAAGGTGCAGATGAGATTGCTTTGTTGGATATTTCCGCGACGGTGGAGGGGCGCGATACCATGCTTGATGTTGTGCGACGTACGGCTGAGAGGGTAAGGAAACCTTTTATTATTGGCGGCGGGATGAAGTCGATTGAGGATATTGAACGGGTGCTGGCGGCGGGGGCCAATAAGGTTTCGCTGAATACGGCGGCTGTGCGGAACCCTCAGCTTGTTACCGAGGCGGCCCGGCGGTTTGGCAGCCCGTGTGTGATTGTGGCCATTGATGCTGTGACGCCTGCGGGTCAGCAGCATCCTAAGGTTGTGGTGAGCGGCGGGTTCGAGGTTACGGATTGGGATGTGGCTGCTTGGGCAAAGCGGGCCGAGGATTTGGGAGCGGGCGCTATTCTGCTGACTTCCAAGGATCGGGACGGTACGGAGGATGGGTACGATAATGTGCTGAATCGGTCTGTGGCGGATGCTGTGAAGATTCCTGTTATAGCCAGTGGCGGAGCCGGGAAGTTAGAGGATTTTCTGGATGCTGTCCGTTTTGGGGGCGCACGGGCTGTGCTGGCCGCTTCGGTGTTTCATTTCGGGATGTTTCGTATTCGACAGGTTAAGGCGTTTTTGGAGGCAAATGGTGTGGATACGACAGGAGGGAACCTTCATGTATGATCGTGATGTCACGGAGGATTTGGATCGGATTGTTGCTCAGGTTAAGTGGGATGCTGATGGATTGTTGCCTGTTGTGGTTCAGGATGTGGAGAGCCGGGCCGTTTTGATGATGGCTTACATGAATCGGGAGTCGTTGAAGCGGACTTTGGCTCAGGGGCAGACGTGTTTCTATAGCCGCAGCCGTCAGGAGCTTTGGCTGAAAGGGG
This sequence comes from Peptococcaceae bacterium, assembly GCA_009778595.1. Taxonomy (GTDB): domain Bacteria; phylum Bacillota; class Desulfitobacteriia; order Desulfitobacteriales; family Syntrophobotulaceae; genus WRJI01. Next base: position 14,884 of record WRJI01000043.1, on the reverse strand, counting down.
AGACGTCCGGACATTTTCAGGATGTTGTTGATTTGCGGTTGGATTGTGATGGGGATTGTCTGTTGGTTGGTGTACGTCAGACCGGTGTGGCTTGTCATACCGGGCAGTTTAGTTGTTTTCACCGGGTTTTGGGCGAAGAGGCTGATGCCCCTGCCCTTGACCCTGTTCTTGCCCCTGTTCCTCAATTGTCCGTTGTTCTGTCTCAGTTGGCGGAAGTCATCGCCCGGCGTAAAAGGGAAATGCCTGAGGGGGCCTATACGACTTACCTCTTCGAGAAGGGTTTGGACAAGATTCTGAAAAAGGTGGGAGAGGAAGCCGCGGAGGTTATTATCGCCGCCAAAAATTGTTCTCACGCGGAGATCGTTTATGAGGTGGCGGATTTGTTCTATCATGTTCTTGTGTTGTTGGAGGAGAGCGGGGTGTCTTTGGAGAGAGTGGGTGAGGAGCTGCTGTCTCGTAGGAAGTAGTGTATGTTTTTTTTCATATGAATTTCCGGAAAGGTTGGCGGCATTGATGTTTAACTTAAGCGATTTGAATCCTGCTCAGCGGGAGGCTGTGGAACTCACTGAGGGGCCTCTTCTTCTTTTGGCGGGGGCAGGGTCAGGGAAGACCCGGGTTTTGACCCATCGCGTGGCTCATATGATCGGGCAGGGGGTGGATCCTTGGTCGATCCTGGCGATTACCTTCACCAATAAGGCGGCGGCGGAAATGCGCGACCGGATTAATGGGTTGGTGGGCGCTGAGGGGAAGGGGCTTTGGGTTGGAACTTTTCATGCTGTGTGCATGCGGGTGTTGCGCGGAGAGATCGGGAATTTGTCCGGGTATCAGCGGGGGTTCGTTATTTGTGATACGGCGGATCAGTTGGCTTTGTTGCGGGCTGTGCTGGCGGAGTTGAATATTGATGATAAGAAGTTTGCGCCCAGGACTTTTTTGGAAGTGATTGGCAACGCGAAGAACCGGTTGCTTTCTCCGGATACGTTCGAGGGGGAGGCGCGGGATTTTTTTGCGCAGTTGGCGGCTCGGGTGTACCGGGCGTATCAGGAGAAGTTGGTTGCGAATAACGCGATGGATTTCGATGATATTATTATGCTGACCGTACGCTTGTTTCGTGAGTGTCCTCAGGTGTTGGGGTTCTATCAGAACCGGTTCCGCTATATTTTGGTTGATGAGTATCAGGATACCAATCACGCTCAGTATGTTTTGATTAATTTGTTGGCGAGCCGGTTCCGGAACTTGTGTGTGGTGGGTGATGATGATCAGTCGGTATATGGTTGGCGGGGCGCTGATGTTACGAATATTTTGGAGTTCGAGCGGGATTATCCGGAGGCTGCGGTGCTGAAGTTGGAACAGAATTACCGGTCAAGCGGCAACATTTTAGCGGTTGCGAATGCGATTGTGGCCTTCAATCAGGGGCGCAAGGAGAAGTCTTTGTGGACCGAGAAGGATAATGGGGATCCTGTGGTGGTTCATCAGGCGTTATCGGATACGGAAGAGGCCCGGTTTGTGGTGGATCAGGTCTTGCGCCTACGGGATGGGCTTGGTCTGAATTATGGGGATTTTGCTGTGTTGTACCGGACAAATGCCCAGTCCCGGATGTTGGAGGAGCGGTTTATCCGGGCAGGGGTCCCTTATCGGATATTTTCGGGTGTGAAGTTCTATGAGCGTATGGAGATTAAGGATATATTGGCTTATTTGCGGTTTGTTTTCAATCCCAACGATAGTGTGAGTTTCGGCCGTATTGTGAATACGCCCCGGCGGGGAATTGGTGACGCGTCTATACAGAAGGTACTTGCGTATGGGATACGTGAAAAGGTTCCTTTGCTGGAGATTCTGGGCTCTTTAGAGTCGTTAGGTCAGGAGATGGATTTGAAGGCGCGGGCGGTTAACGCTTTAATTGGGTTCGCGTCGCTGATTGAGTCTTTTCGGGCTGCGGCGATGTCGGGGATATCTTTGTATGCGTTGACACAGCTTGTTTTGGAGGAGAGCGGGTATTGGGATAGTTTGAGAGCGAATCGGGCTACGGATGGAGAGTCCCGGTTGGAGAATATTGACGAGTTTCTGAATCTGACAACGGAGTTCGATGAGAACGCGGCGGCGTTTCTGGAGGATTATGATTTGGAGTTTGATACGGGTTCGGCCGGTGCCGGGGATGGGGATTCGGCCGGGGCAGACGGGCAGGGTATGGTGTTGTTGGGAGGGTTTTTGGAACGGGTGGCTTTGGTTGCGGATATTGATTCTTATGAGGAAGGGGAGGATGTGGTTAAGTTCATGACCATCCACAGTGCTAAGGGGTTGGAGTTCCCTGTGGTTTTTGTGGTGGGGATGGAGGAAGGCATCTTTCCCGGTAGCCGAAGTCTTTTGGAGCCTCATCTTTTGGAGGAGGAGCGTCGGTTGTGTTATGTGGCGATTACCCGGGCTCAGGAGAGGTTGCTCCTGTTACACGCGCAGCAGCGTTTGCGGTTCGGCAGAACGGAGTCAGCCGTGCCTTCACGGTTCCTTGGCGAGATTCCGGATGCGTTGAAGCATGAGTCCGGATTCAAGAGTGGATATCGGGACAGATTCGCGGGTTCGAGATTCGCGGGTTCTGGATTCGAGGAAAACAGGGGATTGGGGAACCGGGAAAGGGAGCGGTGGAGCGGAGATGGCGAGAGTCGGAGCTGGGAACGGGATAGCCGGAGCTGGGAACGGGATAGCCGGAGCGGGGGAAAGAGGAGTCGGGACGAGAATCGGTTGGGAGGTTCCGGTGGCGAAGATGTCTTACAGAATGCCTCGCCGGTAGAGGCGGAGAGTTTTTTTGTTGGAGATAAGGTTATTCATCCGAGTTTCGGGCAGGGTATTGTTATGAGCTGCCGGGGAGACGGCGGTGAGGCTGAGGTTACGGTGGTTTTTGCCGGGGAGATTAAGAAGCTGATTGTGGCTTACGCGCGATTAACAAAGATTTAGATCCATCCATTTGCGAGGAGGTTGCCTGATGAAGTCTTATGAGTCCTTACAGCACTTGAAGGAGAGGATCGTTCAAGCGGAATACCAATACTACATTCTCGATGATCCTCAGATATCGGACGCGGAGTATGACGCGTTGCTGGTTGAACTGCTTGCCATTGAGAAGGAGCATCCCGAATGGGTGGACGCCGATTCTCCGTCGAAACGTGTGGGTGGGTTTGTGGCGGAACAGTTTGCGAAAGTGGCGCATTATGGTTCGATGCTGAGCTTGGATAATGCTTTCAATGCCGAAGATTTGTGGGCTTTTGATAAACGTGTCCGTGAGATGGTGGCGGATCCGGAGTATGTTGTGGAACTGAAAATCGATGGATTGACCTTGGCCTTGACCTACGAGGGTCCGGCTCTGCGGCGGGGAGCGACCCGGGGAGATGGGGTGTATGGAGAAGATATTACGGAGAATGTGCGCACGATTCGGGATGTGCCTTTGAAGCTTCGGGATCTCGATCCTTCGATTCCGGCTCGCGTGGATGTTCGCGGGGAAGGGTATATGCCGAAGGAGTCTTTTCGGCGTTTGAATGTTGAACGTGAGGAAGGGGGTCAGGCGGTTTTCGCGAATCCGCGCAATGCGGCGGCGGGATCCCTTAGACAACAGGATTCCCGGATTACCGCTCAGCGTGGGTTGCGTTATTTTGCGTATCAGATTTTACAAGCTCAAGATCTCGGGTTGGCGACCCAAACGGAGACTCTGGAACAGCTGAAGCGATGGGGGTTTTCGGTGAATCCTTGTGTTAAGGTTTTCGCGGGCATCGAGGATGTTATTGGGTATTGCGCCGATATGACTGATCAACGCCACACCCTGCCTTACGATATTGACGGGTTGGTGCTGAAAGTGAACAGTTATGCCCAGCAGCAGGAGCTTGGGTTCACTTCGAAATGTCCGCGATGGGCCATTGCCTATAAGTTTCCGGCCGAACAGGTGGAGACCTCTTTGTTGGATATTGAGATCACGGTGGGACGCACGGGAGTGCTGACACCGACGGCTGTTTTGAAAGATGTGGCGGTGGCGGGAACCATGGTGGCGCGAGCGGCGTTGCACAATCTCGATTATATCCAATCTAAGGATATTCGTATCGGTGATCACGTGATCATTCATAAGGCCGGAGATATTATCCCGGAAGTCGTCAAAACCCTGCCGGAGAGGCGTGACGGTTCGGAGAAGGAATTCGTCATGCCGGCGGTTTGCCCCTGTTGCGGCGACGGAGTTGTGCGGTTGAGCGGTGAAGCGGCTCACAGATGTGTTAACCCGCAATGCCCGGGGCAGCAACGTGAGATGATTATTCATTTCGTTTCCCGAAACGCTATGAATGTTGACGGTGCCGGCGCGGCCACGATTTCTCTGTTGTTGCAGGAAGGCCTCATTCGTGACGCGGGCGATCTGTATGGGTTGACTGAGGACAAGCTGGCGGGGTTGGAGCGGATGGGCAAGCGTTCGGCACAGAATCTGCTTGGGGCTTTGGAGGATAGCAAGAGGCGCGGGCTGGCCTGTTTGCTTTTTGGTCTGGGTATTCGCAATGTGGGCAACAAAGCGGCCAAGGCTTTGGCGACGCGATTTCGTTCCATGGATTCTTTGCGGCAGGCCGATCTCGAAGAGTTGCAGGCGATTCCTGATGTGGGTCTGGTTATGGCTCAGAATGTTGTCAAGTTTTTTCAGGATTCCGCTAACCGGGACTTGTTGGAAAAGTTGAGGTCCGCGGGGGTGCTGATGTCGGTAAACGCGGAAGACGAATCTGAGAGCAACGATGTGTTTGTGGGAATGTCTATCGTTGTGACCGGAACATTGAGCAAATGGGCGCGGGCGGAGATTGAACAGATTATTGAACGCGGCGGCGGCAAGGCTTCTTCGTCGGTCAGCCGCAAAACCACTTGTGTACTGGCCGGAGAAAATGCCGGTTCTAAGCTGCTGAAGGCTCAGACGTTGGGTATTCCCGTTTATTCCGAAGAAGAGTTTGTCGAGAAGTTCTTCTCTTGAGGGATTATCATTTCCCAATTGTCAATTGTTTCGCTGTGTGATATAGTTCTTTTGAGAGCATCTTCGAAAAGATGTATCTTTAGTTTTGAAGATTTTTGAAATCTATGTAACTTAGAGGAAGAACGATTATGGATGAGCCAAACACACGGTTTTTACAAGATCTTCAGCAAACCGACTTTGCCGGCGAACAGGGAGAAACCTTTAGTTGCCCCCATTGTGGCGGCTTGTTGGTTTTTGATATTTCTTCTCAGGCGGTTAAGTGCGAGCAATGTGATGGACTGGCTGAGATGATGCCAACGTCTCCTATTCAAGAACGTGTCTTGGTGCACGGGAACCGAAACTATGGGTCCTCAACCTCAGATTCGCCTGCCTCAGAGGAGTTAGATCGCGTCTGGCAAGAGCAAATGAGTCTCATTCATTGCGAATCCTGTGGTAACGACATTGTTGTGCCTCAGTCGGATTTGGTCGCCTTGTGCGAATATTGCGGATCCAGTAAGGTTTTGGCTCAAAAAGCGGCTGCCGGGATCCCGCCTGACGGTGTCATCCCGTTTACTGTTGATAAACACAGTGCCGGTGAATCTTTTCGCAAATGGATCACCCGGCGTTTCTGGGCCCCTCGTTCTTTGAAGCGTGGGTTTCATGAGAACAAGCTTGAATCTGTCTATTTACCGTATTGGACTTTTGATGCGCAAGCTGATGCCGTTTATACGGCCCGTGGCGGCAAAGTTTATTATGTTATGGAAGGAATAGGGGAGAATCGGAGACGGGTTAGGAAGGTTCGCTGGTATCCGGTGAGGGGGACGATCAGCAGGTTTTTTGACGATATTTTGGTCAACGCCACGAAGACGCCTACCAGACAAGGACGGGACAAGTTGATGGCCCGGGTCGAGAATTTTGGCACACAGGCTCTTTTGCCGTTTAATACCGCTTATCTGTCCGGATTCAAAGCCGAAAAATACACCACAACTCCGGAACAGGGATTCGAGGAAGCCAAGACGAAAATGATGGCTTCTCTTAAAGAGCAAGCACGTCGCGAGGTTTTGCGATACTATGACGAAATCAGTTCGTTGAATGTCAAAGCAACTTATTCGCGGACAACATTCAAGCATATCCTTGTGCCTTTTTGGCTTTCTTCATATTGGTACATGGATAAGCCTTACCGGTTTGTGGTTAACGCGCAAACAGGCAAGGTTTCCGGCGAGGCTCCTGTCAGCAAAGTCAAAGTGGCTTTGGCTGTTGCGGCCGGAGCGATTGTCCTGGTTCTTGCTCTCATGCTTTATCTAAACTATTCAAATGTGTGAGGAGGGTTTTCGCTTATGGCAGGGTTAAAAGACCAGTTACTGAGTGTTGTTGAATGGCATGAATATCGGGATGACCTGTTATTCTGGAAATGGAGTCAGGGAGAACTGAAAAAAGGGTCCCGCCTTGTTGTGCGGCCGGGTCAGAACGCAATTTTTCTGTACAACGGCAAAATCGAAGGTATTTTCGCTGAAGAAGGCAACTTTGATATTGAATCCAGGATCATCCCGTTTCTGTCAACATTGAAAGGGTTCAAATTCGGATTCAATTCCGGACTGCGCGCCGAGGTTCTGTTTGTTAATCAGAAAGAGTTTACATTGAAATGGGGCACAAAGGGCGCGATTAACATCCCGTCCCCCGGGTTGCCCGGCGGGATGCCTGTACGGGCTTTCGGGAATTTTTCCATCAGAATTAATGATTATTTCTGTCTCATGGATAAAATCGCCGGTGTACGCACGCAATATGCTGTGGATGATGTCCGCGACCGCGTCACGGCAGAGGTCAATCAACTTCTCATGAGCGCCATTTTGCAAGAAAGCAAAGATATGTTTAACCTGCAAGCCAGCGCGCCTCAAATCGCCAAGAAGATGGGTGAAGATCTTGATGTCATTCTGCTCACTCTTGGTCTCAAAGTCACCAATTTTAATATCTCGAATTTCAACTACCCTGAAGAGATTCAAAGTATGATCAACAAAGCTGCCTCCCAATCTATGGTAGGGGATCTGGATCGCTACCAGAAAATCCGCATGACCGACGCCTTGGCGTCAGAGCAAAGCGGGGTGGGCGGTACCGCTTCTGCGGCGATGGGTACCGGTGTCGGCTTGGCCGCCGGGATTAATATGGCGAATCAAATGGCCAATCAGGTGTTTACGCAACCCCAGAACCAACCTCAGAATCAGGATGCGGTGGCGGCGCCTGCTGATACGATGTTTTGCAGCGAATGTGGTTCGAAAATCCCTCGTTCGGCAAAATTCTGTTCGGAATGTGGCTACAAATTCCCTTAATAAAAATAAAATCATTTTTCATTGTAGCAAAATATTTTTTTGGTATGAGTCAAAAGACCTATTCTTGAGATGAATGGTTATCGGTTCACAACTGAATCATGCTTAACGCCGGCAGCATTCTTATGGTACGCCTCATGAGGCTCTAAAACCAAGTTGGTAATTATTGCCATGCGCTGTCGAGGCTTTGAATTTTGTGTCGGAATTGTAATTATAATTACGAAAATTGCTATTTCTTGTTGAAATTCAAGGTGATTTCCCCTCGAACTTCGCAAGTATTCTCAAAATCAAGTATTGAATTTTGTTTTTTTATTGGATAAAATAATAGACATCCTACTAAATGTGTCAGTTTGAAAGGCTCAATGAGACAATCAAAGAGAATCATTTGCTTTTACTGACAAAGGAAATTCGGGAACAAAACAGTTTTTGGCAAAGTATGAGAGGAGGTAATGTTTTTGGAATCTCAAACACAGCAACCACAGCAACCGCAGCAGGAACAGACACCGGCTCCGGTTCAACAAGTCCAGGTTTTTATCGTTGAGGACGATCCCATGGTATCGACAATCTGCAAAAACTACATTGAAAAGGTGAATCCCTACGCCGTTATTGGCATCTCCGGTGACGAATCTGACGCTTTGGCAAAAATCCGCGCGTTGAAACCTCAATTAGTTTTGCTCGATCTCCATCTGAATAAGGGCAACGGTATGAACCTCTTGAAGAGCATGCGCAAGGAAAGCCACAATGTAGACGTTTTCCTTATGACAGCTTCGAAAGACAGCGCCACAGTTTGTGAAGCATTTCGCTATGGTGCGGTAGATTACCTGATCAAACCTTTCGATTTTGACAGACTCAGGCAAGGTTTGAGAAATTATCTGAAATTCGTTAATCTGACTGTAGAAAATAAAGACATTGAGCAAGAAGAAATTGACCAGTACAAGTATACCACTGAGACGACTACTTCCGGATCCCTCTCTTCGCTGCCGAAGGGCGTTCATTACATGACCCTGAATCAGCTCAATGAATATTTGGAAGCCCAAGAAAACGCTCTATCTTGTCAACAAATCTCTCAGGCCCTTTCTCTGTCTAAGATTACCACATGGCGTTATCTGGAATACCTTGTGGAACGCGGCAAAGTTGAGGTGTCCCTTGAGTACGGCATGATCGGCCGTCCGACCAAACTTTATCGAGCCGTTCGCTAAAAAAAGTGAAATATTACACTTTCGGCAAACCGGTTTGGATAACTGGTTTCTGCGATGTTATCTCCCCAGCGACTACCCGCTGCAGAGATTTGGTAGGATTTTTCTGCTGAAATTGATAGTCGGACACTGAACTATGGCCTTGGGGTCATGGTTCTTTTTTTATCCGGCGAAAAACTCGACGACATAGCCACAGGAAGAATTTAAGAGGTAGAGGAATAAAATCCGACATAACTGTCAATAATTCCTTCTGAGCAATGTTGCAGAAATGTTCAACCTTGCCTATTATTATATCTGAGCGTTAGCACTCATTAGAGGTGAGTGCTAATAACGCAAAGACTGTTCTCTGTACCGGGCCTCCGGCCCCAAAAAACCGAAGGAGGAAATCAACTCATGAATCTTAAGCCTCTGGCAGACAGGGTGATCGTCAAAGCCCTGCCCAACGAAGAAAGAACCAAAAGCGGCATTATCATCCCGGATACCGCGAAAGAAAAACCTCAAGAAGGGCTCATTGTGGCCGTCGGACCGGGCAAATACGACGGCGACGACCTCATCCCTATGAGTGTAAAAAAGAATGACCGCGTAATCTATTCCAAATACGCGGGCACCGAAATCAAATATGATGGCGACGAATATCTGATTCTGCGCGAATCCGATATTTTGGCTATCATCGGCTAATCAACAAATCCAATTCCTAGGAGGAATGCTCTCGTGGCCAAACAGATTATTTACAATGAAGAGGCCCGCCATGCTCTTGAGAAGGGCGTTAACCAGCTGGCTGAAACCGTACGTGTGACCCTCGGACCCAAAGGACGCAATGTTGTTCTTGACAAGAAATTCGGGTCCCCCTTGATTACCAATGACGGTGTTACCATCGCCCGGGATATCGAACTGGAAGATCCCTTTGAAAACATGGGGGCTCAGCTGGTTAAAGAAGTTGCCACCAAAACCAACGACGTTGCCGGAGACGGCACCACCACTGCCACTGTGTTGGCTCAGGCCATCATCAGAGAAGGTCTGAAAAACGTCGCCGCCGGTGCCAATCCCATGGAGATTAAGCGCGGCATCGAAAAAGCCGTTGACATCGTTGTCGACGATATCAAAACCTACGCGCAGACTATCGAAACCAAAGAATCCATCACACAGGTCGCCTCCATTTCCGCCAGCGATGAAACCATTGGCGTTCTGATCGCCGACGCCATGGAAAAAGTCGGCAAAGACGGCGTCATCACCGTTGAAGAAGCCAAAGGAATGACCACTGAACTGGAAGTTGTCGAAGGTATGCAGTTTGACCGGGGCTATCTGTCGTCGTACATGGTTACAGACACAGACAAAATGGAAGCCGTTCTGAAAAACCCCTACATTCTTATCACCGACAAAAAAATCGGCGGCATCCAGGAAGTCCTGCCGATCCTGGAAAAAGTCGTCCAGTCCTCCAAACCTTTGCTCATCATTGCCGAAGACATTGAAGGCGAAGCCTTGGCCACTTTGATCTACAACAAGATCCGCGGCGCTTTCTCAGCCGTTGGCGTGAAAGCGCCGGGATTCGGCGATCGCCGCAAAGCGATGCTGGAAGACATCGCCATTCTCACCGGCGGCCAGGTCATTACCGAAGATCTCGGTCTTAAGTTGGAAAACACGACATTGGAAATGCTGGGAACTTGTCAACAAATTCGCGTCAGCAAAGAAAACACCACCATTGTGGATGGGGCCGGCGACGAAAGCGCTATCAAGAGCCAGATCAACGTGATTAAAAATCAGATCGAGGAAACAACCTCTGATTTTGACAAAGAAAAACTTCAGGAACGCTTGGCAAAACTGTCCGGCGGTGTGGCCGTCATACATGTTGGCGCCGCCACCGAAACCGAGCTTAAGGAAAAGAAGCTACGCATCGAAGACGCTCTTTCCGCGACACGGGCAGCCGTTGAAGAAGGCATCGTGCCCGGCGGCGGCGCCGCATACCTCGACGCTATCCCGGCTCTTGACAATCTGGGCCTTACCGGCGACCAAAAAACCGGCGTCCAAATTATCCGTCGGGCTTTGGAAGAACCGATCCGGCAGATCGCCAACAACGCCGGCATGGAAGGTTCCGTTGTGGTAGAAAAGGTCCGCAATGCCGGTCGGGGCACCGGTTTCAACGCCGCCACCGAAGTCTACGAAGACATGGTCAAAGCCGGCATCGTTGATCCCGCCAAAGTGACCCGTTCCGCGCTGCAACATGCCGCTTCCATCTCCGCCATGATCCTGACTACCGAAAGCCTGATCACCGATATTCCGGAGAAAGAAGCTCCGAATCCCATGGCCGGAGGCATGGGGGGGATGGGCGGAATGATGTAAAAAAATTCCACTTTACAACCCCTTCGCATTATGGTATAGTTTCATTGCATGGTTTCGCAAATGTCCCCGGTTTTGCTTTTGCCGGGGACTTTTTGTTTGCAGATTTAATATCTCTCAGAATTACTCCTCATTTTCAAGAATCAACTGCTTATACCACAACATAGCGTCAAGGAACGCCTCCTGGATCCCTTCCTCGCGCAACCCGTTCCGAATGATCACCTGGGACACGTGATCCCAATCAGCGTGTTCGTAAGCAAAAATGAGCTCAATAACCTTGAAGAACGGCCCTTCCTCTTTGGCCAAAGCATCAAAGATAACTTGTTTGGTCGAAACCTCGTGCAACGCTTCCGCGATGGGGACTTCCATCACCACGTCCAGCAGAGAGAGTACGCCCATCAGAAAGAGATCGCCGCTCTGGTTTTCCATATGAAAAACCTTTGCCAGGTTTTCCGCGAATTTGCCACGAACAAGAATCAATCGGGTCAATTCGTTTGGTTCGTCATAAGCCAGATACGTCGAAACAGCTGCCATGACCCATTTGCGAGTCTGTTTAAGCCCCAACATCGTAATAGCGTGACTAATCGAATTAACCTTCTGTTTGAGTCCAATCGCCGGTGAATTAATAAAACGTAACAACGCTATGGACAGAGCCGCATCCTGTTGAATGTATTTGGCGATATCCAACACATCAAAGTCCGGCTCCTCCTCAGCCCCCACAGCTTTAAGCAACTGCAGGGCGTTGCTTTTCATCGGAGATATTTTTTTGACACCTTTGCTCAGCGGCCTCGAATAGAATCTCCCTTCAAAAAGGGCGTTGGGAATGCCTTTAATTTTGTTGAAGAAATCCTTGCTTTCGATGTTGGTGCAGATCGCGATCGCCGCAGGTTTTTTCGTACGAACCTCCAGCAAACTATCTCCAAAAATCTTCGAATCCGTATTCAAAATAACATAGTCGGCTAATTCGAACAGCACTGCCGTTTTCAGGGAGTACTGAATATTATCCAACGCAAAAAAATACCCGTGCTGTTTCATCTTCATACATTTGAGCAAAAAACGTGGTTCCAGAGGAAAATCTTTGTTGATGACACACACCATGAGTTCCGGCGCAATCGAACACATGTCGGCAAAATTCGCCAACAGCAAGTACTGATCTATTGGCACAAATATTTTTTTGTTATTCGTAAAAGCTTCCATGCCCACAGAATTGAGAAAATCCAACCCAGGAGAAAAAGTCGCGCCGTCCAATTCAGCCATAAGCCGAGCTGATCCAAGCGGTATATCACACCGTTGATACTTCAAATAAAACGCTTCCACAACCATATTTGCATTAAAAATTGGTGTCGCGACAATAAAGAGCTTCATCGAGCGTCCTTTCAGATCAATAGGCTAAGCCGATTTATCCCATGGCAAAAGATATCAGCGAGTATTCTCACAGAATCAATAAGGGATAATGGCTTCTCTGATGTTTTTTAATCATAATTGTATTATGGGAAAAATACTCTAAAATATACAACCGTCACCCTTCGACAACTCATCGTTAGCGCCCGATAGCCATCGGATAAGATCCGTTGAAGCAGGCCATGCAGAAAGGCCCGTTGCTGTTCACGCTGGAATCGCTGATATCGAACGAAGCATCGCCCAACACCGCCTTGTACAGAGCTTCTTCATGCAAATAAGCGAGGGAATCGGCGTTAATGCATTCCCTGATACCCTCAATACTATGCCTGGCACCGATCAAATGATCTGTTGATGGTGTATTAATCCCAAAATGACAGGGAAATCTCACAGGAGGCGAAGCAATACGCATATGCACTTCTTTCGCCCCGGCTTGACGCAAAACGTTAACAATCAACATACTGTTGGTTCCGCGGACAATCGAATCATCCACAAGGATAATGCGTTTGTTTTGCACCTGGGAACGAATGGGGCTCAGCTTGAGCAACACAGTCCTTTCCCGCTGTTTTTGGCCGGGCTCAATAAAAGTCCTTCCCGTATAGGGACTCTTAATCAAGGCTTGGGCAAACGGAATACCACTGGTATAGGCGTACCCCATAGCCGCGGGTACCGCCGAATCCGGTACGCCGGCTACGATATCCGCCTCAACCGGCTCAATTGCCGCCAACGCTTGACCTGAACGATACCGGGCCGAATAGACGCTGATACCGTCAATTTCCGTATCAGGACGCGCAAAATATACATATTCAAAAACACACATCTTTTTTGCCCCAGGCGGGGCAGGGGACTGATACGAGTGGAGCCCTTCCCGGTCGATCACAACAATCTCTCCCGGTTCAACCTCTCTCACCAACCTGGCATGAACCGCGTCTAAAGCACAGGATTCCGACGCCAAAAACCAGCTATCGTCCAAACGTCCAATCGCCAAAGGCCGCATCCCCAAAGGATCGCGGATTCCAATAATCTTATCAGGCGTCATCATCGTCATGGCAAAAGAACCCCTCGCCTGATTGACCGCCCCCCGGATACCCGAGACGATATCCGTTGCCTTCGCTGTTTCTCTGGAAATCAAATGCAGAAAGATTTCCGCGTCCGATTTTGTTTGGAATAAGTGGCCTTCTTTTTGCATCTGATCACACAACTCGCCACCATTAACCAGCTGGCCGTTGTATCCAAGAGCCATGAATCCGTCCCGGCCGTACATCACCATAGGTTGTGTATCCATAACATTGTGGGTATTTTTCGTCTCATAGAGAACATGACCCAACATAAGCCTGCCTCTGTCAAACATTGTCAAATTAGATCTGTCAAAAACATCATTAACCAAGCCAAGATTCTTCTGCAGAAAGACGCTTTCGCCGTTATAAGCAGCAAGTCCGCAGCCATCTTGCCCTCTGTGCTGTAACGCATGCAGCATATTATAAGAAGTTCGCGATGTCTCTAATTCGCCGGCGTTATAGATTCCGATAATTCCGCACACATCAGTCTCCTTCTGGATTTTGCCTTGATAAGGAAGATTAAAAGCAACCTCGGGGATTATTAGTAAGTACGAAAAGAATATCAGAATATACGTTTTCGTGCAAGTTGGCACGTGGGCATAAAAGAGTGCCCACACAATAAATGTGGGCACTTATTACCAGAACCTTCCGCCATAACCTCAAACACACTCAAATAAATTAATGAGACGAATTATCAGACGAATGATCAAAAGGATTCAAGTCCACATGGGAAACAAACCCTTGCACACGGCTACGGATCTCCGGTGCGTATTTGTATGCTGTAACACCTATGGCAATGCCTCCGACGAGTGCCGCCCCCGCCACAATGAAACTGCTACCTATATGGCTCTTGCGTCTGGGAAACATATCTGTATCCTCCTTTTCGAGCTGAATGTATCATCTTTTGTCTTTAGTATGAAAACAAGTACCGAAAAATAAACGAGGATATTGTTACCAATTCAACTTTCGTCAAGGACACTTCTGATGAAAGATCTCATCGCCTCTGATTCTGATAGGCTCTTGCTATTTGCCCAAGCAGCGAAACGCGCCTTTTCTGTTGGTGTTACACGTACACTGATATATTCAGTAAAAATCTCCTTATTCTTCTCAAGCCCGTAGAAGCTATAGAGATATTCGTGCAATGGTAACCCTTTTGTTTTGCGGGGGTGTGATCCATCGAACTTTTCCAAATCACCCTCGGAGATGTTACGATACGGAATAATCTGAAATGCTCCCAATTTGCCATTGGTACGCTCAATAACCAACATGCCAGGTAGTTGAATGACATGCCATACACCGTTTACTACCATAAAAATTATCCTTTCTTCTGAAGTGAGTGTAGCTGGATTATTGTTTTATTTATTCGACATATTATCAAAAATCCCTTCTCATTCCCATTGTCCGATAAAAATTCCACGCTTTCCATCGTTTATCGCATTTTACATCGTAATTCGTCGACATACGAGTTTGACACCCATGGGGACTTGCAACAGAACCACGTGGGCTCGTAACAGTCCCCAGGTAGGGTTGCGCTTCGGGAGAACCCAAAAGCCCGCACATTTATTACCCCATTTCATGGGCTGCGTCAGGCGGGAGATTGGGTTCTCCCTCTCTCCAACCCTACCT
>WRJI01000042.1 GCA_009778595.1 Peptococcaceae bacterium | reverse complement strand
ATCCCTTACATCAATCACAATTCCCGATAATGTATCAAGTATTGGTAATAGAGCGTTTGCCAGTTGCAGTTCTCTTATATCAATCACAATTCCCAACAGCGTCACCAGTATCGGTGATAGTGCGTTTGCGGGGTGTAGCTCCCTTGAATCGCTCACAATTCCCAATAGTGTAACAAGTCTCGGCAGCAGCGTCTTTAGCCGTTGCAGTTCGCTAAAGTCGGTTACTCTATCCATTCGTTTAACAGATATTGAGGACTACGCATTTTACTATTGTGGTTCACTTGAGTCAGTTGCTATTCCCAACGGTGTCACAAGAATTGGCTATGAGGCGTTTTGCTATTGCAGTTCCCTTACGTCAGTCACGATACCCGAAAGTGTTACAAATATCGGCTATGGTGCTTTTCTTGATTGTAGTTCCCTAAAGGAAGTTTTTATTCCCGATAGCGTGACAGGTATAGGGAACATAGCTTTTTTGAGATGTCCTTTACGTTCCAATCAAACCAAAGAAAGAATATTCCAAATCAATCCTAAGGCGCTTTGAGGTACGTGACATTCATGGCAAACCCCTCTAACCCAAAATGAAGATTCTCTACCTTATGAGAATATTCTCCCGGAAAAAACCAATATCCTGCGTTAAAGAAAGAAGCCGAATCCTTTGAAATTAGCGGTGTGAAGCATCTTGAAAGAGGGGGCTGCCATGACGAGGCAGAGATTATATTCAATTATTCTGGGACTGGTTGCACTGATAATTATCGGTTGTGTCAATCAGCAGCCAGACGATTCCGTTCAGCATCTTGACACACAAAGTACCCCTTATGAGGTTTTTGTGCAAAAGATCCTATGTGAGAACCTTGGAGACGGAATCGACATTGTTTCCATACTGGAGAAGCATCTTGCACAATACACATCATCCAATGGAACCCTGTATCTTACCGCAGACAATATTACGGATATAGAATATGATCTGGAAAGATGCAATATCTCCAATATTGACGTGCACACTCTTGAGGATATAGTCATAAAAATCGATGTCGCAAAAAAAGTTTCATTTAATGCCGGATCAGCCTACTTGCATGTCATCCTTGCATTTGTTTTTGACGGGAACGGACGGTTTGATATGGTTCTGGATGAAGAGATTATTGGCATTGCATCCGGTTTCAATTATGAGGTCAGTGATGTAACGGGGGATGGCAGAGATGAGATTGTTTTAGAAATAGATCAATCGCGCCAAGGAGGAAAAGAGATTCATATTTTGACTTGGGATTCAGAACGAGGCCTGATGTCGGTTATCTTTGGAGAAGAACTGCATTCAGGAACGGCGATATTTCCGTGTTTCTTCGAGAACAGTTATCGATTTGTTCCTTCGCAATCTGGTGGGCAGGATATTGTGCTTACTTCCAAGATTTATTATCATTTAGATGATATTTTAGAGAGTGGGTCATCCCGTTTCGTTTTCGATGGGAATAAATATGTTGTCAGTGGAACGTATTATGATTACCAAGCCAGAGGAGAGGCTGCGAACGAACCAAGTAAAATGAGGCACGATGTATGATTGGAGAGAGGGAGCCTCCAATCCCCCGCCTGACGGAGACCAGGGTAAGCGCAAGCACTTGCGGGCTTTTGGAGGCTTCCGAAGCCCAATCATGCATTGGGACTGTTGCCAAGCCCACGACTGCACCCTCTCCCCCTCTCCGCCCTCTCCGTAACCTCCTTGCCGCTACCAGACACTATGTGATAAAATGGCTTCCTGAAAGTATTTTCGTCACATCCCCCATTTATCAGCCGCATCAGCGGCAGAATGAGAGTAAACTGTGAAAAAAGCCATGAAGCTTATCAGCAATCCTGTTGTCTTCGTCGTTCTCAATCTTATTGTTTATGCTCTATACGGAATTCTCGTTGGACTATCCCTTTTTCCATCTGTGCTAATCGTTGTGGCCTTTGCTCACATTCCTGTTGTCACAAGCTTTGCCCATTATGCATTAATCGCCTTGGGCCTTGGACTCGGGGTGTTTGTGTTTCTAATTACCGGTCTGCTTGTGTTTGGCTTGGCAGAACGGTTGCTGACTCTTGGATTCAAGCCAGGAACCTATTCTACCGATTCCATTGTGTTTATGCGCTGGATTATTAATGCCGGTGTCCATACGCTGTGCTTGAATATGATCTTGCCTTTCCTGTGCGGCTCAAGTTTCATTAAAGTGTACTTCAAGATTATCGGGTGTAAGTTCGGTCGTGATGTCTTTTTCAATTCTCCGGGGCTACACGATGCCTATTTGCTGGAAATGGGCGACAATGTTGTTATTGGCGGCAAGGCAGATGTTAATTGTCATATTTTTGAGGGCAATCGTTTGATTTTGGATAAAGTTAAAATCGGCTCCGATGTTCTTATTGGCGCTTATAGCTATATCATGCCCGGCGTCACCATCGAAGATAAATGTGATGTCGGTGCCGGGTCTATCATCAGAAAAAACCGTGTCATTGAGGCCGGCTCAGTGACGACACCTTTGCCGGCGTTGCCTCTACGACAAACAGTCACGCTGATGAGAATCGCGAAATCGGGGATTAAGCAGAATAAGGTGAGGAGGTGACGACCTTATTATGGTCAAAGACTTGAGAGAGGGGGGCGTTGAACCAGGAACCCCCGGATCACGAAACCTCGAAATCCAAATCCGTCCTTGGCAGACCAAAGACGCCGGAGATCTGGCCGGAGCTCTCAATAACAAAAATGTCCAGAACAACCTACGGGACGGCATCCCCTACCCTTACACGAAGCGAGACGCGTCAGAGTATATCCGGGCGATGCAGAACGTGAGTCCTGAAAGCCAATATCCTTTCGCCATCACTCTGAACAATAAGGCTATCGGCAGTATCGGCGTTATCCGCCGCGAGAATGTCCACCATCTGACCGCTGAGCTAGGGTATTATCTGGCTGAGGAACATTGGCACCACGGCATTATGACAGAGGCGGTTCGGCAGATCTGCAACTTCATTTTCGCGAACACTGATATTGTTCGTGTCTACGCGGAACCTTTTGCCTATAACCACGCTTCTTGCCGGGTCTTGGAGAAAGCCGGCTTTCAATTCGAAGGCAGACAACGTCAAAACGCCGTCAAAAATAATCTGACCTTGGATATGATGCTGTATTCCCGGTTACGCTCTTATCCCATACATCTCTTACAAGCCGAAGAGATTGCGTCGGCTATGGCTCTGTCATGGCGCGTATTCCTGGAGTTTGAAGCCCCGGGTTATAGCCCCGAAGGTATCGCGGAATTCAAATCCTATATTGACCCCGCCACCATTCTGGCAAAAAGGGAAAACAAGGAACTTGATCTATGGGGGGCTTTTGATAACGGTGCTCATGGCTCAACAATAGTTGGTCTCTTAGCGGTCAGACAACCTCTGCATATTGCGTTGTTGTTTGTTGACAAAAAGCACCACGGGCGCGGTATCGCCAGGGCACTCCTGGAGACGGTTCTGGCTGATGACCTTGTGGTCGGCGGACAACATACCTTGACAGTGAATTCGTCTCCTTATGCGGTACCGATCTACCAACGCCTTGGCTTTGCACCCACGGACAGGGAGAAAACCGTCAACGGTTTGTGTTTTGTTCCGATGAAACGACAGGTTGTCAGTTGCTAAGGGCTTTTGCCAATAGCTCATTTAGCCCTGTCACCAGCAACCTCGGATCTACACTCAGGCCGGCTGCCATCTGAGCGGCAATCAACAACTGTTCCGCGGCGGTCCTGGCAAAGGGATCTTCATCGATCCGCAGACGATCTATTCCCTGCAACACCTCATGATTCGTATTTATCTCCAGCACGTCGTTAAAAGCGTTGCCAGGCAGACCGGCCACTTCGCTCATGGACTGATAGAGGCGACTCATGCTGTGGGATGTGCCAACGCTGAGCAACACAGCGGGACTTTCCACCAATCGTTTGGAAACTCGGACTTCTTTGACTTTATCTTTAAGAACCTCTTTCAACCAGTCAACCAACTGATCCGCTTTCGCTTCCTCCATACGAGGTGGGTTTGTCGCGTCCAGATCCGGCATCTCTTCGTTTTCCTGATCAACGGACAGCAGGGGTTTCTCCTTATAAGATCCGATGTTCAACAACACATAATCATCAATGGTCTGATAGGTGTAAAGAACCTCGTAGTGGCTTTCCCGAAAGATCTCCAGATAGGGCCCCTGCTCAATACCCTCACGATTCGGTCCGCTGGCAAAATAGATGGCTTTCTGGCTGTCGGGCATACGATCAATGTACTCGTCAAGGCCTGTCAGCTCCCCGGGATCAGTCATGCTGGACTCAAAACGCAGGAGCTTGAGCAATTCCTGTCGATTAACAAAATCCGTTGCCGCACCTTCTTTCAAAAACACGCCGAATTCTTGCCAGAACGCCTCATATTTCTTGCTGTCATCCCGGGCCAGTTCTTCCCAGAATTTGAGCAACCGGCTTGTCACCATGCGGTTGAGTTTTTGCAGCAAAGCGCTATCCTGCAAGGTTTCCCGGGAAATATTCAAAGGCAAATCCTCGCAGTCAACGATCCCGCGCACGAATCGTAACCATTCCGGCAGAATATTCTCGCATTTCTCTTGTATCAGAACTTTTTTGCAAAAAAGGTTGACACCGCGTTCGGTGCGATTGAACCCAAATCGTTCCATGTTGCTGCCGGGTACAAAGAGCAGCGCTTGTAGCGATAACGGCGCGTCGGATGAGAAATGCAAACGCGCTATCGGTTCGTCATAGGCTCCGGCGAAAAACTTGTAGAACTCCGCATACTCTTCATCTGTGACTTCTTTTCTGTTCTTGACCCAGATCGCCTCGACTGTATTTATTTTCTCGTCGTTAACGCTGACAGGATACGGCACAAAGTTGGAATACTTATTGATAATAAGCTTGATACTCTCGGCACTGGCAAGATGCGCGGCGTCCTCTTTCAGCCAGATTTCTATACTTGTGCCCCGTTCTTGACGAGTTCCGGTTCCAAGAGTATAGCTACCCAAACCTTCAGATATCCAACAGCATGCTTCCGCTTCCGGATCCCCTGAAAGGGTCTGAATCACAACTTTTTGCGCCACCATAAACGCGGAATAGAAACCGACACCAAACTGTCCGATGAGACTTAGATCAGGAGCCTGATCCCGGTGCTCCGCTAAATAGGACAGAAAAGACTTGGAGCCCGAATGGGCAATGGTCCCAAGGTTTTCGATCAGCTCTTCCCGAGTCATCCCGATTCCGTTGTCGCTGATAGTTAGGGTGTTTGCCTTGTCGTCAACTGTGATTTTGATACCAAGGTCATGACTCTCTCCGCCCCCGCGAATTTCCTCGCCGATGAGAGCCAAATAGCGGATCTTCTCGCAGGCATCAGCCGCGTTGGAGATAAGCTCCCTCAGAAAGATTTCCTTGTTTGTGTAAAGCGAATGGATAACAATGTCCAGAAGTTGGCGAATTTCCGTTTGGAATTCCCGTTTCTCAGCCTGGGCGGATGGTTCAGTGCCTCTGGTAGCTTGGTCAGCCTGAGGCTCTTGTGTCTCTTGTGTCTCTTGTGTCTCTTGTGTCTCTTGTGTCTCTCTCAATATCGTGTCCTCGCTCACTGCAATCCCTCCAAAAGATCAAATATTTTTAGAGTTAATTATAACCATTATCAATATGTTTGTCCAAACACCAATTCCATTAGTCGCTTATAGACGCGAAGCGTCGATAAAAAACAAGATAATCCACATTCTGAATCCTGAATACTGAATACTGGATACTTGCGGGCGTAGCCCGCGTTAGGGTGCATGACAAAATATCAAGAATAATATCATTGCAAGGCTACCACCCGCAGCCCTTTCTCCTGTGAAAGATCCAACAACCGCCCTCCCGTCAGCACAATCGGTTCGGCCGGCGTTGTGGGGCAAATGAAGACGATTTCACCAAGTTCACCTGTGTTTAATAACACAGAAGAACCCATGTAGAGTTGAGCCAGATTCCAGATGAATTCTCCGGTCCTCCATGCATCAAGCCTGGTTTTTCTCATGCTTTCCATAATACGCAGCGCCTCAAAAGGCGCCGATCGGCACTTATATACATGATCCGAAGTCACGGCATCATAAGTATCGGCAATAGCAATAATCCTGGCGGTATCAATTACCGAATCCCCGCGCAAGCCATGAGGGTACCCGCCTCCATCCAACCGTTCATGATGCATGAGAATAGAATCACATACAATTTCATCCAGAAAACCGGCCTGACAAGCCAGATCGTAACCAATAACGGAATGTTCTTTAACCACCAGAAATTCTTTGGCGTTTAACTTTCCCGGCTTATTGAGGATCTGTCCATTAATCCCAATCTTTCCGATGTCATGTAATAACGCCCCCGTCAACAGAGCTTTCCGCCGCCGCTCGCACAGACGTGTCCATATGGCGATGGCCAGGCTGTAGAGTGCCACATTGACACAATGAACACTTAAGGACTGAATCGAATCCAATGGCGCCGCGGATCCTTTTGTCGGTCGTAAATGTTCAAGTTTGTTAATAACACCCAAATAGAGCTCGCGATCTTCATAGAGGCCTCGGACAATCTTGCCCACATCCATCTCATCCAATGGTTGCCCCGCTTGTGCGTTTTCAATAATACACCGCATCCTGTGAATATTCTGAGCATAGTGAGACGGCAAAACATCCCAACAGAATGCTTTATTTTGCGATTGCTCCATCATATATGCCGCTGAATAAGCTGCCCCGTCAGCAAATATACGCGGCCTCAAAGAAAATTCTTCAAGCATATTAATCGCTCCCAACAAGTTCCAATTAGTCGCTTAGGTTGCAACAACATCAATAAAAAACAAGAAAATCCACATTCTGAATACTGAATACTGAATACTGAATACTGAATACTGGATACTTGCGGGCGAAGCCCGCGTTAGCACAAATTTTGACTTCGTCGCAATATCATTATATCACTAAAATAATTATTTGAAAATATTAAATTTCATGTCGGCAAGCCGTTTCTTTGAGTCCCGACCACACCTCATTGGACAGCGTCGATTTTGTCGATGACCTCCTGAGCTATGGCATCCAGTTCGTCCTTATTCGGCCCTTCCAACATCACCCGAATCATAGGCTCTGTTCCGGACGGTCTGACCAAAACCCTGCCGTCTGCTCCCAAGCGTTCCTGCGCCTGGGCAATCGCGGCGATGACATCAGGATGATTCATCGTTGCGGCCTTATCCTTAACATGGGTGTTCTGAATAACTTGGGGATACTGCGTAAAACAAGACGCCAATTCAGACAGTTTCTTCTTCTTAATCTGAATGACCTCCATCAGCTTCAAAGCCGACAGCATCCCGTCTCCCGTCTTTGCGTAATCGGTAAAAATAATATGCCCTGACTGTTCGCCTCCAAGGGCGGCACCGCTTTCAATCAAGCGTTCCAAAACATATCGGTCCCCCACTGCTGTCTCTTCTATTTTTATCCCGTTCTCAAGCAGAGCCCGGCGCAACCCCAAATTGCTCATCACCGTCAGTACCAGGGTATCCTTTTTAAGGCTTCGCCGCTCCTTCATGCTCAACGCGCAGATAAGCATAATCGCGTCTCCGTCAACAATCTTGCCGTTCTCGTCCACCGCGATGACTCTGTCCGCGTCACCATCAAAAGCCAAACCGAGATCCGCATGGCAAGCCAACACCTTCTGAGCCAATGTCTCCGGATGGGTCGACCCGCATAACACATTGATACTCATACCATCAGCGCTGTCAAAAACCGGAATCACACAAGCCCCCAACTCTGCAAACAGTTTAGGCGCAATAGATCCCGCCGCCCCGTTGGCACAATCAACAACAACAGTCAGACCCTCCAAAGAAGGCGCGGTTGCCTTAAGGAACTCCATATAACGCTCTTCCGCTTGCTTCATCGGCACGATACGGCCAACCCCGGATCCCACAGGCCTTTCTCCTGCCGTCATAACACCGGTCGCTATGCCTTGACGGATCAAGACTTCGATATCCTCTTCAACGTCATCGGGAAACTTATATCCTAAGTTGCTGAAAAACTTGATCCCGTTGTCCGGTGCCGGGTTGTGTGATGCTGAAATAACCACGCCCGCACAAGCCTCATAAGTCCTCGTCAAAAAAGCTACAGCCGGTGTTGGGACAACACCGGCCAACCAGACATCTACCCCCATAGAGCAGATCCCCGCAGCCAAAGCGGCTTCCAGCATACCGCCGGATACCCGTGTATCCCGACCGATAATTATTTTTGCTCTGGGGCCTTCATACGTGCCTTGACGAACTAGGTGACATGCCGCTGCCTGCCCGATATACATAGCCAATTCCGGCGTCAAATCTCTGTTTGCGACGCCTCGAACTCCGTCTGTTCCAAAGAATTTTTCCATACAAAATGGGCTCCTTTCAAATAAAACAACTCGCGTAAACCGGCTTACGCCGGTGCGGTGACGACAATCGTCACTCTGGGTATCTGAACCGGGAATACCCCGGGAGGCATCGCCTCCCACAACAACTCAACGGAATGCGTCCCTCCCTCGAGATCCGCAACGTTTATCCAGAATCTCATCGATGTAGCCGTGATATTCTGAACATCTTCCGGATAACCTCGGATGACAATACTCTGAAGAGGCACATCCGAATAAGTGTATTGAGTCCTTTGATTGCGTATCTCCACAGGAACAAACGAAACGACTCTCTGTAACATGACTTGTCTCACGCTAACCAGAACATTAATCTTGGCATCCGTCGCAACCGAAACCCCTTGAGGCAGATCCAACGATCTCGTGTCAAATTCGAAGGTCTTATTCTCCTTAACCCCTTCAATAGAAATCGTACCAAGGTCCACAGAAACAATTCCTTCCAGATCCTGGGGTAATCCAATCAGCGTTACAGCAGCCGGCAGCGGATCAAAAGAACGCAATTCGTATCCCTCAGCGGTTTTGCCCTCCACATCAACGACAAGGGGTACTCTTTTGCTGGCATATTCGGCTTCATAAATAGGAACGATGATCTCTACCGCCCCCGTCAAAGCTGTCAGTTTCTTCAACCCTGGATCCGGCGCAAACAAATTAAGAATACCAAAATCCTTATATTGGATAGGTTTGGAAGACCGCAACGTGCTGTCAATGCCTTCAATATTGATTTCCACCGCCACCTTTTCCATTTTATCAACAATGCTCTTGGGTCCACGGACCACCACTTCCTCAGGGATCAAAATTGGGTCGGCAGCAACATACCCTTGTGCCGGTTTGCCGAAAACCAGGACATCCACCTCCATGGGCTTATCAATAAGCTGGTCAATATTAAGAGGCACCGTCCGGGGGGAGATTTTGCTGACGCCGGAACCGTCCAACGTTTCTGCTTCAACAGCATAGGAAGCCTTGCCAAGAGTTGCGTCCTTTAAATCTATGTAGGCGTTAACATCCTTAACACCCAACTGCCTGCTTTGCCAGTTAACCTCCACACTGACTGTGGGCAGATCATTCAGAACTACCATATTCGCCGGGGCGTTGCGCAACTCAACCTGAACCGAAATCACTCTGTTACCGAGAAGGCTGAAGGTTTCGGCTTGTCCGGTCACCCAAAACCAAAAGGTCACAGCACATGCCAATGAAATCACCTTATAGCGAATATTGCGGCTGAAAAAATTACGGGCCCCGTTTTTCCACTTCCCCTTCACCTTGATCACCTCCAAAACATAAAATCTCTTTTTCCGGTTTCCTTGACCATAACCATCTCTCTGTTAAGCTTCTCCCGTAAACTTTTGTTGTCGTGTGAACGTTGTAGCTGCCCGTTTTGAGCCGTTGAAATAACCCCTGTCTCTTCCGAAACAACGATAATCAGCGCATCACAAACTTCAGACAGACCGATAGCGGCCCGATGGCGCGTCCCCAGATTCTGCTGCAAAGTATCACTCTGAGATAACGGCAGAAAACACCCGGCCGCCGCTACACGGTCGCCGCGCAGGATCACCGCCCCATCATGCAAAGGAGTCGACGGCATAAAAATACTCAACAAAAGCTCTGTTGAAACAGCGCCTTCTAGCTTGATCCCTGTATCAATATATTCCTGAATCCCTGTGTTTTTTTCCATGACGAGCAAAGCCCCAATCTGATTCTCCGAGAGATTCCTGACGGCCTTAAGAACCTCCTCGACAACACCTTTCATCTCCTCGGAACCGGCCGATTGTATATGAATATTCAGAGGCGACCGACGCCCCAATCTCTCCAAAGCCCGGCGCAATTCCGGCTGAAAAACCACTGGTAACGCCACCACCAGCATGGCCCCGGCATACCCCAGAATCCATGACAGGGTTTCCAACCGGAAAAACGTAGCCAGCCAAGAAACGATAAGAAAAATAACCAGACCGTTTAAAAGGGTCATGGCTCGGGTTCCCTTAAACTGCATCAGGATTTGATAAATTATGACCATCACAATAATGATGTCAACAACAGGCATGATCCAGTTTAATGTAAACAGCTGGCTAAAAAAATTCTGCACTGACTATACTCCCTGCCCGGCTTTTCATGAACCAAGCCATGTCTCGATACAACCAAGAATTCTCTCACAAGCCCGTCCATCGCCGTACGGATTAACGGCTGTCGCCATCCTCCGAAATTTATCTCGATCAGTCAACAGCGCGTGAGCGGCCTGATAGATCCCTTCCTCCTCAACTCCGGCGATCTCTACAGTCCCGGCCACAACAGCCTCCGGTCTTTCTGTTTCAGTGCGCAGAACGAGAACCGGTTTGCCTAGGGCCGGGGCTTCCTCCTGCAACCCACCGGAATCCGTCATGACAAAAGAGCACCGATCCATTAAGTTATGCATCTCCTGTACATCCAAGGGTTCAATGAGATAGAGATGCTCGATATCCGCCAATTCCTGGCGCACCGGTTGCTGAATCTGCGGATTGGGATGCACCGGGTAGATAACCCGCAATCCCGGATGATCCTCCACCAACCGGCGCACAGCACGGCAGATACTGACAATAGGCTGCCCGAAATTCTCGCGCCGGTGCGCCGTCAACAAAATCGTTGGTCCCGAGTCAAAATCAAAAGATCGCAGAAACTCATGCTGAAACTCATAAGTATCATAAACCGTCGTCATAAGGGCATCGATAACCGTATTTCCCGTTACGCTGATCAGCCCCAACACATTTTCGCGCCGCAGGTTGTCCGCGTTAGCCGCAGTCGGCGCGAAATGCAGCTGAGCCAGTCTGCTGATCAAGCACCGGTTCATTTCCTCAGGGTAAGGCGAATAGGGATCCATCGAGCGCAACCCGGCTTCCACATGAGCCACAGGAATCTTCTGATAAAACGCCGCCAAAGCCGCTGAAACCGAAGTCGTCGTATCCCCGTGAACCAGAACCAATTCCGGCTTGTATTCCGACAGAACCGGGGCCAACCCTTCCAAGGTCCTGGTCGTAATCGAAGTCAGGTCTTGATCAAAACGCATGATATTCAGATCGACATCCGGTCGGATCGAAAAAATGTTCAGGACTTGATCCAGCATATCGCGATGCTGACCCGTCACACACACCAGGCTCTCAACGTGTGCCAAACGCTTTAAGGCTTGCACCAGCGGGGCCATTTTAATAGCTTCCGGCCGGGTTCCAAACACACTCATGATTTTATGTTTCGACATCATTCATGCCTTTCTATTTCTCTTTATTGTTTATATTATACATCATTTCCCTGGATTTGTCATGTTGACCCTTTTGCAAGACTCCTGAAAGCCCTTTTTTAAGATGTCGCTCCCATGACCCTCAGCACTAATCGAGGAATCGGCCGGCGGACGATTCTCGGTTGTACCACCTTACGGGCGAAGCCCGCAGCCCGCGTTAGGCAATTCGTCAGCAAATTCCCTTTCTCCTTCTTTCCTTTATCTTCTTCTCTTGGTATACTTGGATCATGAAACACACCATTCTGGCTCTTCTTCAACAACATTCAGGGACTTTCTTATCCGGCGCCGACATCAGCCGGCGTTTAGGCGTCTCTCGCGCCTCGGTTTGGAAAGACATCACGGCCTTACGGCAAGAAGGTTTCACCATCGAAGCCGCCACCAACCGTGGATATCGGCTCACCGACGGACCAACTTTCCTGCATACCACCGAAGTGTTAAGGTTGCTCACGACCAAACATATGGGCCGTGCCTTTACCTTAGATGACAAGGTTGACTCGACCAACCGCCGCGCCTTATCGGCAGCGGAAGCCGGCGCTCCCGACGGCGCGGTTTTTGCAACGCTGGAACAGACAGAAGGCCGGGGCCGGATGGGCCGCCCTTGGTATTCTCCGACTCACGCCGACGCCTCATTGATGATGTCGGTGCTGCTACGTCCCCGAACCCCTGTCGTCAACGCGGCCCAAATAACCCTCGTTGCCGGCTTGGCTGTATACCAAGGCATAGAAGATTTGCTCACAGACCCTCCGGATTCGATGTCTTCTCCGATTCCGTCGTATTCTCCGATACCGTCGTCTTCTCCGGAACCGGCCACCCCGAAAACAGGCATCAAATGGCCCAACGACATCATCATCAACGGCAAAAAAACCGCCGGCATTCTCACCGAACTGGTAGCGGAAATCGAGCATATCAAAGCCATTGCCGTAGGTATTGGCATCAATGCGCAAATCATGCGTTTTCCGCCGGAACTTAACGATTCTGCCACATCACTATCTTTAGAAACAGGCAGAACCTATTCTCTCAACGGCCTGGCCGCATCTGTTCTCAACCGCTTTGAACCTCTGTATGATCGGTTTCTTGAGAATGGTTTCCTTTCTGATATCCTGCCCATCTACCAAAAAAACTGCGTCACTCTGGGCCAAGATATTAAAGCTGTTTATAACAATAAGGAGATTTATGGACGGGCTGTTACGATCAATGCCAGAGGAGAACTGATTATCCGGCTCGCCACAGGCTCCGACACAGCTCTGAACTCAAGCGAGGTCTCTGTTCGTGGGCTTATGGGATACACATGATCCCGCCCGGAATGGAACACTCTTGAGAGGCTCCCGTATATCCCAATAATTACCATTTACAAATCATGAGCATAATGATAATGTGCTGAGTAACGGGTTAATATAATATCTCTAAGAGGTTCAACCTCAACAAAGGAAGGAAATGTGCAATATGTCTGACACCAATGCCCCGCAGGGCTACACCAACCCAAATGATGCCGAGAACAACAAGCTATACGCTATCCTTGCTTACATTGGGTTTCTGTTCATCGTCCCTCTCGCCGCGGCGCCACAATCCCCCTTCGCGAAATTCCATGCCAATCAAGGCCTTATCCTGTTCATCGTTGAGATCTCTTTATCGATCTTGTCCGTTATCTTCAGCTGGATTCCCATTCTTGGGTTTATTGTGTCAATTCTTTGTTTCTTCGGCGCCATAGGATGCCTCATCCTCGCGATTCTTGGTATTGTCAACGCCGCCAACGGCAAAACCGAGCCCCTTCCCCTTATCGGTGGATTTACGCTTATTAAATAAGTCAGGACAGAAGACAGCCATTATGGAATTATAAGGACCTATTGCTCCGGGTATGCAGCAAACAAGTTTGTTGCATACCCCTTTATTATGTGTCTCCTGATCACTCCCACCAGCGCGTTGCCGGCGCGTAGTCAATCCAATTTATATATCTTTGAGCCGCTCCGGCAGTGATTAAGAACTGTTTTTGTATTTGCAAACATTTCATCTCGGCATCATAACCTTTGTAGATATGATCGGGAACATACTCATGGTCGGTAAGATAATCATGGAACAATTTTGAATGATAGGCATCATGAACAATATCGCTCGCGTACCAACACATAGGCGAATTGAGTTCAATATCATTAACAACAAACGTCGGGGGATCCGCCTCCACCAACATACCGCTGCCCTTATGCGTATGCTTGATCCTGCCGATGTATTTTGTGACCATCTCATAATGTTCAGGCGACTTTGTCGCTATGAAATCCAATGCGTTCTGCGTGATTTGCACAAACCTGCGATCGCCCTCAATAAGAATAGGGTGCATATTTCTTCCTGCTCTTTCAGAATGATACTCTAGTACTCCGTCCAGTCCAAATCACTTAAATGGATTGCAAGTATTTCGACATGATGCTAGGAAGAACCGACGACGAATACCGGGTGTCTTCTAGGAGGAGCTGACGAAGCAGCGTGTCGAAAGACGACGCAAGACATTAAGTGATTTTGGCTGGACGGAGTACTAGTACTCCGACTAGCCCAACCTCTGAATCCGCTCAATCCCAAGAGCTCTTCCCTTCTCATCAATATCAACAAGTACCGCGTTTAACTGAATCGGCCCATCCGCGACTTCCATGCGAAAAGGCATTTGAGTCAAGAAATTGTTAATCACACCCTCCTTTTTTACCCCAATAATTGAATCCGCCGGTCCGGTCATACCGACATCCGTTATGTAGGCAGTCCCCAGAGGCAAAACCCTCTCATCCGCCGTCTGAATATGTGTATGGGTACCAACTACAGCGCTCACTTTCCCCTCGAGAAACCGCCCCATGGCGACTTTCTCAGAAGTGGCTTCCGCGTGAAAATCAATCAGAATCGCCTGAGTCTCATCCTTGATTTTATTCACAACATCAGTCACCATTTTAAACGGATTATCCAAAGGTGCCAGATACACCCTTCCCGACAGATTAATCACACCGAGACTAAGTCCGTTTTTTGATACAACGCCATAACCCCGTCCGGGAACGCCAACCGGGTAATTCGCAGGACGGATCATCCTTCGATCGTCATCGATACTTTTCGCCAAAGTTTTTTGATCCCAAGCGTGGTTCCCCAACGTCAAAAAATCAATGCCCAACTCATACAAAGAAAACGCGATATCCTTTGTCATTCCCCTGCCACCGGCCGCATTCTCTCCATTGGCCACAACAAAATCCATATTATAATCGCGCTTCAATTGCGGCAAAAAAACTTCAACAGCCTCACGTCCCGGCCGTCCGACAATGTCACCAATAAACAACACTCTCATAAAAAATACCTGTACAAAATTATAATCGCGACAACTGCGGCTACAACATCAAAGAAAAACATGCTGGTTGCGCAGTCATAAGAATCATTCCGATAGCGCAGTTAGTACCTTATAAACGCGAAGCGTCAAAAAAAACAAGAAGATCCACATTCTGAATTCTGAATCCTGAATCCTGAATACTGAATACTGAATACTGTCATACTACCTTCCTTGCCTCCAATTGTCAACATAAATCGCTTAGGTTGCAACAACATCAATAAAAAAACAAGAAAATCCACATTCTGAATCCTGAATACTGAATACTGGATACTTGCGGGCGTAGCCCGCATTAGTACATTTACCTCACAATACATTTACATCTTAATTCCCCCTCAATTCCCCCTAAACACCAACACCCGCCCCCCGTCACGCAAGGCCGTCAAACTATTCTCAGCCCCTCGTGCGCGCATCGCTGCCAAAGACTGAATAATCATATCCTCCTGAAACACCTTATCCTCCTCCCCCAGAATTTGTTCCTCACTAATGAGTTGTTTCCCTATCATCCCCTTGATAATCTGCACAGACAGATTCATTTCATCAAAGGTAAGTGACGCAAGATCCCGTGTCAAAACCAGCATGTCAACCTCCTCCGACCTCCGCTCGATTCGGCAAACTTTCACATTACGCCGTTCCATTTGATTAAATACAGCCGACGCATCCAAAAGAGTCTCCTCAAGTTTTTCATAAGGATATGACCCCTTCACTAAAAACTTTATATTCAGAACCTGCTCATCCTGATTGCAGTTGATTGATCCGATCTCCGGATAACGCAACAAAATCGCAATCAATAGACCTGTGCCAAAACTCGTAAACTGTGAACCAAAACTCATTGCGGTGACTGATTGGGATATCATGCCATTTCCTCACTTTGTTGCAGATATTACTGTTGTATTCTCTTCTTTGACTAGAAAAACCTTCAGACATAATTCTGTTAATAAGTGACACGATTCGTGAATATATGTAATATTGGCGCAATATTAGAAAGCCCCCCATAAGCAGTTTCCTGCAAATCGGAGGCTTTCCAAAGGTTCTCAAGACCCGTTAATAATCTAAATAGAATCTAAAAATCATTATTAGACAAAATAACTCTTCAAAATGATCACTTCGCATAATCGACAGCTCGGGTTTCCCGCAACACAACAACCCGAATCTGACCCGGGTATTCCAACTCTTCCTCAATTCGTTTCGCCACATCATAAGCCATACGCGGCGCCAGCATGTCATCAATCTTCTCAGAGTTTACAATAATCCGAATCTCTCGACCGGCTTGAATCGCATAAGATTTCTCCACACCGTCAAAAGCCTCGGCAATCTCTTCCAGCTTCTGCAACCGTTTAATATAGGTCTCTAATGTCTCCCTGCGAGCTCCGGGTCGCGCTGCTGAAACAGCATCTGCCGCCGCCACCAAAACCGCCACTGTGCTTTTGGCCTCCACATCTCCGTGATGGGCTTCGATCGCGTGGAGCACCTCAGCGGACTCCTTATACCTTTTGCAGATATCGACTCCGATCTCCACATGGGTTCCTTCCGTATCGTGGTCAACCGCTTTTCCCAAATCATGAAGCAACCCAGCGCGTTTAGCCAACTGAGCATCAACACCCAACTCCGCCGCCATCAGGCCAGACAAGTGCGCCACCTCAATCGAATGCTTCAGCACATTCTGCCCATAACTGGTACGGAACTTCAGCCGACCCAACAGCTTAACGATCTCAGGATGCAATCCATGAACACTTGTCTCAAAAGTAGCTTGTTCGCCCTCCTCACGGATCTTCTGTTCAACCTCTTTCTGAGACTTCTCCACCATCTCCTCAATTCGCGCCGGATGGATACGCCCATCCAAAATCAGCTTCTCCAAAGCTAACCGGGCCACCTCGCGCCGAATCGGATCAAAACTCGACAGAATAACCGCTTCCGGCGTATCATCAATAATCAGATCCACTCCCGTCAACGTCTCCAACGCCCGGATATTGCGGCCCTCACGTCCGATGATGCGCCCCTTCATCTCATCGTTAGGCAACGACACCACCGACACCGTACTCTCGGCCACATGATCCGCCGCACAACGCTGAATTGCCTGGGAAATGATATCCTTGGCCTTCTTCTCCGACTCCTCCTTCGTTCGCGCCTCCGCCTCCTTAATCAACACAGCGGACTTATAGCGGACCTCATCCTCAACGCTCCTTAACAGAATCTGTTTCGCCTCATCCGGCGTCAACCCGGAAATCCGTTCCAACTCCGTCATTTGCTTCGCAATCAAATCAGTAAGCTTTTTCTTCGTTGCCTCCGTCGCGGATTCCCGTTGACGCAAGCTCTCATCCTTGCGTTCCAAACTCTCTGACTTCTTATCCAACGATTCTTCCTTCTGCAGATTACGACGTTCCAAACGCTGCAACTCATTGCGGCGCTCCCTGGTTTCCTTCTCCAAATCATTGCGCAACTGCATAACCTCTTCCTTAGCGGCGACCACAGCTTCCCGTTTTTTCGAGTCAGCTGCCCTCTCAGCATCGCCAAGGATTTTTTTTGCCGCTTGCTCAGCAGATCCCAAAGTCTTCTCAGCAATATTCCGTCGGACAATCCATCCGATTAAGCATCCAACAATCAACCCGGCAAACAAGCCTAAGAAGATCCAGAACAGTGTCACGATTCCACCTCCCATAGAAGTAATATAACGACATTTGTGATAAAACAAAAAGACCGGCACAAGACCAGCCTTTCTTCTTCAACCAGGCCGAGGACCAACCGGAACCCCCGACCAGGACTCTTTCGCAACTATATATACATCGTAACCGCTCCTTGGACACGGGACCCCCTGCCCATTATGCCGAACAAATATATATATATTTGTTTCGCCTCTGCTGTACCTGCAAGCGAACAAATCGAAAAAGACTGCCTTACAAGCCTAGTTTAATAAAAATATTGGATAAAGTCAAGTTTCTTTGGTATTGGATGGAAAAAAGACCGCCTCTTCTTCCTCAACAATTTTCATGATACAAGCGCATGGATACCCACGTCTCACAAATCTTGCCATAAATTTCTCCACCAAAGAGTACCAGATGCGTTCATCAAACATCTCAATATTTTTAGGTAATTTTTCCCATTCTCTAATCATGCGTGCCCGACACAACCTCAACTCTTCCGCAACGTCATACTCATCAGCCAAAGCCTCCTCAACACAGTCACGAGCAACACCTTTTTGCTCCAACTCGCAAACAATCTTAAGACGTGAAGAACGCTGCCTCCTGGCACGGCAATAAGCCCGGGCAAACTCGCCATCATCAAGATAGCCCCATTCCCTTAACCGCTCTATCGCCTCCTCGCGTTCCGTAGTCTCGAACTCCGCCCGTTGCAACCTTTGATCCAGCTCCCAGACTGATAAGCGGCGGCGGCTCAAACACTCAAGTCCTTTTTGCACCGCCGACTGCCCGGAAGACCTCACGTCTTCCCTCCTAAATCAACAATCTCCGGCTCCTCATCCGATCCCGCGCCCAACCCTGAGCCCGCATCACTCACATTAATGCGTAGGGCACGAATCTTCGCTTCAATTTCAGCCGCCACCTCCGGGTGTCCGGCCAGATACTCTTTCACATTCTCCCGGCCCTGACCCAAACGTTCCCCATTATATGAATACCACGCACCCGCCTTCGTGAGAATCCCGGTATCCGAACCCATATCGACCAACCCGCCTTCATATGAAATCCCCTTACCATACATAATATCGAACTCAGCTGTCAAAAACGGCGGTGCCACCTTGTTCTTAACCACCTTAACCTTGGTTCGGTTCCCCAACATATCCTGCCCTTGTTTGATGACATCAGCCTTGCGCACTTCCAGACGAACCGAGGAATAGAACTTAAGCGCCCGCCCTCCTGTGGTCACTTCCGGGTTGCCAAACATGACGCCGACCTTCTCACGCACCTGGTTGATAAAAACCACACAGGTGTTGCTCTTGCTGATGGCCCCCGTCAACTTACGCAAAGCCTGGGACATCAGACGCGCGTGGAGACCCATATGAGAATCCCCCATCTCCCCTTCAATCTCTGCCCGGGGGACCAAAGCCGCCACAGAATCCACCACAATAACATCAACGGCGCCACTGCGCACCAACGCCTCGCAGATTTCCAGAGCCTGTTCTCCTGTATCCGGCTGAGAGACCAGCAAATCATCAATCTTCACACCCAAAGCCCGGGCATAGACCGGATCGAGGGCATGTTCCGCATCAATAAAAGCCGCCGTCCCCTCCATCTTCTGAGCCTCCGCGATGACATGAAGCGCCACCGTCGTTTTCCCTGACGACTCCGGTCCATAGATCTCAATAATACGGCCCCGCGGCAACCCGCCAACTCCCAGAGCCATATCCAACGGCAACGCTCCTGTCGGAATCACATCCACAGCCAGCTTTGCCGACGCTTCCCCCAACTTCATGACCGCACCCTTGCCGAATTGTTTCTCGATCTGCAGCAAGGCCATATCCAACGCTTTCATTTTGTCTTTGTCCATACCGTTTGCCCTTCCTCTCTCGCTCTTGTTTTCTTTTGATATGTTTTCTTGTTCTCGCGCTCCCTGTCCTCATACATCGAACGATCGCCCAATCCCTCAAAACATATGTTCGAACCAAGTATACCTTAGAGATTGGGTATTGTCAAGCCTTTTTTGACCTTTTTACAAAAAAATGATTGCCAGAAAACAATGGTTCAATCCATGCTCAAACGCAGACAACCATGGTAAACGCACTAAAAATTGATGCAAATCCGAGAACCCCGGAGAGGAGGCGAATTCAGAATGATAAAAGGCTAACGAACCGTTTCCTGAACGGCCCGTTAGCTTTTATGGTTATCTCACTATATTCTGAATCCCGGATACGGAAACTTGGATCCCGGAACCCGAATCCTGATACTTGCGGGCGTTGCTCGCCTTAACCTAATGCGGTCTTCGACCGCAAGTATTCAGTATTCAGGATTCAGTATTCAGAATGTGGATTTTCTTGTTCTTTTTTGACGCTTCGCGTCCGTAAGGGACTAACGCCACTTCGCTGTCAGAGTGATATCTGAAGTGACGGGGGCATTGAAATCATAGAGTTCGCCGTCCAAATACCAGCCGTCAAAAACGCTGCCGCTTTTCGTCGGGTTGGTCGGTTTGCTGGCTTTGGCCCCGTATTTCACCTTTGCGGCGGTTTTCGCGGTCCCGCCTTGGCTGTCAAAAGTGACGACACAGGTGATTTGTTCCCATTTGGCGGTCAGGTTCAGATTGGCTGTAACCGGCTTGCTGAAATCATTGATTTTCGTGCCGTTGTACCAGCCCAGGAAAATGAATCCTTCTTTTACCGGGTCGTCAGGCTGGGAAACCAGGGTGCCGTAGCCCGTTGTTCCGGCAGCAGGCGCGGGGCTACCGCCCTGAGCATCAAATTTGACGGTAAGGGTATTCGCGGTCCATCCGGCTGTCAGTGTCATATCTGAAGTCACAGGTGCATTGAAATCGTAAAGCGCGCCGTCCAAATACCAACCGTCAAAAGCATACCCTGTTTTGGTCGGGTTGGTGGGTTTAGCAACCTTAGCACCGTAGTTGACCTTCGCGGCGGTTTTCGCTGTCCCACCTTGACTGTCAAAGGTAACAACACTGGTAATCTGTGTCCATTTGGCGGTAAGAGTCAGGTTGGCGGTAACAGGGGCCCCGAAATCATAGGCTTTGGTGCCGTTGTACCAACCCGCGAAGACGAACCCTTCCTTAACCGGATTTTCCGGCTGGGTGACTTGCATTCCGGAATTGATCGCAACCGGTGCGGGGGCAGGGCTGCCGCCTTGCGCGTCAAAAGTGACACTGACTTGTTTCGTTACGACAACTTTGATGGTTTCAATTTTGCAGCTGCCGTCTTTGCCTGTCGCCGTAATATAAGCTGTCCCGGGGGCTACCGCTTTAATGGCGCCGGCAGAAGACACTGTGGCCACAGCCGTGTTGGAAGAAGTCCAAGTGTAGTTCGCGTTTTGCATTGAGGCAGCATGAATTCCGGTGACGCCGGGTGTTACTGTTGTTCCTTGAACCATATCCAATGTGTCGGTGGTGAACTGCCAATTCTGATTGTAGTTCGCTGTAGAGATCGTGGTGCTCTTAGCTCCAAGGGAAGGAACAGGCGCCATAGACTTGCTGCTGTCCAAAGAGAAGGCCAGGCCGGTCAACAGGTTGGCTCCGGTCACCTTGTACTCATTCTGAGAAAGGAACGCCCCGGAACGATCCAAGGTCATCGTGGTAATCCGGAGATCACTCGCAGAGCGGTTCGCGTTTCCTGAAAACACTTCCATTGTATAGCCACTCTTAGGAATGTAGCAGATAATATTGGTCTCATGCTCACTGGTGCTCCACGAAGTATAGATAAAGTTATTCAAAGAGAACCCCATCTGTGCTTCACCGCGGGACTGAGCGACCAGCAATCCTTTTTTATCGAAAATTTTCACACTGATTCCCGCATTGGTTAAGGTTGGGAAACTCAACGGATCGGAACTTTTGATCTCAACGCGGATCATGTCCGACATGCCAATGGCAGGTGATGTTGATGAGGTGCTGAAGATGGTCGAAGTTTCCGGAAAGCTGGAAACCGGTTTGCCCAAGATAATGTCGTTGATGGCTGACAGCGTCCGAAGGTCGGCGACAATCTCAAGATGGCTGACGCCGGGAACATTAACATACTTGTAGCGTCCGTCGCCGTTCATGCTCATGGCGTTCACAAATCCGTCCCCAGATTTCCCAAAAATCTGACCGTCGTAAATAGCTTTCGTTCCTGACATATGGTAAACCGCGCTGATTGGCGTAATGAAACCATATTCACAAGCGATCATTGTCATGTCGATCCCTTGCCATTTCTGCAACACGTCTTTCCCATACACGGTTTCCCGCAAGTATTTCAGACTTCTGTTGCCGCCGTTCACAAGGGCGTTGTTGGTATTGGGGCTTTTATTGAGCAACGCGTAATAGTCCGCAGGATTGGACACAGCCTGAGTTCCATTGGCTGTTCTGTTCAAAAGAGGGATTCTGCTGACATATTCGTTTCCGGCTTGCAACTGATACGTATTGGGGGAGTTTTTCGCCCAATTTTGGACCCATTGTTTTGATATAGGCCTCAGGAACGTATCATACCCCAACTTCAGCAACCCCGTAGCAAATGACTCACTCATAAGGGAAACAGCGCCGGTCTCAACAGGCTCTAGCGCCAGATAGGTTCCCAGGAGCGGCGTGGCGACACAGATGGCTTTTTCTACTTTATTTTTATTTGTAGCACTCTGAGAAATATAAGTAGACGCCAAGAGCCCTCCGTTGCTGTGAGATATCAGGATGACACTCTCATACCCTTTGGCCTTGATGTCAGCCGCCAGCTCTTTTGCGGTATCATTCAAATCCGCCAGGCAATTGTATGAGAAAAACTCCACATTGTAGGTGTTTTGCAGCCCGTTAGCAACCAAGTTGGCTTTGATACTGGTGATCATGGGAAGAAATAACCCAATGACTCCGGAAGTATCCCTTGTCCTGTCCGCATAAGCTAACATGCCTGTCCCATTCGCATTGTTGGTCATCTCAGCCTGTTGGCCCATAGCGTCTGAGGCAATTTCTGTCGCCAGGCCCATACCGGGCCAAATCGTTACTCCCGGATACTTTTTGCTGTAAATCTGTGATTCCAAATAGCCCGGCAAAATGTAGATTGCTTTTTTGGCCGTGGCTGCTTGAACAGGTGCAGCCGCAGGAACCAAAGAAAATCCCATAACAACAAGCAGTGAGAATGTTAAAATTTTCACAAGAATACTTCTTTTATTCATATTTTTTTCCTCTCTATCTACGATTTAAGTAAAGCAAAGTCGGGCTGACAATCGCAATAGTGATTCTTAACCCCATGATCCTATCGCCCCTTTAATACTCTCGGAGTTGCCCTCTGATAACCTTTTTTTCATCCCCTTTCTTTTTATTATCAACTCCAAATGCAAACATCCCAAAAGAGCTCTCATGTGATACTATTATACCATATTATCCTCGAATAATCAAGCCAATCCGCCATTCAAAATAATCGTCCAGGATGATTTCAGAGGCAATTTCCGCACTTTAATTATTTTTTTTCAGTCCAAAAGTGGTGATTGACGCCGGCGGGTATGTTACATTGCCTGATTTATTGTCGGTGCTTCGCAATGGTGTCAGAATGCCTTGTAGTGAGTTTGCTGCCTGTGGACGTCGTTCTCTCTCTAATGCGGGCTTTGCCCGCAAGTATCCAGTATTCAGGATTCAGGATTCAGAATGTAGATTTTCTTGTTTTTTATTTATGTTGTTGCAACCTAAGCGACTAACGCCAATCAGCAACAAAGGCTCCCAAAAGCCGGAAGCCGTCAAAAACTACAGAGGACAGGGGTATCATGATACCTTATCCGTCAGTCTTGGGACGTTTTGGGCGACTGGTTGCCGCCCTTATTCGCTGTATCGCGGGTCTTCTCGCATCATCCGCAACACCTCAGCCCAGTCCCCTAAGATTACAGGTATATACTCTTTGTCAGGAATCTGGACTCTTTCCGAATTTGGAAATTCGTTCATTGCTTGCTTGCAATAACGATAAAACATATTAAAGCATTCTTCATCGGCATTGACTAAAGAAATAAACTGCTGAAAATCATCAAGTGACTCGTAAATCTCCTTTACGCATCTTTGTTCACAATCCTGAAAAAGACTTCTCGTCTCTTCAACAATGGGGCGGGGCGGTTTACCATTGTTTATCATTCCCTTTGGGGCAATTCACACCTCCTCTATCTTAACGAAGATGGTTGCTCCAAAGTATATCAAATAATCTTGTGTGGATTCCTTTTGATGAATCCGCAAACATTTATCCTTAGAACGCATAGACTCAACATTTTTCAGCGTTGTTTCGAATACTACGTGTTCCCCAACACTTATGCCGATACTACATTCCATTTCATAGATAGACATACTCAATGTAAGTCGAATGCCATTATTATCATTTTTACCGTAAATGAACATGCCGGCTTCTTTTTGCAGTATTGGCGTTGGCTCGCTTTCAAATAGTTCAATCAATTCATATTCATCATATTCTATATACATGTCGCACCTCTCCTCCTATTTGGGAATAACTGTTATTACATCACCGCTGGCGTTAACGATTACTTCGAAATCTGGTGTTGTATGAACGAATGTATCCGGATATTTCCCCGGAACGCCAAGAGTATTTTTTATAGCATCTTCTACTACCATAGATGGTACATCGCGCGGGTCAATCTGTTTATTAATAAAATCACTGTAATCCTTTGTGCCAGGTTTATGACCAGCGGCTTCGGCTCGATCTATTGCTCGCGTATGCAGTCTTGCCCTTACTTCCGGCGTATTGGGAGCCATTCTTTCCAAGGCATGTTCGGAATATTTTCTCCCATTAATAATTCCGCCGCCTCTTGGCATACCCATCTCCATGCCTTCTGCACCCTGGACGATCGGTCGTAGACCCTCGCCTGTCCGCCCTGCGGATTTAGCGATATCATCGACAGCCCTAATGCCCATGCCTAGCGGCCCTGTTGCCGCATCAAGTTCCTTAATCATACCAGGTCTATCAATTACCTTCAACTTGCCCAATGACGTTGTCCTGACGACTGGCATCCCATTCTCGACGAACTTCTCATACCTGGCGATTTGACTGACTT
>WRJI01000041.1 GCA_009778595.1 Peptococcaceae bacterium | reverse complement strand
CTATGGCAGTGCGATTTCCAACTCACCTTGTATTTACCTGATCCCTTACACTCTGGGCGTAAACGCAAGGTTAAGTTGTGCCTCATCCTGGACGATTATTCAAGGTATGTCGTCCACGCACAAATCTTTTGGAACGAGAAAATGCCTGTTCTGGAGGAAACATTGAAAAAAGGTCGGCCCTATATCGATGATCTCGTTGGATCGTCCGAAAAGGAATTACCTCACTATTTCTATGAGTTTACCAGCAAAGGGGCCAATATTTCTAATAGTGTCGTCTATGTGGACTCAAGCGAGGCCAAAGGACAAGTGGTATGGGTATCCGAATACAATCAGTATCTTGATATGAACACCCATGTCGAGATCCATATCAGCAGAGGTAACCGGTAATCCTACCCCATTCGAAACACCAACGTCACCCCAATAATATCCCCTTCCCTCTTACAGCTAACGAAGGCCTCCCCTCCCATTTCCACACACGACCGCCGGACAATACTAAGCCCAAGACCGCTGCCCGGCTTCCCCCGAGCGTTGGATCCGCGCCAGAAACTGTCAAAAATATATGCCGACTCCTCAGGAAGCAAGGTGTTTCCGCTGTTGACAACAGTTATCTGCTGATACCCCGCCTCTTGGGCAAACTCTATCCCCACATAATGACCATCACCATATTTCATCGCGTTTTCCAGAAGATTGTTCATAGCCTCAAATGCTCTATCCCCATCGCCTTTTAACAGGCAATTG
Source organism: Peptococcaceae bacterium (assembly GCA_009778595.1). Lineage (GTDB taxonomy): Bacteria > Bacillota > Desulfitobacteriia > Desulfitobacteriales > Syntrophobotulaceae > WRJI01. The sequence goes on along the minus strand of WRJI01000041.1, from coordinate 25,008 downwards.
CTATGGGAGACTATCTCGAATTCGGTTCTGCTCCATTTCATGCGCCATCTATAGGCCTCAACCACGCGTTGAATCATATCATCAAGATAGAACTCCCCTTCTTCGACAGGCAGAAGATTAGGAATCGTCTCTGATACAGTTTGAAGCTTGGCAACCAAAGATTGGATTTCCTCAGCTCGCTCATAGATTCTGACAAGCATTTCTTCTTTCTGCTCCTCATCTGTATGCATATCGCGCTGAAGGGCCTGGATGTACATCATAATAGCGGTTAGAGGTGTTTTGATATCATGAGAGAGGGAAAGCGCCCCCAACGCCTTTTCTTTTCCCTCAACCCGAGTCCTCTGACGCTCAGAATCAATTGTCTCACGAAACATGTCAAGCCCCCAAAGCAATTCCCCCACAAACCGATTCTTGCTCATTTGAATCGGAGTTGTATAATCTCCCTTAGCCAAAGCCTGCGACAGAGTTTTTAATGTGATAATTGGCTTCATGACGACTTGTTTCAGGTACAACAAAACGATGATAAAGCAAGTGGCCACAAGAATGAGAATCCCATTGTACCATAGCACAAACGAGCCAGTTCTCTTATCTCCTGATAAATAGTAGAATTTGATATATCCGGTCAATTCGCCGTCAAGGGACGTCCCCCCTGGCCCCTCATTGGGATATAACGGCCTGATAAGGTAGCGCTGTCCTTCAAATCGAGCACTTATATCATACAAGGACTGAATATTCAGAGAGGGAGCATCTTCTGTCAACAAGACTTCCACACCATTAATGAATTGGCATGCGGAAACGTCGGATTCCGATATTTCCCCTGTAACGCGGTATTGTTCGACTAAAAGATTGGCTTCAACGTTGTATTCTTTATTCTTATCATCTTCGCTCATCAAGAATACACAATTGGCTATAACCATCCCTGCCACAATTATGGCCACAACAAGACCTATTAATTGATTGTAGCTCTTCATGGTAGTTCACCCCGTCTCTTATTCATCATATCTGAACCCAACGCCCCTAACCGTGATAATGTGCTTGGGGCGCTTGCTGTCATGCTCGATTTTATCCCTGAGACGGAAGATGTAGACATTCAGAGATCGGACTTCAGCATAGCATCCGGTACCCCATACCGCGTCAAACAAAGTTGCCTTGCTCAACACTTTCCCCTTATGCTCAACAAGGTAGCAAAGAAGATCAAATTCCGTCTGACTGAGTTCCAAAGGTTTGCCGGACAAACAAACTGTCCGGGCATCAACATTAATATCCAACTCGCCCGCAATAAGCCGCTTGTCGGCGGAAGGGCCTCCGTAATGACGTCGGAATAGAGCGCCAATTTTCGCCCTTAACACATCAACATCAAATGGCTTCTCCACATAATCATCGGCTCCGCATTTCAGACCCGCAATCTTGCTATCCTTCCCATTACAAGCGCTGATAATGATCAGCGGTATGTTCAGTTGCTGGTGGATTTGGGCGCAAACAGCAAACCCATCCATACCAGGGAGCATAATGTCAAGCAAAACAAGCCTCACGCTGTGCTCACTCAAATATTCAAGTCCGGATTCACCACTGGCCCGGATCTCACAGGTATACCCGTCATTGTTAAGAAAACGGCACATTAACTTGGCTATTTCCAAATCGTCTTCAATGATCAGGATATCTGTCATATATTTCACATCCTCTCCAAGATTATTGGGATCCTCTTCTAACCTCATTCATGATTGCCGATATTTCTCATTGAAACCTTACTGATACCGAGGGATGCAATGATTGCAACCGCGAGAACACAGATCAAGGTCAAGCCGGAGTAGAAGAAATATGTTTGAAGAATATCGTATTGCGGCGGAACCCGATTGGCCCCCGCCAAACCAAAAGTAATTCGTGTAACAAGAGCATTGACAGGAAAAGAGACAAGGACCCCGAATAATATAGCCGGTACGGTCACAATCAGTATGCGCAGTGTTTGCCATGTTCTAATTGTCACTTTAGCAAACCCGATTGATCTCATTAACGCGATCGCAGGCTTGTCTCTGATAAGCAGTGTATGGCTAATCAGATAAACGACCGGACATAGGATTATTAACACAAAGCATAGTAGGAAGAAACTCAGCGTGCTCATCAAATCAATCGTTCCGCCCAACAGGCTTCGGAGCCTTTCTTCGGGGTTTGTTATATTATACTGAGGAAAAACCTCTTTAGCTTTTTCAATCTGATCCGGTATGTTATTGTGATCCACAAAATTTATCACCATAGCCATCGTCACGTATGCATATTGAAGAGAAGGCTCATCATCCAATGAAGCAAGTATTACTTTACTTCTATTCCCCATGGATTGCATTTGCCCTGTGATAATATATTCCTTTTCCTCTTGGCCGAAGCTTAATACGACCGTGTCACCCAAATGAGCTCCAAGCTCTTTCAATAATACATCTGTTAAGGCAATTTCATTGGACAGTTTTGGCACTCTTCCTGTAAAGAATGGAACGCTGTATGGTTTATCAGAAACAAGAACTAATCCCACAGAGGATACACGTTTTTCTCGATCTTCTTTATAAATCATTGGAGACAAGGCGATGATGGCGTCCGCATTGATCTGAATTCCCTTATCGGCGAATTCTCTTTCTATATCTGTGAGAGCTGCACGCATTTCATGATAATTCTTATCCTGCAACCTCGTTAATCCCGCAGGAGAATCAGCATATGCATCCGCTTTTGACCAACCGCAATATACCAATGTCGTTCCTGATCTGAGGGTGGATGCAATGTTGGACGGCAGGATGATCATCATCATGCTCAGAACGATGACAACAAAAAGAGTTGAATAATTCCTCAACTCTGAAAAAACATCATTACCGGCCAGATAGAATATACTCTTCATTCCCAAGCCACGCAACCCTGGAATCCCTTTCCTCAGATAACGTTCTCTGGAGGCGCTTATCCTCACGGCCTGCCTAACCTTCATTCTAAAGATACGGTTTGTCTCCCTCCGGCAATGAATCATGATAATCCCAACAACCACCAGAGAACATATCATACGTATTATTACCGCCGAACCAAATTGGCTCTCCGGCATAATTGCGATTTCTTTGAGTGGAGTTATGAGAAGGTCGCTAAAGGGTATACCTAGAGCAAAACCGACAAAAGCCCCACCGGAGGTAATCGCAAAATACTTAATGGTAAAGATCCTGCGCACAAACGATTGCTTAATGCCAATCGCCTTCATCACACCGATCTCCCGGTAGTCTTCTTCGACAGCGAAACGGATACCGAATTGCAGAAGAACCAAGGCGATCAGCATCATTATTATCGCAATAACAATAAAGGTTATTGAGGAATACTGCTCTTCATAGAACATGGAATACAAGTCTTTTATGGTAGAACCGAAAGATGCCTGGATACTGTTTCTGTTATAATCAATATTTAGATTATTCAGATCTGAAGTCATTATGGACCATACAAACATTTTTACCGGGTTATTGCTCAGCAATTCGGCATAGTCTTGGTTGCTGACAAAGATGCGCACAAGCGTCATCGCTTCTTTACCGTAAACAGCATCCTTAGTTAACGTAGTCAATTCCAACCTTTTGACCTCGTTTCCAATTCTGATATCAATTTTATCGCCAATAGCCATTTCCAACTTCTTGGCTCTTTCCGCACTCATAGCCATTTCACCAATCGCGATTTGTCTGACAGCATTATTGGAATCATCAAACATCAGGGAATGATCTCCATCAGCGGTACAAAAGTTTAGATAAGCTGCACCCAAGTTAAGCTCTTTGCCGTTGACGGTCACATTCCCTTTATTCGGTTGAACAAAAACTGATTTTTCATATTCTCGGACGTATTGACAGTCCCTCAACCAATCCTCAAATTCATCATGATAAATATTATTTGTAACATAATATTGGTCAGCCACATTGGACAATTCAAAATAATGTTGGGTCGCATTAAATGTATCTTCTAAGCTAGCGGCGCTTCCGCTCAAAATCATCGTACACAATACAACGAAAACAAGTAGCGTCAGATTCATGGCTTTTTGCCGATGCAGGTCCCTCCAAAGAATCCTCCATAGCATTCTGGAATCACCCTCCGTCCTGTATACTTCATTCACATGTCGAAACTTGGGATTATGTGTTAAAATGGATGAGGATTCAGGCATTTCATATTCATAAACCGCGAGAAAGAGAGAAAACGATAATCATGCAAACAGCTTTAACATTAACTGATTTGTGCAAAACCTTTGTTGTAAGAAAACGTCAGAATCACGTCCTGAAGAATATTAGCTTGACAATCGAAAAGGGTGAGATAGATGCAATTATGGGCCCTTCCGGGTCCGGTAAAACAACACTGCTCCATACAGCCACCGGCATCGAGAGTATGACTGCCGGTGAAGTGGTATTCTTTGGGAAGATTCTCAACGAAATGAATGACACCAGACTTTCTGAATTGCGCGTTAATGAGATGGGATTCGTCTTCCAAGAGATGCACATGCTCAGAAATCTCTCTATTAAGGATAACATTCTTCTCCCGGCATATCAAGCTTCAGAAGGAAAAGGGAAGCAGGAACACCGGCAAAAAGATAGGTTGTGTCGTGAATTAATGCACAAATTTGGGATTGATAACGTTGCGTCAAACGATATTACCAACGTTTCCGGCGGACAATTGCAACAAGCATGCATCTGCCGCAGCCTTATCAACAATCCCAAGATGATATTCGCTGATGAGCCTACCGGCAATCTGAACAGACAAGCATCCTTTCAGGTTATGGAAGAACTTCTCAGGATCAACCACGAAGGAACGACTGTTATGCTTGTTACCCATGATGTCCGCGTTGCTGCTGTTTGTGACAGGGTTCTATATATTCTTGACGGGCAGATTAACAAGGAGAAGATACTTGGTAAGTATGAGGGCCCTCACTCCCTTCGCGACCGAGAACACACTCTCAATAATTGGTTGCTGGATATGGGATGGTAGGAAGATTCCCTTTCTCGCTTCCTTCCCCCGGAGTCCCTTGTGTCAGACGCAGGCGCCCTGCCCCTTAATCTTCCATGATTCTTCCTTGATGAACGAAAATACCCATGCTTCACACAAGAGACTCCGCGAGAAGGAATCATTCCGGTCTCAACACTGTGGCCGGCGCTCTTCCCCTTGTAACTAAGTTTATCAAAAATTTGCAAAACATATAGAGGAACATCAGCGCGACGATTGTCGCCGTTCTGTCAGTCCATGTTGCCGTAAGATGAATATAATATTCTGACGATACCATCATGGCTTTCTCAAAGGCAATGATTAAATAAGGAATTGAGAAATACCCCAGAAGACAGCCAATTAATCCGGCAAGATCGAAAACATTGATTAACATATCGTTAGATTGCCTGTTGCTGTATCCAAGGAAGTTAAACATGGCGACATGAGATCGTACATCACTATAGTTAAAGGCAGCGACCAAGATAATTAATGGAACACAAATTATGATCGACAGACCAAGAAGGATCTTTGAAATGCCTTCTGTACTCTGATTAACAGCTGCTCTAAACGCGATTAGATCCTCGCCGCGCATGCTGTATAAAGCGTCTTTGGCTTCTAAATCATTGTGAACGTAGGCACCGTTATAGTCTCCGTCATTATATTGGCTCATCTTATACATTTTCTGTATATCAATATATATTTTGTTATCAAAGGCTGACCCGTTGATCCCAACAACTTTATATCTGAAGTGTTCCCCGTCGATCAGGAATTGCAACTCATCATAAATATTTATACTATATTCTAATGCGGCGGACAGGGGAATTATTATCCCGTCAGATAATTTGGCACTGTCTATCCCAAGAGATTTTTGAAGGACTGAAATCCCTTCCATCGTATAATTGGTATTAATATTGCTGCTTGTCGTGATATTTTTAATAAGTTTGATACTGGCTCCAATGAATACATCCGCATCTTCGTACCGCTCAGACGCATTATTTTCCAGAGAGTCATAAATATCAACACGATCGAAATTCACGAATTCCTTGTAGTCCAAATAGGCATTGCTTGTGGAATTATGGATAGAGATCCCTGTCCCCAGAAAATTGCATGATATATAAAACGCCAGCAGCATCAGAAAAAATCTTCCGTATTTATAGATGGCTACAGATGTCTTCAGACGGCTCTCAAACTTAAAAGGGGTAATCGCACGCATAATGTTCCTGTTGAAAAACCCAACTCTTGACTTATTATCTGACGAATATATCAAAGTCAGCGGCTTCTTAAGGGCTTCTTTATAAGAATATAACATCACAAATAGCGTTAGTATCGATGTCACCAAAAACCAAAAAAGCATCATCTTTGGCCAGTCAGGCGTTGGTTTCGAAACAACAATGTTATATGAGCTGTGAAAAACATCAATCGTTTTGTCCGTCATTAGTGAACCAACAATCAGCCCTGCTGCCGTGGCCGACCCAAACACAAGGGCATATACGCCATGCGAAAAAACGATTTGTGATTTTGAAACCCCCAATGTCATTAAGACACCAATCGGTTTACGGTAAGTGGCAAATTGAATGGATATCTGAATGAATATCGAAATACTAATAACAATATAGATCAAGAATAATACGAAAAGCATAAAACTTGTGTTGGCTTCCACAACTGTTGGCAAAACGGAAATTTCTTGATACTCAGAACTCAACGCCGCAAACAGGATATTATCTTCTTTGGCCAAATTGGAAATCTGGTTATGTATATAGGCCTCATCATCAACGGCGTATCTTCCTACAAAATAAATGTTCTCAGCTTTATTCACCTTATCAAAATCGTTTTCCACCATGATAATATCAGCGTTCGTATCTCTCGCAACGTCCATTGATTTTGTTGTGTCATAGACAATCACTATATCAGGAGCAATATGGATTCCTGAAACTATATAGTTGTTTCCGTCAATCTTTATATGAGCACCAACGAGCAATCCGTTCATTTCCGCGAACACTTTTGAAACTGCAACTTGACCGACATCGGAGGGGGCTGAACCCTTTAAGAAAATCGGAATATTAATCGTCTTTTGTATCGGCCTGAGAAAGAAATTGCATTTCTTGTTATTGAATTCTTGTTGAAGATATTTTTTTCTAACTGCTTCGCTGCCAAAACCATATTTCCTTTGGAGAAATTCATTCTCGAAACTTAATTGGTCAATATCCAAATTAGAGCTTGAAATCATAAATCTGAATTGCTCGGTTTGGGAATTCGTTTGCAAGTGCGTTGAAGCATCCTTGATCGCCTTAACCGGTATATCAAAATAATTAAAAACTGCACCTGCAAAAAAAACCAATAGGAACAAAACACCCGTCTGTACTTTCTTCTTAGAAAGATTTCTCAGTGTATTCTTAATCATACTAATGGAATCGTCGCCTTTCTTTTACTATTCGTCACTACCATCCCGTTCTTCATTGTAATCATGCGATCGGCCATTTTCCCAATAATCGGGTTGTGGGTGACCATAACGATAGTCAGCTTATACGCAGCATTCAACTCCCCAATCAAGGTCAAAACCTTATTCCCATTCTCTTCGTCCAAAGCCCCCGTCGGTTCATCACAAAACAAGACTTTAGGTTTTTTGGCTAAGGCACGCGCAATCGCCACTCTTTGCTGCTCTCCACCAGATAACTGAAATGGATACTTCCCTTCTTTGCCAACAAGGTTCACCCTTTCAATCAATTCATAGATATGATGTCTTTTGGCTTTTACCAGATTCGCGGCGACTTCTATGTTTTCATATGCGGTTAGCATCGGTACCAGATGAAATTGTTGAAAAACAAATCCTATACTCTCTCTACGGAATTTCGTTAGTTGCGGACCTTTAAGATTTGTGATATTTAAGTCGTCATAGATGATCTGGCCTATTGTGGGCATATCCAACGCACTTAACACATTTATCAGAGTCGTTTTCCCCGCCCCAGAATGTCCCAAAATCACAGCTACCTCGCCATCCTCAATGGTAATGCTGACATCTTTCAGAGCGTACATCATGCTTTCATTTGATTCCCCGTATATCTTAGATATACATTTCGTCCTAATCATATAACCTCCTCATATTCCTAGCAGTATTCTGTCATCTCCGCATAGGGTTGCACTTTTTGATTCTCTAATGGTTGCGATAGAATGTCGTTGATGATACGAATATTTCTATCCATATTAACAACATTCAACATATCCATGTGTTTCCCATATGCTTGATACTCCCGGTAATTCTCAGCGCATCCTTGTTGCCATTCATGTCTTGTATCTTCAACATCATGATAAGGCTCTTCCGCTCTCAGAAAGAAAATCGATGTGTCCAATTTCTCTTTATGGTTAATCAAACCTGATGTTGACCCCAAAAAGCCCAAAAAACATTTTTCAATACTCTCTTTTATCGAAGTGTCCAAGTCTTTATAGAAATCAAACCGTTCCTCAAATGTGCATCGAATTTTGCTCGGATCAGTGAGTTTATCGATATGGGACCCGACTCCCGTATTAGGATTGGTTTTGAAAAAACTGTCAAACATGATGATTCCTTCAATCCTAATTTTGGGGGATATCGCAAGCTTAGCAACTTCATAGGCTAGACAACCTCCGAAAGAATACCCCAATAACCATATCTCATCATACTTTCTACCTATTTTGATGAGGTCTTTGGCAAATTCTTTAACACAGTCTTTATTATCAGTGAATGTTCCTAAGTAAAGCGAATGAGAGCGAACCGCGTTTGCCAACTTTGAATAAGTCATACCATAAACAATATTTAACATATGACCTGGCAAAACGAAAATAGCCTTAGAATCGTTATGATGGCTCATCTTTCGAAAGCTCGCGTGGGGTTCAATAAGAAAATCCGACCTATCAATTTGTGAAAAATGAAGCAGGTTTGTTTGCTTTCGATCTATGTGTCTTGCCAATGAAGCCAAACTCGAATTGTTAATAATATCCATCGCGTCAATGTCGAACCCTTCTTTTTTCATCTCCGAAACAAAGCGGATGACTTGTATGGAATGGCCTCCCAATTCAAAGAAGTCATCATGCCGACCCACTTTAGTATCGAAAAAGACCTGCCATATATCAGCTATTGCCTTTTCTGTAAGAGTTTGAAATTCCTCAAAGGTTTTGCACAAAGGGACCTCTGTAGGAATTAGAGATAGTTTTGCTGTATCGACTTTGCTATTTTGATTCAAAGGAATTTGCTCAATCTCTGCATAGAATCGCGGCAACATATAATTAGGAAGGCTTCGTTTCAGATAATCATCTATTTCCTTACTGCAAGGCCCGTTTTTTGAAGTGATATAATAGGCATAGATCTCCTTAATCTGATTCTTTTCCAAAGCAAGTATTGCAGCATCCTCAACATAATCTAACTCAAGAAACTTCTGCCGAATCTCTTCCAATTCGACTCTGAATCCGCGAATTTTGACCTGATCATCATCTCTTCCGTTATACTCCAACAAGCCTCGAACGTTCCATCTTCCAATATCGCCAGAATAATATGTCATTTCCCCAGTTTTATCGTTAATATAGAATTTGGACTTGTTCATAACCCATGAATTCACATAACCCTTACTCACCCCGCTACCAGTTACAATAATTTGACCAGAAATACCTACCGGGCAATCTCGGTTCTTATCATCTATGATATGAACCTTAGCCGAACCGTAAGGGTGCCCTATCGGGATATCGGCCTCCACATCAGATAACGAAACTTGATGCATTGCGCAACAAACAGTTGCTTCCGTTGGGCCGTAAGCGTTATACACTTTTCCCGGAAGATAGCTTATGGCTCTTCTCATGTGAGCCGAAGAAGCCTTTTCTCCCCCAGTAATAATTCGCCGGATTGACGTCATCTTCTTTAGATCAGTATCACTCATAAGATTAAACAATGCCGCCGGCATTACAAGATAGTTTATTTCTTTGCGAAGGACTGTTTGGGAAATACAAGATAAGTCCATAGCCTCTTCTTTATCTAGAACTGTCACACTACCCCCTTCTAAGAGCGGAATGAATTGATCATACATTGAGGCATCAAAAGCGTAGTTACACACTGCCAAAAACTTCTTTCTTACCTTGATATCCCCCATACCCCGCACAAATTCCAACACATTTTGATGACTGATTTGCACCCCTTTGGGATTCCCCGTAGAACCGGAGGTATACATCACATACAACAAATCCCTGGGAGAGTTGGCCGGTACACAATAGGCCAGTCCGTCCGCTTCTTCTTTCAGTTCCGGGACATCCTTCACCAAATACCCGTCAGGAACCATGTCCCTATCCGTCCCGAAAGTGACAACGAGCTTAACCTTGCATTCCCGCAACATATATTTCATACGCACCTTGGGCATATCCGTATCAAGAGGCATATAAGCGGCTCCGGCAAGGACAATCCCCCAAATAGCCTCAATCATCTCCATCGAGCGAACAGAATAAAGCCCGACGATGTCATTCCTTCCGCATCCTTCCCGCTGCAACGCCGCGGCGATTTTCGTGGCGTTGGTATACAGCTTCTTATAAGTCAAAAACTTGTCGCCTTTGTAAACAGCTTTCCTATGAGAGTATTTTCTCGCTGTCATGGCCATGCATTGTGAAACCGTTTCGGCCACAAAAAGCGCGCCCCGGCGCTTCGGTGTCGGTTCTTTATGATTGTACTGAAGCAGCAACTGGGTGTCTAAGTCTGACACGATGCTGAGATCCCTGATCTCAACTGTATCATTATTCACGATTTGATACAACAGTTTTTGGAACCGGGCCCCCAGAAGCTCTATGGTTAGCGAATCATACAAGAAATCTTTGTATGTTGTTCTTATCGTGATTGTTTCTTCACAGATCCTTGCTTCCACCGTGACATCGAATTTCTCCTGAGTCTGAATGATATCTTCGATATGGCCTAATCGCGTAAACGGTGCGACATTCTGAACCATGAACATGATATCAAAGACCGGATTCCTTGAAGGCTCTCGCCTGGCGCCGGATACATTGACAATATTATTGAACCCGAAGCTCTGGTGATCGTAAGCTTCAGCAAGGTAATCAATAACTCTGTCGATGTGCTCCTTAACGCAGATCGTTGTATCAGCATCAAAGACAACCGGAATTGTATTGACATACATGCCCACCGCGTTATCAAAACGTTTGTCGGTTCGCCCGGATAGGATGGTTCCAATTGCTGATTTTCCTTCATTATCATATTTTGCAAGCAGCACTGTGAAACAAGCCAACAGATAATTCTGCAGGGAAACGCCTCGTTCTTTGGCCGAATCCCGGAGCAATCCGGTTATGGCTCTGTTCAAAGTGAATTCTTGAACCCCGGTATTTTGGCTGTCGGTGGATCTGTCGGTGGATCTGTCGGTGGATCTGTCGTCGGAGCCGTCGGTGGATCTGTCCGCGAAGCTGTTGCCGGTTCTATTCCTGTTCACACGAATATCAATATTGGCGGGAAGAGTCCCTTCAAGGGCAGTTTGCCAGAATCTGGCGTTATCTTGGGTATCCTGTTCAGACACACGTTGGGCATAAGCGGAAAAGGGATAGGGCTCAGCAAGACTCCCATCGAGATTCCCGTCGTCGTCATAGAGCGCTTCCAAATCCCGTAACAAGAATTCCACAGATGCGCCGTCAATGAAACAATGATGAAAGTCAAGTAAGATATATCTATCACGGATACTTTTGAACAGCGATGCCCGAAAAGAATACCCCTGGCTCAAATCGAAGGGTTCTATTTCCGCCCCTATTCTTTCCCTGTTGATGGGGCCCCTTTTCCAACTCAACCTAACCTCATAGGGATTGTCAATTTGTTGCACAATCTCGTTATGATTGTTAAAGACGATACGCGACCGCAGAGCCTCGTGTCTTTCAACAAGTTTTGTCAAACCCCTTTCCAATTTCCTAACACGAATATTCTTGCGCAACTTGATCAGAACCGGAATGTTATAGGTTATCGCCTCATTATCGATATTCCACAGACTGAACATCATAGCTTGGGCGGGCGTCACAGGCACTTCAAGATTCCCAAGAGCGGCATCAGGGTTCCCGATAGCAACACGCGTTGTTTTAAAGGCTCTCCTTGGCCTGGGATCGGTCAGACTGATCAACCCGGCCAGGGATTCAACAGTGCTATTCTTATAGAACTCCGAGACTTTCACAGTTTGATTGAATTTCTCGTTAACTTCCTTCACAACTCTCATGGCATCCAAGGATGTCCCCCCGAGAAAGAAAAAATTATCATATAAACTCAGCTCCGAAATCCCCAAGGTATCCGCGAAAATAGCTTTCAGGGCGACCTCCGTATCCGTCAGGGCGTCTTCGGGCGAATCCATCCTGATATTCCTGACGACATATTGACTTATGGCTCTATGATCAATTTTTCCGTTAAGTGTGAGAGGGATTTCTCTTACCTCTTTGAAAAGCGAGGGGATCATATAAGCGGGCAGTCTGTTTTGTAATGATTCCACCGCGTGAGATACCGTCCCCCCTTCTTCCGGAACAACATAAGCAACAAGCCTGTTGTTCTCGACAGCGACAACGGCATGGCTGATTTGACTCATGCTGTGCAAAGCGTTTTCGATTTCGGATGTTTCAATCCGGTACCCTCTGATCTTGATCTGGCCGTCCAAACGGCCTTTGAATTCAAGGACTCCTTGTTCATTGATCAGACACAAGTCGCCGGTTTTGTAGACCAACCCTTCTCCGAAGGGATTCTTGACGAAACTTTTCTTTGTTTCCTCCCGGTTGTTCAAATATCCCATAGAAACACCCTCGCCACCGACCCATAGCTCGCCGGTCTGATTTACTGCCGCTCTGCTTCCCCGATCGGTCACAACAAAAACCTCTGTGTTGATTATGGGACGCCCGATTGGAACATCGGTTTCAAAAGCCCTGTCCAGAACCTGCACTGTACTGAAAACCGTCGTCTCTGTGGGGCCATAGGCGTTGACCAACTTGCCGCTTAAATGGGCTATTGCTTGATTGGCGGTGTACGGCGTCATTTTTTCGCCCCCGGTCATCATCGTTCTCAACCCAGAGAAAGACTCTAAATAGGGCAACCAGTGATTGAGCAATGCGGTGGTGGTATTCAGAATGGTGATTCCCTCTGACTTGACCAGATCCGCTGTAAGGCTCGGATCGAGTACAACCCTGTCTTCGGCAATAACAAGCGTCGCCCCATTCATCAGAGCCACAATATAGCCCATGACCGACACATCAAAAGAACTGTTGATGATTTGAAGGAATCTGTCTTCGTTTTGAATCGCAAACGTTTCATTCCGTGCCAGATTAATAATATTCTTATGACTGACGCATACGCCTTTCGGAACACCTGTGGTCCCTGATGTAAATATGACATACAAGGGATCCTGGACTGCGCTCTTTTTGAGCGTGTTACGGCCACGTTTCGGCGCCGGTGGTGTCGGAACAGGCTCTTGCGCCGGCCCTCCTTCGCGCTCTATCTCAGAATAAACTATCACAGGGATATGATCCGGGGCGGCTATTTCGGAATCCGTTATGATACCTTTCGCCTGTGCCAACTCATAGACAACAGCTGCTCTGCTCCGGGGCCACTGAGGATCTATAGGAAGGTACACCGCGCCGGCTTTAATAATGCCCCAGATCGCGCATACCATCTCCACGGATTTCTCGAAAACAACCGCCACCACATCTTTGGCCCCGATACCCCGCGATGATAAACAATCAGATATTTTATCGGCTCGATCGTTCAATTCAGCGTAAGTCATCCTGTGATCCTTGAATTGAATAGCTGTTTTATCGGCGTGAATCTGAACCGTCTTCGCGAAGATCTCCGCCACCGTTTGGTCAAGAGGGTACACTTTCTTTGCCGGGTTCAAACCATTCAGAATACTTTGTTCTGAAGGTGTTAAGACAACATCCGGGTAAACCACACAATCTTCCCCTGTAACCAACTGGCATAACTCCGCAAATTTCTTCATCAGGAAATGGGCATGGTTTACGGAAATATCCGAGATCCTGTAATCCATAATGACTTGATGATCACCACTTCTGTGTATATCATTGATGCTGATCGCTAATGGAATTGTTGTTTCATTGCTAAACAACCAGTCGCAGTGAAAGAGCTCTGTGCTGCTGTCGAAACTGTTGATTTGGTAAGAGAACAGAACTTGTGGCGAGTACCCAATATCCTTCTGGGGATAAGCTCGATATCGATAGATTTCGCTCATATAAGAATTGATTCTTAGGCAAAACTCAGTAAACTTTTCGTCAGCCGTCGCCTCAACAATCAGCGGCAGCGTATTCAGAACCATCCCAAGTCGATCGATCTGATGCCGCTTCCTGTTGTGCAGAGAAACCCCAACACACATATCTTCAGAAACGAAGTAGGGTCTCATAAGCAACGCGGTGATTGCCAGAAAAAAAGTTGGTGTGGATAAGGCGTGTTCCTGACAATATTTCTCGATTTTCTTTGTCAGGAAACATCCAAGGCGTTCTTGAATACGTCCGGATCCGGTTTCCAAGATATCTGTTTGAAATACTGTCCTGATATCGCGCAATCTCTCGCTCTTGGCCGCCCAGAAGTCACGATCCACCCTATATTGATCAGAGGTTGAATAAGCAGCGGTGTCAATCAGACTTTCCTGAGCGAAATCCGTGAGAGCCTCTTTTCGTTCCATCTGGCAACTATAATTCCCAATGATATGATCGAGAACCTTGTGAGCGGAAAGACCGTCATACATCAGATGATGAAACCAGCACAACAATGAAACTTCCTTTTCACAGATCAGGATTTCAAAACCGGCACAATATGAGTCCCTCCAGAAGACAGGCTCACCTTTTCTTTGATCAATATAATTATTAAGTTCTTCACGACCGGCGAACCGGACGACCTTACAGAGCTCACCGGCGTGATCGTGGTCCGTACAGAACATACCGTCTTGATCGATCTTTGTTCGCAAATAGTCATTGAGGCAGGTTAACTCGACAGCTTTAACCAAAACATCGACATCAACATCCTTTTTGAAGTTAATGGCGCAGCTAAGTTTATTAACAACGTTCGCTCCCAAAACTTCGTCGACACGGCAAAACCCTTCTTGGTAACTGTTCATTTTCCACACCTCCCATTATTGAACTCTAAGATCTCCACGGCAGGGTCTCCAAGGTCCGTTGGGTTCAGGAAATCTTCTTCTTTCGGCAGTCAGGTTTGTCCCCCACAGCCTTAAGGATGGCGCTCATCACATCCTCCACCGTTTGGAAAACAAATACCAATTTATCGGGAATCGCAATGTTGTACTCTTTTTCCAGAGACAAGACAAGATCAACACGCTCAAATGAATTCAAACCCAGAGCGTTCAAATGCGTTGATCCGTTGATATCTGAAGCCTCTTGATCTTTCAAGACCTCCCGCAACATCTCAACAATCTTTTTTTGTACAGCCTCCTTAGAAACCTTCATCCGATGGCTCCCCCTTTCAAGATCCGTTCGCAGACTTTTGATCGTATAATTTTGCGCGATGTTGTCTTCTCAAACTCCCGGGCAGTCAGAAAGAATTTCATAATATGTTTATACCCCGGCAACGTTTCATTGACTAACGCAACAATACCAAGAAAATAGTCGATAGCCTCATCAGATTCAAGTGAATGATGATATGTATTCTGAGGATGAATAATCGCGGCAATCACCGGTCTATGAGTCCCTTGCGCGTACTCAAAAACAACACATTCATCCACATCGGCATGAGCGAGAAGGGCTTCCTCAATCTCCTCCGGATAAACATTAATACCACTTCCCAGGATGATGACATTTTTAATACGTCCTGTTATATAGAGATCCCCCTCCTCATTCAGATAACCCAAGTCCCCTGTCCGGAACCACTCTTCATGAAAAGCCTCAGCGGTTGCTTCTGGATTCTTATAATAGCCTTGCATAACACTCTGACCGGTGACACAAATCTCTCCGTCAATAATGCGAACCTTCTGGCACCATATGGGTGTTCCTGATGTGCTGTTATCGTAATCATCCCGCGTCGGAGACATCATAGATACACAGGCGGTGCATTCAGTAATTCCATACCCTCGCATCAAAGGAATACCGGCTTCCTTATAGGCGACAACCGTCTCCTCCGACATCATCGCCCCGCCCGTAACAACCAATTCCAACCTGCCTCCAAAAAAATCTTTAATATGTTTTTCGCTTGCCTCATCCAATCCCAAGGTTTTGCCGAGGGCGGTTGTGATTTTTCGAATTAACCCTTCCGCAATCAGAGGAACAGCTATCAAATGCGTCGGTCTATAGTCCTGTAAATCTGAAACCAATTCTTTGAGGCCTCTATTGATACACAACGTTCCGCCGGCATAAGTTGTGCATAGAATATCCACCATATTGGGAAGACAATGATGAAACGGCAAAACACAAAGATGGACATGATCGTGTTGATTCGTATAGTGCAGCATGTCAGCTGTGGCAAGACAGTTGAGCAAAAGATTCCTCTGGCTCAACATAACCCCTTTGCTGACACCTGACGTCCCCGATGTAAACATAATAACCGCCGTATGACATTCATCAATCACTTGTAGGTCAAAAGGCTCATGTTCATCCAATCCCCGGGCTATCAACTCATTCATACTCTCTCCGACAGACCGATAATCAGAACGTCCCTCAGGACCCCGCTCAGTATTAATCATAACCAAATCCCGAACCCGACCCAAGTTCATTCTTAAGCCGCGAACGATCTCCAAACAGTCTTTCCCGACAACCAGAACATTCAGATCGGCTTGCTCAACAATATGCAACATCCCCTCGGAGGATAGATCCTTGTCCAACGGGACCACAACCCACCCAAAATAGAGAGCGGTATAATAACTCACAATCCATTGATAGCTGTTTTCCCCGAATATCCCCATTCTGACATCATTGCCAAAACGATGATAGAGCCCCTTCCCAAAACCCATAATATCGGTTTCAAGATCGGCGTAAGTTTTGTCCGGTTGTCTGGCCTCTTGAGCGCCAGACACAAACACCCTCTCCGGGTATTGGGTAGCACTATTCATAATCATTTCTCTAATATTGCTAGCTTTCTTCATCTTTTCCTTTTCCCTAATATCAATTAATGAATGAATACCTACATGAGCCCAAAGTCCCAGATACTACTTCATGCGAAAATCACGGCAATTTGGGAACTTTTGCTGAAAGATAATGAATTTCATCCATATGGTACCACTCCCAAAGATATCTGTCAATCGATGCGCAAAACCTCAAGATCAGGTGAAATCCTGGAGTTTACAGCACTTTCAGAAGAATCCCACTCGATGAATACTCTCTTTTCACGAGTTAACTTCTTATATTTTTTTGTCCAGTACCCCTATCACAATAAGTTGTCTGACAATTACAGGCTTCGCCCGCAAGGCGGTACAACCGAGACTCAACCGAGCCAACTGAGAATTATGATTTGGAAATATTATCCATACTTGCGGCCCTCGGCATCCATGTGATATAATATCGAAGTTCAACCAACATGGTGGATGTGGCGAAGTGGTTAACGCACCGGATTGTGGCTCCGGCACTCGAGGGTTCGATCCCCTCCATCCACCCCATCTCAGTTACAAAAAACCCGAATCTTCATCGCGTCATACATAGAAAAAAGCGACTACCGGAATATGTGACCGGCAGCCGCCACCAAGAAATGATTTTCGCACTAGTCATCCAGGAAGACCACTCTGGCCGATCCGCTCGTCACCTTAATCCTCATCGAATTCGGTGCCGACGTGTTGACATCGTTTCCCTGAGTTTTTTGACCGTTAACCCAGACAGTGCCGCTGTTCACAGAAATATACCGGCTGTAGTCCCCCTTTGATCCCTTGGTCTCAACCGTGCAACTCCCGGACTGCACCTCGAAAGTGTTATCCCCTGCGAACTCTCCCGCTAGACGAACAGAACCGCTGGTCGCATGAGCCGACAATCCCTGGGTAATAATGCCATTTCCCTTGACCCCGCCGGATGCTGCGGTCAACCTCAATGTCTCCGCTTTGACACCGGAAATCTCCATGCTGCCAGAAGTCAGAGACAGTTTCATGGTCACGGCTCCACAATCGGTCATAACACATCTGCCGCTCGTGGCAGACACACCAAAATCTTGAGCGTAAACCCGGCTGACTGTCAGCTTGCCAGATGTTGTTTTCGCGTCAAAAGTCTGACAGCTTATTCCGTCAACACTCAAAACCCCACTGGAGTTTTTAAGGACAACCCTGTTCAACTCATCACCTGTTGGGATATAGATCCGAACAATATCGTCACGGAGACCACCGATGTTAAGAATTTGCCAAACCAGTCTGGATGTCTGGCGCACTCTAAGTTCTCCGTTCTCCACACTCCATGTGATCTGTTGGTTTTTATCGCAATCAACACTCAGGTGGGCTGAAGCCGTCTCCCCTGCAGCTGAAGACACAGGAATGATTTCAACCCGGATCGAAGACGTCAGCACATCCAGACCGCTAATCTTCCCTAGGTCTCCCGAACTGAACTCCTGACGATCCGTTTCGCCCAGATGAATCCCATCCCAATCAATATACAAATCGGGTATCCCGCCAATTATCAACCCTACCCCCATCAGCATCAACCCAACCACAACAACAATACCAAGAACAAGCCATAATCTATTCATGTCTTACGAGCTCCTTTCCGAATGAGATAGTTCCCCAACCCTTTTTGCAGTGCCGCAAATGTTATTCGGGAAAGCTTAGCAATACCCAAAGCCAACAAAACGCCAAGAACCATACTCAACAATCCGAAACCCACAAAAAACAGCCCGGAGCCAAAGCTTTGTCCCATGCCGGCAATACCGGCAAAGAAAACAATCACCCCCTGAAGGACAACCGCCACAGCCGCAATCCCCAACGCCAGGAAAACCATAATCAATGTAAATATCAGTGCCGCCACCACGACCACAACAGCAAACGCTAAGGGCAGCGCCACCGGCGAGGCAAAAATCCCAAGCAAAACCAACCAAAGCGGGTGTCCTCGCCCCACGCTTTTCTTTTCCAGTTCATTGACCGCATACTCCCCAATAATTACGGCCGCCACCGCCCCAGGCGATCCCAGTTCCGCCAACACCTTCGCCTCATTCTCCGGTCCCGCTTCGTCGAAGTACTCTTCATAATACCTCAGAGCGCTCTCAACTTCAGACGGGGGCAGCCGTCTTAAAGCTTTGCGAAGCTCCATCACAAATTCATTCCTGTTCATAGCTCAATCCCTCCCGTCAATAATGTCTCGATTCTCTCTTTGTAGCCCTGCCATACCGTCACAGCATCCTCAAGAGCCGCCTTGCCTTCACCGGTGATTCGGTAATACCGGCGGTTGCGCCCGTCAAAAGGCTCGTCATAAGTATCCAGCATACCGCACTGTAACAACCTCCGCAAAACAGGATAGAGCGTCGATTCGGAGACATCAATAGCTGCCTGAATCTTCTGGGTCAGCTCATAACCATACGTAGGCCGGCTTTGCAAAACCCCCAACACGCAGGAATCCAGCAGGGTTCCCGATACCGCAAAACGCACATGAAACACCTCCTTGAGACTCAATTATGCCACTAGCAATATTATATATTGTATAGTATTGTTTTGTCAACAATTATTTGATCCCCCAAGGAATTCGCCGCGCAAATTCTCGGTGGCGCAGACAATGGCTCGGCTACCCAATTTCAAACAGCAAGCATGCATTTTTGATGCAACAAAAATTTTTCTAAACCTTGATATACATAGGATTGAGCTTGCCACCGCAAAACGGGGGAATCATCATTTGGTATAACGAGGCATACAATGAACAAAAAAATAGGAGGTCGCGTGTATGAGTAACGACATCTTAGAAAAAGATTTCCCGTCAGAACAGGACGAGAACGCTACCAGATCCCTGCAAACCCTCAATATCACAGGCGAAGCAACCGAAAGGCGGGAAGCCTCAGTCAAACATTTCCGCAACGGAGACGGAACCTATGTTGCCGTAGATTACGGCTATCCTGTCCATTACAGGGAATCCTCTGAAAGCCCATGGCAACAGATGGATTATTCCCTTGTCGATAAAGGGGAAAGAAGACAAGACGGAACAAAAGAATACGCCCTAAAAGCCGCCCCAGGCAGGATAAGCGTGACCGATACTGCCGTATCCGGCGGGACCCTTGCCGCCCAGATTGGCTCATATACCCTATCATGGGGATACCTTAACACGGCCGAAACCCAGACAGAAATCACCAACGGCCTTGCCGCAACCACAAGAGATTACCGCAAAATGGCCGCCGGCACCAACGACGTTGATGAAACCGGCCAACAGGACCAACCGGACCAACCGGATCAACCGGACCAACCGGATCAACCGGATCAACCAGACCAACCGGATCAACCGGACCAACCGACCCAACCGACCCCCCCAACAACCACCGAACGCTATCTGTCGTTACCCAACATGATCTCCTCCGCCTACTACCGCAATATCTATGATGATGTTGATGTCGAATACCTGATCAGTTCCATAGGTATCAAAGACAATCTCATACTCAAAACCGCCCAAGCCCCCAACACATTCCTCTCCGAATACGACATAGGCACCCTAACCGCCCGCCAAACAGATGAGAAAACCATAGGCCTCTATGATGACGATCAGGAAATCGCGTCTATCTCCGTGCTCCATATGCTCGACAGCAACCAAGCCCTCTCCTACGATCTGACCCTTTCCCTCATCAGCTGTGTGAACGGCAAACTCACCGTACAGACCGCAGCGGACGAACAATGGCTCCAATCCCCGGACAGAGCCTACCCCGTACTCATCGACCCCATGCTC
Organism: Peptococcaceae bacterium; assembly: GCA_009778595.1. Lineage (GTDB taxonomy): Bacteria > Bacillota > Desulfitobacteriia > Desulfitobacteriales > Syntrophobotulaceae > WRJI01. The sequence continues at coordinate 4,218 of WRJI01000041.1, read as the reverse complement.
CAAACAGTTCAGACCACCTACCAGCAAGGGTTCGTCACAAGCAGCCAGCCGGGAACCTCCCATCCTTACGGAGACATGTATATCGGGTACGAAAGCAATGCCTACAACATATGCCGGGGCTACTTGCGGTTCGACTTCCCCGGCATTCCGCAAGGCAGCCGGGTGGTTGCCGCCAACCTGCTCATGTATCAGCATTCATACAGCTGTGCCCCCGGCAATTCCACAGCAACGCCATTTACCCTTCACGCCGTATCGAACACCACATGGTCCTCCAACACCTTAACCTGGAATAACAAACCCGCATACACAAGCACAGTAAGCGATTACGCCATAACCAGCTCAGCAAACAACGGCAAAGACCTCCAATTCGACGTCACCAAATTGGTCAAAGACGTCTACGAATCACCCGCCACAACCAAAAGACTCTCCGTCATGCTGAAAAGCACCAATGAAACAACAACAGTGCCTTATGCCAACGTTAGGCTCTACTCAGCCAATTATCCGGGCCTGCCGCAAAACGCCAAACCCTTCATCTACTTCCACTACCGGGATACCCGAGGCTTAGAAGACCACTTGAGCTACACCACCATGAGCGCAGGCGTCGCCGGGACAGCCCACATCAACGATTATACCGGCAACCTGGTCTTCGAACATGTGGACGCCATGACAAGCGGCCTGCGGTTGCCCGTGACCCTCTCCTCCTCCTACAATTCCTGTATCGCAAAAACACTTCGTCCCGGCGGTCCCACAGGAGAAATCCGTACCGGCAGAGGTTGGAAACTCAACCTGGTGCAACAAGTCCAAACCGCCGCCGCCGTCGGCTTCCAAGGAGACACGGCCGTATATCCCTATGTCTACACAGACGGTGATGGAACGCACCACTATTTCTACAAAGACGGCAGCGCCTATTACGATGAAGACGGTCTGGGCCTGGAACTGAAAAAACCCGCCACCGGGTATACCATCCAAGACAAGAAAGACAACACTATGACCTTCAACGCGTCAGGGTATCTCACCGAAATCAGAGACGCTAACGGCAACACCGCCACCATCAGTTACCTGCCGGGAACCGACCGCATCACCGCCGTCACAGACGGTGTGGGACACACCCTGACCCTAACCGCCCCCCTGAACACGAACAACAACGCCTATCTGAAAACCTTAGAAGACCCTTCCGGCAGACAAACCACCTACACTTATGACAACGACGGCTATCTTATCAAGATCAAATACCCGGATAACACCGCCACCACCTATGAATACAATGCCAACGGTCAGCTGACCAAAGCCATCTCCCCCAACGGAATCGGTCTGGATATCCACTACAAATCCGACGCAAGCGTCTCCTGGGCCAGAGAATACGGCGGCACAGCGGCCAACCCCATGAGCCATCGAGGCCTCACCTACCGGTTTGACCGCAGCAAATACAACACCACAATCATCGAAGGACCCGGCCAAGACGGCATGCTCATCATAAGCGACAGCGATCCCCGCAACGATGACAATACCTTCACCACCCTGCAATTCGACGACTGGGGGCGTCCCACGTCCACCATCACCAAAACCGGCAGCACAACCTTAGGGGCAAGCGCGACAACTTACACCCGAGGAAGCGAAGCCACCAACACAGATATCAAAAAACGCAACCGTGTCGCCATCACCGGTACCCTGGCCAGAAACGCCGTCAACCTCAGCATCAACGGCGGCGCCGAAACCGCCCTAGGCGCCGAATGGACCGCCGCCCTCTGGGGATCAGGCCCAACCAGCACCTTCACCTTCGACCGAACCACAGCCGACAAATACCAAGGCAACTACGCCCTGCGCCTAATCTCAACCCACATGGAACCCAATGACGGTGCCCGAGCTTACCAGAGCTTCACCACCCAAGACATCAAAGCCAACACAGCTTACACCTTTTCCGCCTACGTCAAAACCGGCAGCGTCACCCTAACCACCCCAACCCCCGACAGCGGCGTTGCCCTCATCCTGGAAGCCTTGGCACCCGGCGGCACCGTCACCGACGCCTCAGAATGGCTCACCGGCACAACCGACACCGCCATCGACAACGGCTGGCGTCGGATATACGCAACCCTCACCACCCCGGCCGACGTCACAACCCTAAGAACCAACCTCATCATCCGGGGGGCCACCGGCACAGCCTACTTCGACAACATGCAGCTGGAAGCCTCAAGCGTCCTCAACGCCTGCAACCTGCTGGAAAACCCCAGCCTCGAACGAGGCAGCGGCATCAACCCCACCTCATGGAATCCCGCCAACTTAAGCACAGCCGCCGGCGACGGTCTCACCACAGCCCATTGGCACAACGGCGCCAATTCCTTCAAAATCACAGGAGAACCCACCAAGAACAAAGAACTCAAACAAGACATCATCATCAGCGGAACCTCCCGGGACACCTATATCATCAGCGGCTGGGCCTGGGCCGACGCCGTCAAACGGGACGACACCCGCTTCGACATCCTGGCCACCGTCACCTACACCAGCGGTGCAACCAAAGACCGTCGCCGGGCCGCCTTCAACCCCTGTATCACAGGGTGGCAATACACCTCAGGGGTCTTCACCCTAGGAACCGGCAACACCACCGCCGACCTGCCCGTCAAAATCACCGTCAGACTCCGCTGGAACAAACAGGCCAACCCGGCCTATTTCGACAACATTCAGCTCATCAAAGACAACGCTCCCAGCTATACCTATGATGACAACGGCAACCTGATATCCGTCTCCGCCAACGCCGCCAACAAATCCACCATGGAGTATGCCAACAACAACCTGACCCAATACACCGACGCCAAAGGGTATAGTTACAGCTATGTTTACGATGCCAAACACAACCTGACCAAAGCCACCAGCCAGAAAGGCGTCACCCAGAACTACACGTACGACATCCGAGGCAACGCCACAACCCTGGAAATCAAAAGCCCCGGCAACACCATGTCCATCCTTACAGAAGCCGTCTACACCCAAGGAATGGGCGCCCACGACGAACACGCCGGTTCCGCCGGCATATCCCCCGGCGGGTATATCAAAGAAACCCAAGACCAAAACGGCCATACCGAACGCTACCTCTACGAACAGAAGAAAGGTCTGCTGCTCTCACACGAAAACCAGAAAGGCGTTACCACAGCCTACACGTATGATGCCACCACCGACCGACTGACCAACGTCGCCGCCGGCGGCGCCAGCGTAAGCTACGCCTACCAAAACGACAGACTCAGTCAAATCACCCACAACAACACTCAATACACCTTCGCCTACACCCCACACGGCAACGTCGACGAAATCAAAGTCGGCACCCAGAGGCTCATCAAAAACACATACAACGATTGGGGCAGCAGCCTCAAAACCGCCGCCTACGGGAACAACGACCTCATAGAATACACGTACAACAGCCGCGGCCAAATCAGCAGCATCAAAAAAGGAACCACCGCGGTTGCCCCCACCACGAAATACAGCTGGTCGTACGACAACACCGGGACTCCTTGGCGACACCGGGACTCAGTCAGCGGTCTAACCCATCAATACCGCTACGACAGCATAGGCCGACTTATCCAGCAACGCGTCTTCACAACAAACACCGCCGCCACAGAACACGAAACCCAATTCGGTTATGACAAAAACAACAATCTCAACAAACTCGTCAACAACGCCCCCGAAGGTCTCAAAACCACAACATCCTATGTCTACGCCCAAGACAACTTGCCCACATCCACCACCCTGGCCTCAACCTCCTCCCGCAAACAAGACTACACGTATGACAATTTGAACCGGCTCACCGACATCGATACCACCACTGACGCCCCGGTCAACACCCATTACAAATACAAACTCTCCGACCGGAACGCCCCCAACCAATCCCAGTACCGCACCACCCTGGTCAGCACCGAATTCATCGGACTCAGAGCCTACAGCTACACCTTCGATGTCTTGGGAAACATCACGAAAATCACCGAAGGAACCCGGGCCAACCAACAAGAAACCACCGGCAGCGGGTACGTCACCAAAGTCACCTATGAATACGACGCTCTAAACCAGCTCACCCGGGAAAACAATGTTTACACGAACACCACAACCGTGTACACTTATGATCAAGGAGGAAACATCACAACCAAGAAAGAATACCCCTACACCACAGGAACCCCGGGAACCGCCACAAGCACCGTCACGTACGCATACGGCGACATGAACTGGAGGGATAAACTC
>WRJI01000040.1 GCA_009778595.1 Peptococcaceae bacterium | reverse complement strand
CGCAGCAGTTTTGAATTCCTTAATACCTCTGCCAAGGGCTTTCCCAACGTCAGGCAGTTTGCCCGGCCCAAAAACGATTAAAGCCACAACCAAAAGGATAATGGCGACCGTTGGCGTCAAAGCGAGTCCAAAGACCGTTACCATAGTTCTACCTCCCTTAAAAAAGAATAATTGAAGGACACAAAAACCTAGCCAAAAACCTTTTATGAGAGACATCGGGTTGTCCGAGTATTCTAAACAGATACAGTATAACATGGTTTGACCAAAAAAGCTAATTGAAAATATTATATTTTTAAGAGCTAAAATTTAGGAGTTTATCATATTCGAGAAAGAGTTCTACAATAATGTCGGTAAGTTCTTGGGAGATATCCAAGATATTCAATCCCATTTCTTGTGCTTCTGTTTTTGTGATGGGATACCCGTGAGAAAAATAACTGTTGATCATTTTATCAACGAGAGGGCCAACTAAGTGAGGGTTTTCTTTAAACATATAGTCCTTAAGCAACGATTCGGCATATTGATGAGAGGATTTGAGCATTTTGGTATAATCACCTAGGATCCAAGGGTCAATTTTTTCGAACAAACTCAAGATTTGCATGACTTGATCCGGCGAACACCGGTCTATCAGACGCTCAAAAAAATCATAGCTGTATTGCGCTGCCTGAACAGAGATCCATGTATCAGGGTAGAGGGGATGGCGCACAACAGGGTCGATCGGTCCCAGCTCGGCAAAAGGGCCCATAATGATCTGATCGGCTCCCAAAACAATCATCGAGGCGGCGGATTTGGCGGCGACCGGCACGATGACCGTCAAATCACGGCAGAATCCTCTCAGCATTTTAACAAGCTTATAAGGTGTATCAATATTTCCGCCATAACTGTTCAGAAAAAGATCCAGCCGATCGATGCACCCAATATGGGATAATTCCTGATACATCGGCATCAGAACGCTGTCATCAAGCGGAGCATGTGAGACATAAACCATAACCTTAGACCCACGTAACTCTTCAATCTTCTTGAGAAGTTTCTTTCGGCTCTGTTGGCATTTCAAATTATCTGTTGTATTGGTGCTCATATTAATGCTCCTAATAGATTAGTTAGAGGAAGGATAGAAATCCTATTAATAGAATATTATAGCAAATCCTGAACGTGCGTAAATCGTGTAACAAAATATTCGCCATGATTATATGTATGCAATCTGATCTTGAGCTCACTTAAGACGGGCTTCGCCCGCAAGCGGCCAGTTTTTCTTTCGCAAAAATCAGGATGAACAAGAGGACCGGAAGCTTATCGTCTTAGGGGTGCCTCTTCCTCCTAATCGCGTTGAGAACCGCTTCATCGGTTTCTTCACCAATGACGTTTTTGAGAAGGAAATCAAGCCCGCGGAGATCCTGGCCGGGAGCAGATTCGTTGGAGTAGATATCTTCCAAAACCACATCCTTTATTTCGGGCGGTGTCACGGGTTGGGATTCCTTAGCGGAATTCGTCTGATTTGGTGCGGCTTTGGTTAAGCCAGTCTTTGGGGATGAGGTTTTGGCGGAGGAGGGTTTGTTGGAAGAAGACGCTTGAGAGGTGACACTTTCGGCAAAAAGTTGCCTGAGCCGGGCTTGATGAGACATCAACTGAGCTTGAGCTAAAGCAAAAGTCTGCTCATGTGTCTGAGACTTAGGTTTCGGTTGAGAATGAGGTTGAGAGAAGGTGGGGGTTAGAGTGTGTCTGGTTCCGCGTACTTCCCATTGGTTTGATCGGTCTGCTGATCCCTGGGTTTCTTCATACCATTCACGCATACTGGGGATATCCTGGTGGCCCTCATCCCGGCGATAGTCGGTTGTCCCATAGGCCTGTTCCGTTCCGTATCCGGAATTCTCGTAGAGGCCGTCAGATTCCTGACCAACTCGAAAGGCACTCTCGTCGTATGGTTGCTCCTCAGAATCCATTTGAGAGGATGTGGCAAAGAGATTTTGTGTGGTCCTCTGATCATAGCCGGTTCCGGTATAGTCGCCAGGGGGAATCTGTCCTTCCTCAATCAATAAATAACTTAAGGCAGACTTAAAAAAATCTGTGCGTTCATCCTGAGTCAATTGAGCCATAGCTCGCCAGAGCTCAGGATCTTCGGTTTCCGACAGATAAAACGCAAGAACACCAGAGCTAATCATGCTTCAACACTTACCTTACGCGTGAGATTGTTGACAAGATTGGCGGCCATAACACGGAATCCGCTGGCGTTACCGAATTGAGGGTCGCTGATCAGGATTTTGTTATCCAATTGCATATGCTCGAAAAGCATCTCGCCCACTTTGCCGCCAACCAGAACTGTGTGGATTCGACCCGCTAAAGGTTTCAGGGTTTTCATGACCTCCCGGGAAATATCGGTGGCAAGCAGGATAAGCTGATTGCGCAGAATCGGATTCAAATTGATGGCACCATTGTTCCAGGGATAGTATCCCCCGTTAACCCGAAAAATTTTATCCAATTCTTTGTCGTCTGTTTCGATAGGGTTCACCTGTTCTTTGGTCATATCTTTGAGTTTCTCAGCCACGCTGGCATAAGCCCATTGGAGCCCTCTTTCCATGCTGAAAGAATTAGGCGGATCAAGCATAATACCATCGTGGAATGTCGCGATATCGGTGGTGCGGAACCCCGGATCAATCACAACAACATAGCCACCAAAGAGTTTGTCGTTGATCGCGGAACCGTCTTCCGTCAGGGTTTCACGGATATAGACACCGTAGCTCTGAGGCAAAATCCGCGAACGGAGAATGTTCATGCTGCGGCTCTGTCCTTTCAGAGGTCCTGACAGGAATACCACAGAAAAAGAACCCTTAAGCTCTGATTCGTACTTGTCCTTCAATGCCGCGTAATACTTGACAGGCACACCGGTGCCCAAATAGACATTGACTTTCGGATACTTTTGAGCCAAGGCGATGCCAACCAGCAAAAGAGCCATAGCCTCCTCATCGGTGGATTTGTCTTCATCCCAACAATAGTGAGATTCTTTGGGATTCAGACTTTGGGCCAGGGATCCCATGAAGAAATGTCTTTCCACCCCCGATGAATTGTTTCTGACAATGACGTCCAACGAGGCAATCTGTTTGTCCAGATCGCTTCCGTCTTGTTCGGCATGCCCCAGAGTAGAAAAAACACGCTCACTGCCGTTACTGATAACAGCCGGAAACAAAACCTTTGTATCACCCACGTCTAACTTAATGGCTCCAAAACCAGGATCCGCGCCGGCAACCAAGATGTCGTTATCAAACACTGCTGTTCCCCCTTTATTAATGATGCAGTTTTATTGGGACGGATACGTTGTTAAGCAAGGTGTGAAATTGTACCGTGTTCAACCATAATACTACCGCATATCCCATTATACAACATCGTGGCAGTATTTGGGAAGCTCTGCGGAGATTTCGTCTGTCGTCACGTCGAATACCGCATTGTTCACGGTACAGCCTTTTGATTTCTTACGAATAAGCCGGTCATCATCGTGCCAATAATAAACAGTTGACATTTGGACAGGACTGCAGGAACAGTGGGAGGAATCATATGTTTATTGGCATTTTGCGGACCCTCATTCTTTACATAATCATTGTTCTGGTTCTCCGGGTCATGGGGAAACGCCAGATCGGTCAACTGCAACCCTTTGAGCTTGTCGTTGTCTTAATGGTTGCCGAATTGGCGACGATTCCCAGTCAGGATATCGGGGTTCCTCTTATGTCCGGACTGTTGCCCCTTCTCGCGCTCTGTCTAGCCGGCTTAGTAACAAGCCGTTTGTCTATGAAGAGCCATAGAATACGAAACATTGTCTGTGGGATGCCAACCCTTGTCATCAACAGAGGCGTTATTCTTGAACAGGCTCTGCGGCAGCAGTCATACAATCTTAGCGACTTGTTCGAACAGTTGCGAACCAAAGACATATTCTACATCGGCGACATCGAGTATGCTGTTCTGGAAACCAACGGAGAATTGAGCGTGGTGTTAAAATCAGCGAAACGTCCGGCGACGCCGGAGGATCTCAATCTTAAACCGGCTGACGGTGTTATGCCGATTGCCCTGATCATGGACGGGAAGCTACAAGGACAAAACCTGCGTTCCCTAGGGCTGGAGACAAACTGGCTCATAAAAAACCTGCGTCCATTCGGTACCGAAAAATTTTCTGATGTCTTCGTTGCTTACTGTGATGCCGACAAAAACCTTTTTGTTCAACTGAAAGACAAAAGGACTCCGTAGCCGGCAATTGTCAGATTCCCCCCTTCCCTTCCTGAATTGTCGGTGACCATCAAAGATTACAAATGATTACGTTGTTAAGGAGGCCGCCATGCGTACAGATTTCGTTATCCTGTTGCTCCTGGTCTTCATTGTCAGTATCGCCTGGGTTTCAGGATACGCTATTGAATCTTTTTGCACGGCCATGTTGGATACCTTAATTGAAGCCAAAGCAAGCATTTTGGTTGAGGACTGGTCCGACGCCAGGCAAAAAACAGACTTGGTGCAACGTTCCCTTACGGGATCACGCTCCTGGATCACCATGCTGATCAATCAGCGCATGCTCAATGAGATTGAGATTATCGCCGAACGAATGCATGTGTTCGTGGAGCTTGAGGATCGGACAGGGGCGCTGACGGAGCTGGTTTCCCTGAAAAATTACCTGGAAGAAATTCGCAGCGATACGTATATCACCCTCACCAATCTTTTATGAGAAGATGATACTGATGAAGCGCGCAAGGATATTTTTTACAAATTTTCTAGATATTATCCGTGTCCACGATCTTTTTGCTCTCGGAGGCCAAATCACTTATTATGCCCTTCTCGCGATTTTCCCTTTGCTGCTGTCGGTCCTTAATGTGCTCTCCTATTTCTCGTCGTTGACACATTTTATTAATGACGGGGAATTCTTTACCCGGCTCGAACAAATCTTGCCTGAGAATTTTGCGGGGACTCTTATCGCGATCTTGCAAGAGATGGTTAGCCAGCGCAACATTGCCGTTATCTCCATTGGGACGCTGACAAGTATATGGGCTGCGTCAAAAGGTATCGGAGCCCTTTTGCGGCCCCTCCATAATATCTATCAGATTTCGCGACCTGGGTTTGTTAAGTTAAAACTGTTGGCTCTGATTTTCTATCTGGTTTTTGTAGCGGCCCTAACGGTATCCATTGGTTCCGGAGCCTTAGGTGATTCGGTGGCCAAATTATTGGTAGGATATTTAGGCGAAGAACATGGGTTTCACTTGTTTTGGAATAACATCATGCTTGTTTTCGGTTTTGTGCTTCTGGTCATGGTGTTTTTGTTGCTTAACAAATTGGTAACAGGATCAAACTATACTCTGCGCAGGCTAATTCCCGGCGCGCTGTTCAGTTCCGTTGGTTGGGTCGTGCTCTCCCTTGGATTTTCTGTCTATGTGCATTACGCAAACAATTATTCGATTGTTTATGGCAGTTTGGCCGGGGTCATGCTGTTGATGCTTTGGTTGTATTGGTCGGCGGAGATTATGTTATTTGGAGCTGTGGTTAATGTTATTTTGGAGGGATCCTATGAGCCGGAGAGCAAGATGTCGCCGCCATGATATCACAAAAAATATTTGTCCTAAAAAAGAGGCGCAAACTTGGCCATTTGTCCATATAGTGGTAATAGATCAAATATGGTCAATTCATCGCGAAGGAGAAAAGAAAAAATGAGCTGTTGCCGTAAGGGGCTGCTTTTCAGCCATAAAAATTATGGTTGTTGTTGTCATGGAGGGATTCATAAAGACCCTCATGATACCGGCTTTGATCTCGAATCAGAGAACGAACACGGGTATGGGTTGCTGCTATATGCTGCGATCACCCTTATAACATTGTTTGGAGCGATCAGAATCGGAATGCTGATTCTAAAGAGGTAACTTGAGTTTATAGTCAAAAGGTTGGGATAAGTATGTTAAAGAAACTGAATATCTTGATAAACAGGTTTGCTAAGAAAGGAGCCGGAACGGAGCTAAGCGCGATCAAATGTGTTGATCGGCGTTGTCCGCGCTGTCGGGAACTGGGACTCTGTTGTGTAAAATGTTACAAGCAGGGATACTGTTCTTGTGCGAACGGTGTCGGTGATTGTTGCCACATTTGCAAACATGAATAATTAAAACAGCCCGTGGTGGACGTAAAACAGGAGAGTGGATTATCCCGGGGGACGGAACGGCATGGCTATAAAGGGTCATGCCGTTTCTTGTCCTACAGATTCTCAAAATCCAGTGTTGCAAAGAGATCGTCAAGGGTTTCGGCTCTTCTGATCATTTGGATACTGCCGTCCGGTTTCAACAGCAATTCTTTCGTGCGCAATTTGCCGTTATAGTTGAACCCCATAGCTCGCCCGTGGGCTCCCGCGTCATGAATGACAACATAATCACCGCAGTCTATGTGAGGCAACATACGGTCGATGGCAAATTTGTCGTTGTTTTCGCAGAGTCCCCCTGTGACATCATAGCAGCAATCATGCGGCGCGGTTTCTTTACCCGGCACCGTTATATGATGGTAGGCACCATACATACCGGGACGCATGAGGTCGGCCATGGAGGCGTCCAGACCTACGTAGTTTTTGTAAATGGCTTTTTTGTGTAACACAAGGCAAACGAGATATCCGTAAGGACCGGTGATCAATCGGCCGCACTCGGTGGCCAACGCGACGGGTTGGCTCCCGTTGTTGATTCCGGCGGGGATGATGATCTCCTCATAAAGCTTGCGGACAGACCGGCCCCACACCTCCAAGTCCACGGGATGTTCATCGGGGTGGTATGGGATGCCAACGCCGCCTCCCAGATTAATATACTCCAAACGAATAGACAGCTTACGGTGAAGTTCAGAGGCCAATTCAAACATAACCAACGCGGTTTTGATGATGTTATGAACATCGGTTTCATTAGAGACGACCATGGTGTGTAACCCAAATCGGCGTATGCCTTTTTGCTGAGCCAAAGCGTAAGCCTGAAACATCTGTTCTCTTGTTAATCCCCATTTTGCTTCCTCCGGTTTGCCAATGATGGCGTTACCTTCTATGAAACCTGAGCCCGGATTGTAGCGGAAACTGATGCATTCAGGCAACCCCGCCACATCTTCAAGATAATCGAGCTGGCTAATATCATCCAAATTGATGAAGGCCCCCAGTTCACGAGCTTTGATGTAATCTTCGGCAGGTGTGTTATTTGACGAAAACATGATATCATGGCCTTTGAGCCCCACTTTTTCGGCCAGAACAAGCTCCGCCAACGTGCTGCAATCGGCGCCGAGACCTTCTTCCGCCAGCAGCTTGACAATGTAGGGGTTTGGCGTAGCCTTAACAGCGAAGTATTGTTTGAAAGGCAGCCAATCAAAAGATTTCAAAAACCGACGAACATTGGCGCGTATGGCTTGCTCGTCATAAATGTAAAAGGGCGTCGGATAGGTTTGGGCAATTTTTTTAAGAGTGTCTAAATCAAAAGGTAATGGTCCGGGCACGACTGATCTCTCCTCTTTCAAGTATCCACGCGTCCAAGAAGCTCACGTGGGGCCCATGGCTAGGGCTTGTATTGTGGATCAACACCTGTAACAACTTGCAATCCATTGGATCATCTTATCATATCGACCTGATTTGATCAAATCCTAAATTTTACCCGGTCAAACGCGTTTTTTCAGCATGAGGATAGCGCCGATATTTAACAGAAAATGGCATAGAATCGTAACCCAAAGTTTGCCGCAAAGAAGGTAAGCGCCGCCCAGTCCACAGGCTAAGATAAGGATGGTAGCGAGGAGAACAGGTCGTTTCAAGTAACGGACATGAATGACCACAAAAAAAACCGTCGCAATCCAGAATCCGAAGAGGTTTTGGAGGACACCCCGAAAAAGCAATTCTTCACTGACGGCACCTACCGCAAAAAAAAGTGCAAGCTCGCCGGTGTTGAATCGTTGTGCCAATTGGTCGTTAACAGGCTCAAACCAATAATGGCGTGGGACAAAACGAAAAAGCAACCATTCCAAGGTTATCATAGTCGCCGGCAAAAAAACAATCAGAACAAAATCAAGAGGCGCCGAAGGCAAGGGGGTCACCAGCATCAGCACATGATTCAGGATATTGACGCGCGTTAACAGCAAAATCACGCAGGAGGCGGCGACAATCAACAGCGTCGTAAACGCCAGGCTCAAGACGAAGTCTTGGCGCGAAAGTTGAGGGAACTCATTCGAAGAGTCTTCAGGTCCCTGAGTCTTTCCCAGGCTCTCCTGCGATGGCTCTGACATACTTGTTGTACCACCTTTCTACGAAACAATTTTGGTGCCGGCAAACAAAACCCGGCTATGTTACTCATTATACACCATGATGCCCACACGACAATTGAACACGTTGTGCAACATTTTCCATAACAGATTCTTTCACACTTATCAACATTTACCTGAGTATTTTTAAGAACAACACAGATAATATGATTGTTACGATAATTATGCCGTAAAAGGAGGGAAACGACATGGCTAACACACGTCAAAGTGCGGCTCCTGGCAGCACAGGCGCTTTGGATCAACTCAAGTATGAAGTGGCTAACGAATTGCATGCCAAACTTGGTCCGGATATCACTTCCCGTGAAAACGGATCAGTTGGTGGCGAAATGACAAAACGTTTAGTTCGCTTTGCCGAAGAAAGCCTGAAAAACGGACAGAAAATCTAACTACGGTTGAAGATGATCAGCGTCGTTGATGTGAATCAATGTAGCTGAGCATGGATCAGTAGTCTAGTTTATTACTAAAGAGGACGCCCGAAAGTGGGCGTCCTCTTTGGGTTTACCTTGCGCGGGCGTTGCCCGCAAGTAGCGCTATCGATTCCCCTGCTTCCGATAGCTGTCCCGCAAGCCGACAATGCGGTTGAACACCAGGGATCCACCCGTGTCCAAGCTTCCCGCAAGCGCGGAGGCTTGGGAATCAAGACAGAAATAACCCTGCCGCAGGAACTGGAATCGATCCTCTGGGGTGGCATCAAGAAGGCTTTGTTCAACCCACCCCTGATGGCAAATCAAAGAAGTAGGATTATAATCCGTCAGATTCGCTGTTAACAAACCCGAAGTCGCGGTATCGACATCCTGAGTTTCCGAGTATAGGTAGTCATAGAGACGAATCTCAGCCGGCAAAGCATGGTTGCAGGCAACCCAGTGCAGGGTTCCCTTTACTTTGCGGCCGCTGGTGGCGCCCCCGGTTTTGCTGTCAGGATCGTATGAGCAATGAACTTCAATGACGACGCCATCAGCGTCTTTGACGACATGGTCGCAACGAATGATATAAGCGTGTTTGAGCCGCACTTCCCCACCTGGTTTCAGGCGGAAAAACTTGTTAGGCGGATCCTCCATAAAATCAGTCTGCTCGATATAGAGTTCACGGCCAAAATCAATCTCCCGCGTACCCATCGACGGATCTTCGGGGTTATTGTCTGCAATCAGTTTTTCATATTGATCCGGAGGATAATTGGTGATAACAAGTTTAAGGGGTTCCAGTACAGCCATAACACGTTTGGCAGCCAGATTCAGTTCTTCCCGGGCGCAATTTTCCAGCATGGCGACATCAACAAGGCTGTTGGCACGCGCCACCCCAATATTTTCACAGAAGGTCCGAATAGCCGAAGCCGAATACCCCCGCCGACGCAATCCGGAAATCGTTGGCATGCGCGGGTCATCCCATCCGGACACCACATTGTTTTCAACCAACTCGCGCAGCTTTCGTTTGCTCATAACCGTGTGTGTCATATCCAATCGGGCAAACTCGTATTGCCGGGGACGCAGGTTCTCAGGAAAAAGCCGCTCCACAAGCCAATCATAAAGTGGTCGGTGATCTTCGAATTCCAGCGTACAAACGGAATGGGTGATGCTTTCCAGCGCGTCGGACAGCGGATGAGCAAAATCATACATCGGATACAGACACCAGGAGTCACCGGTGCGGTGATGCGGCGCGAACAATACCCTGTACAGCACAGGATCCCGCATATTGAGATTCGGGGAACTCATATCAATTTTGGCGCGCAATACTTTGCTGCCGGCGGCGAACTCTCCGGCACGCATACGTGTGAACAAATCAAGATTCTCGCGAACGGAACGGTTGCGGAACGGGCTTTCCTGACCGGGGGAAGTCAACGTGCCACGAGTGCTGCGGATTTCGTCGGCAGTCAGGTCACAGACATAGGCATTTCCGGATTCAATCAGATTCAGGGCCAAACGATAGAGGTTTTCGAAATAATCTGAAGCATAATACTCCCGATCCCCCCAAGAAAAGCCGAGCCAACGTACATCTTCTTTGATTGCGTCAACATACTCAACATCTTCTTTTGCGGGATTGGTATCATCAAAACGCAAATTGCACAAACCGCCGAACTCCTGTGCCAAACCAAAATTAAGGCAGATAGATTTCGCGTGTCCGATATGCAGATAGCCGTTAGGTTCCGGCGGAAAACGCGTTTGGACGCGGCCGTCATGGCGTCCCTCTTTCAGATCATTGGCGATTATGGTTCTTAGAAAATGAGAACCAGGTTCGCTCATGGAATCACCTTCTTTAGGTTGAATGTGTTACGCCGTTCATGAGATTATGGTATCAGAGCGATGGCCTCAATCTCAATGATGGCGTCCAAAGGCAGCTTGGCCACCTGAACGCAAGATCTTGCCGGGCAAGGATCATGGAAAAAGGTCGCATAGATTTCGTTCATGGCTTGGAAGTCAGCCATATCTTTCAAGTAGACCGTGGTTTTGACGACTTGATCTAACCCGGATCCGGCTTCTTCTAGGATAGCGATAATGTTTTCCAACACGCGTTTGGTGGCTTGTTTAATATCAGAATAGAGTTTGCCGTCGTTGGGATCCAGAGGAATTTGCCCGGAGGTAAATAATAGATTTCCGGTATTGATTCCTTGGGAATAAGGGCCGATGGCAGCGGGGGCGCGTGGTGTTATAACAGGTTGCGACATAGTAAGGTCTCCTTAATAAATGTTCTTAAGACTGAAACTGAATGCTGAAACTTGCGGGCGAAGCCCGCCTTATATGCTATAGAAGTAGCCTGGGATTGTCAAGTTGGTCAGGGGCCGCGCAAGGCTACGGGGGGCGGTCTGGCCGTGGCCTGCCCCGCAAGCCGTTCTCCGGTCTTGTGCGGCTCTATGCTCCGCCGCGGCAAACTCAAAACTCGCTTCACTGCGTTGCGCTCAGACAGTTGAGTTTGCTATCGCTCTGTTCGCTTAGATCCGCATCAAGCCCTCCGCAAAGGCGTTGCGGGGCAGGCCACGGCCAGATCGCCCCCCGTAGCCTTGCGCTAGTACAGCATTTAAGGATTGAAGTTTTTTTCAAAGAATGTATTGTGAATGCAGCGCCAAGCGTGGTATGATAATCATGAAGATCGGAAAGGAGAATTGATATGAAAATACTTATTATCGGCGGTGTCGCAGGCGGGGCTTCCGCAGCGGCCAGACTGCGCAGACTGGACGAGAATGCGGAAATAATCCTGTTCGAACGAGGCGGCTATATTTCTTTTGCCAACTGCGGGTTGCCTTATTACATTGGTGGCGCGATCAGAGACAAAGAGGCTCTCCTGCTGCAAACGCCGGAGAGATTTAACGCCCGGTTTAATGTAGATGTCAGGATACACAGTGAAGTGACGGTCATCGACAAGGACGCTAAAAACGTTACCGTTAGAAATCTTAGCACAGGGGCATTCTATGTTGAGCGCTACGATAAACTGATTCTTTCACCGGGTGCGGAACCGTTTGTGCCTTTTCCCATCGAATCGGAGCGGGTTTTCACTTTGAGAAATATGTCTGATACCTTTAAGATCAAACAGTTCATTACCGCGGAGAAGCCCCAGAGCGCCGTCGTTGTCGGCGGAGGGTATATCGGCGTGGAAATGGCGGAAAACCTATGCGAGGCAGGCCTTGATGTCACAATTGTGGAAATGGCCGATCAGGTTATCGCGCCGCTGGATTATGATATGGCTTGCGACCTCCATCTGCACATGATGCAAAAAGGCGTCAAACTCATGCTATCAGAAGTTGTGCAAAACGTCACAGCAGAAGAAAGAAGTCTCGTTCTGCGGCTTGGCAGCGATCGGATGAATCAGGGGCAGAGGCTTCTTCGTACCGATATGTTGATTACTGCTGTGGGGGTCAGGCCGGAAAGCAGTTTGGCCAAAGACGCCGGACTCGATGTGAATCAACGTGGTGGGATTCTCGTGGATCAATATATGCGGACTTCAGACGAAAACATCTATGCTGTGGGTGACGCGGTGGAAGTCGCCGATTTTGTGACAGGACAAAAGAGCCTGATCCCCTTGGCCGGACCGGCCAACAAACAGGGCCGTATTGCGGCGGACAACATCTGCGGACGGTTGAGCCAATACAAAGGGACCCAAGGGTCTGCCATACTCAAGGTGTTCGACATGACTGCCGCTTCCACAGGTATTAACGAAAAGACAGCCCGACGTCTGGGTCTCAATTATGATAAATCATACACCTACTCTGCCAGTCACGCCGGGTACTATCCGGGAGCTTCGAGCATGTCGGTTAAAATCGTGTATGAAAAAGACAGCGGCAAGATTCTGGGAGGACAGATTGTCGGGTTTGAGGGTGTTGATAAACGTTGCGATGTTTTGGCCACGGCTATTCGTGCCGGCATGACAGCCGCAGATCTGACCGGTTTGGAACTGTGCTACGCGCCGCCCTATTCTTCAGCCAAAGATCCTGTTAACATGGCAGGATATGTTATCGAAAATCTGCTGACCGGAACCCTGAAAAACTTCCATTGGCATGATGTTGACACCTTGCCCCGGGACGGCAGCGTGATTCTTCTTGATATTCGGACACCCTTTGAATACAGAAACGGCCACATAGAAGGATTCATCAACATTCCTCTGGATGAACTCCGGGGACGTTTGTCGGAGCTTGATAAAACCAAGATAATCTATGTAACCTGCCAAGTGGGATTGCGGGGATATATCGGGGCCAGAATTCTGGAACAGCGCGGATTCGATGTCTATAATCTAAGCGGCGGCTACCGCTTGTATCAGTCGATCCAAGCGCAGATGGCGGAGACGGAAGGCAGTCTCATGCCCGAGTCAAAGATGGCTTTGGCACGTGAAATGAGCAGCCTTTAAGTTCCTGACGGCAGAAGACAGCGTGTTTACAGCCAGCGCCTGTTTCTAACTGATTTCTGCAGCACTGGTTTCTGCTGCTCCGAGAATCTATTCGAATAATCAAAACTGCCTTTACGAGCTCGTAATAAGATTTTCCGCCCTTCTGCCGATCTGGTATAGACAAGTCGGCAGGTACTTTTTCCCAGTACCCCGCCCTCTTGCCAAAGCGCAAAGAACATTTCGGCTTTGGCTTTGCTATCAGAAAATACCGACGGTACGCAAAAATATACCCCGGATGTTCCCTTTTTGTTTTCCAAAGCAATCAGATAGCGTGGATTGTCCACCCGCTCAAAGATTTCACGAATACATTGAATGAAGATGCTATTTTCATAGGCTGTTGATTGATGAAGTGATGTTTCATAAGTAACGCTCCCTGCCAAAGTTGTTTTGTTAACAGATTTGACGGCGGTTTTGCTGGTGATGATCCCCTGTTTCCGCAGTGCCGCCAAAACAACCCCGCTTATGGTGCTGATGTTTTTTGCGGGGCTGATGTGCCTGATCGTTTGGACAAGATTTCTGAAGAACTTTGCTGACAAAAGCCCCGTGCCCAAGAGTATTAGCAAGATTGTAGATCCGATTGATTGAGTTAGGGTTGGTAGCCCCGTTAAGATGACCGCCGACAGAACCCATCCCGTACAGGCGGCAAGACCAACCCCAAGAGTTCTGTTCCTTTCGGAAACGATAACAGGTTTGAATCGCATTTCCCGCTTCATGTCTGATTTGAGGGTATGAGCGATTTGAATACTTTCACCACCGAACAAGGACAAGATCTCTGACCACCGGTTCTTCGTGTGACGTCTTGTTCGGGAAAGTCTGTACATCTGCTTGTTGATCGCTTCATACTCCGAGAGCAGGTTTCTGTTTTGCAGCACATCCAAGCGGTCAATGCCGTTTAGGATCTCGTCGGCGTTGTAGGCAATTCCCAAGAAACTCTTGAAACGGCGTTCCAGGAGGGTATAGTCGCTGAAATTCTCAAAGTCATCTTTGGTCAAGCTGGCCAAATGCCAGACATTTGATACTTTGTCCTTCGCGTCATTGCTACGGATAGCCCGGCCGCGCATTTGATTGGATAGCATAAAGGAGCCAACATAGCTGGCCAGGATAAGGCTGTTGATGGCTTGGCAATCCCAACCTTCCCCCAGAAGCGCCACAGTGCCAATGATGATTTGGATTCTTTTCTCATTCATCAAATCGGTGACTAAGCCCACCATGGCGTTTTCATATTTGCTGTTTGTTTTCATGGCGACATACCCTTCGATGCCAACATCGTGAAAGGAGCAAGGGATTGACGCCCTGTCCTGGCTGAGGGTCGCGATTCTATCTTGGATATGGGGAATAAGGGTTTTGGGCACGATTTTGAGTTTGCCAGAAAGGACAGCAATATTAGGGATTTTTCCGGTCACAGTAGAATCCGCGTGCGGTGTAACGCCTATGTCATGAAGAAGGCGTAAGAAAATGGGGATGGCACCTATATCAGATGTCTTGGGCTGCCCGGTTTTCAAAGCATCACCACGGACATAATCCGTCAATATGACCATACTCAGATCCTGCCCTAACGCGCCATGTTCGTTGAGCACAATATCAGCAATGCTATTCATTTTGCCAATACTGCCGGCCATAATGCGTTTGATTTCATCATTGGCCTCTAAAGATATGTTGCCTTTTACGATACCGCCGATTTTAATGAGTCGGCTACGAAGACCTCTGACAATCTCCTTATTGGCGGCTATAAAGGCTTTGTCGTCATACAGGAGTCCCCGGAGCATAATTTCCAGCCAAGTTACGGTAACAGCAGGGACAGGCGCGCCGCCGCCCAAAGCTCTTGCCGCTTCCCACAGCTCTTTGTTATTTGGGACGAGACCGACGTTGTTCAGATACACCAGCAGACTGCTGTAGTACTGGGGATTGCTCAGGATGACGTCTTCGTGAGCGGCATAATCTGTGAACTCAGGTTTGCACGCGATAGCCCTAATGAGAGGTTGATCAGATTCCAAATCAGCGACAAACTCAGCCAAAGCTTTGGCGATGAGGCTGACCCGGGTTTCCTCTTCCGGGGACAAAGCGTTAAATATCACGAAATCCTGATGAGCGCACAAATCCCCTGTTGCGACAAGTTCAGGAACCGTGATCTCACTGTCAATGGGACCGCAGATTTCCATGTATTTGTCCCATTCTCTTCTTTCGGCATCATAAGGCGGTGTCGCGGTTAACGCGACTGTCGTAACCCCGTCAAGGATTTTGAGGACATCCGTTAAGCTCTTCCACCATGCCGCACGAAGATGATGAGCCTCATCAAGTACGATGACCCTGATGTCAAGGTCTTTTAGCCTGCCGATCAAATCGTAATCGAAATGTTCCGGGCGAGGGGCTTGATCGTTTTCTTCTTCGCCAAGGAACCCCTCATAGATCCGCCGACGGTGATGAGCGTAATACAGCGCCTGATATGTAGCCACATTAAATCGGTCCAGATTGTAGATATCGGTACTGATAAAACCCGGTTCGGGTTCGCTCGAAACAAAGAGGTTCACAAACCTCTCCACCCATTGATTCTTGATGGTGATGGTAGGGGCAAGGATCAATACGTTTTGATTAAGCCTGCGCACGATTTCCAGACCTAAAACAGTTTTGCCCGCACCGGGTGCCGCCACCAAATGAATCTTGTTATCCTGCATATGAGTTTCCAGATCCTTTAGGATCTTGGTCTGGTAATCCCTCCAAGGATAAACAAAAGAATAATCTTCTAAAAATGCCATATTAACTCCGTAAAAAGCCGTTTCATTGCGGCTGATATTGTTTGCGTCCTATGAGAACCTATCTGTGTTCATCGATAGCGTTTCGCGTTCCGAATCAATTGATCCAGCTCCGCGATGGCGGGCATATCCAGAATATTGCCGTCATGTAAACTGTTATAGTGGGTAACTTCCAACAACAGGCGGTCAAGTTTCAGCACAATTTCTTCATTATCGCGGGATGCCTCTTGAACAAAACTGATGTACGAACCGTAGATCCCCATTTTTTCTGCCGCCAGATCATGATCGTTCCATTCCAAGTTGTCAAGCTGTTTGAATTCCTCATAATCGAATACCGCGATTCTGTTAACAATGCTGCGGAGATTTAAGTAGACGACTTTCTCAACGTCTAAGAGAACACCGTCAAACTTTCGGTAGCTAAGCTCCTCGACAGAGAACTTCTCTCGAAGAATGCGGTCAATCGAGGCGCGTTTTTTCTGAAACCGCTCAACTTGTTCAATAATTTGGACGATAATCGATCCAAACACGTCCATATACCCATAACCCTGAAGAATCTCAACGCAAGCTGACAGGGTGTCGGCGTTTTTCACCGACCTCATGGGAATACGTTTACCCGGGGATCCTTTCCTGCTAAAAAACATCATTCCTACCACCGAACTTCGAACTTCGAACTACGACTCTTGTATCGCTCCCAGATCCTCATGTTCTTGTTTCTTGCTGCGCGCCATCAACTCCTGAATAACGCTTTCCACCGGGGCGTTCTCGAAGAGAACCTGATAAGCTTTCTCGGTAATGGGCATTGAGATGTTCAGACGGCGGCTGATCTCGTAAGCGGTCCGGGTGGCCCGGACGCCCTCAACGACCATACCAATTTCCTCCAGAACCTGCTCAAGGGGTTTGCCTGCAGCCAATGCTCTCCCGGCACGCAGATTGCGGCTGTGAGAACTCGTGCAAGTTACAACAAGATCCCCCAGCCCGGCCAACCCGGAAAAGGTGATTTCCTGGGCCCCCAAAGCGACCCCCAAACGCGTGATTTCTGTCAACCCGCGGGTAATCAGCGCCGCTTTGGTGTTATCCCGAGACGTCTGCCGGCTTTCCAAGGCCCCGGAACAGAGCGCGATAATGTTTTTCAGAGCCCCGCCCAACTCGACGCCGACGATATCCGAATTCACATAGACGCGGAAAAAAGGTGTCATAATGAGCTGTTGAACCGCTGCCGCCGCGTTTTCGTCTTCAGAAGCGGCAACAACAGCGGTGGAGACTTCCCTGCCTACTTCCTCGGCATGGCTGGGTCCCGAGAGAACGACAACCCGGCAGGAAGGCAGAACCTGCTCAATGACTTCCGACAGACGCAAACAGCTGCCGTCCTCCAGCCCCTTCGCCAAATTGACGACGATGGTTTTCTCCGAAACATACGGTTTCACATGGCGGGCCGAGTCCCGCACGGCGTGAGAAGGCACAGCCAGGAAAAGAAAATCGTACGCGGTTTCACTCAGCTCAGTAACCGGCTGGACAGAATCCGGCAATATAACTCCCGGCAAGAACCGGGTGTTCTCTTTATCGCGTGCGATACAGCGGATGATTTCCGCGTCTTCCTTGCGTCCCGACAAATCGACGGTATTGCCCGCGAAGGCTAAAGTGTAGGCGATAGCGGTACCCCAACTGCCGCTGCCCCAAACAGCCACCTTTTTCAAAACTCAATCCCTCCTTAATTGTTAATTTCCTTCTCACCCCACCGGAGTCGGGGTTCGGTGCCGGCACGGATTCTTTTCAGGTTATCTTTATGCCTTAGCACGAGAAAACCCACGGCAATCACAGCGAAAACTCTGTATGCCAAAGGGGTATCGAAAATGAAAATCAGAATAAGAACGGTAAACGCCGAATTCAGAGAAGCCAGAGAAACATAGCGCGATATAATTACGGTCACCAGAAATGCTATCAGGGCGATGAGCATCGGGATCGGAACCATGAACAAAGCCGACCCCAAGGCGCAGGCGACGCCTTTGCCGACGGGTTTGAATCTGAACCAGGGATTCCAGGAATGGGCGACAAAGGCAATGACACCGCCGAAAAACGCGCCCCAAGGGCCCAAAAGACGCCAGACAAGATAACAGGCCAGGAACCCTTTCAGGACATCGATCCCCAAGACAAAGAACCCCCATCTTCGGCCCAATACGCGCATTGTATTGGTTGCTCCCATATTCCCGCTTCCGTAGTTGCGAATATCAATGCCTCGGCATTTGCCGACCAGAAACGCGCTGGGAATGCTGCCTAACAATCCTGCGAGCAAAAAAGGGAATACAAGGAGTAGACGGATCATTATAACACCTTCTTTGATTTACTTTGCCGCTCATGCTCTGCCACATCAAATTACCCTAAAACAAGGTATTTGTCAATTTGGAGAACCGCTCCTTTTTCTGATAACAAGGCGGATCGGGGATCCTTCGAATCCAAATGTCTGACGCAGTTGGTTGATGAGGTATCGCTTGTAAGAGAAGTGAACCATTTCCGGATCGTTGACAAAAAAGATGAAAGTCGGCGGTTTGACACCTAGTTGGGTCGCGTAAAGGATGTGGAGAGGTTTGCCCTTATCTGTGGGCGGGGGGTTCATGTGCAGCCATTCACGAAGCTGCTCGTTTAATAGAGCGGTTGTGATCCGGCGGCAGTTTTGTTCCGCGACAAAATCCACCAGATCCATGATTTTGTTAACCCGTTGACCTGTTTCGGCGGAAATGAATTGGGTCGGGGCGTAGGCCAGAAACCCCATTTCGTTCCGGACGGTTTTTTCGTAGGCGTCAAGGGTTTTGTGGTCTTTCACAATGAGATCCCATTTGTTGATAACAAGAATTATGCCTTTCCCTTCTTCGTGAGCGTAACCGGCAATACGTTTGTCCTGATCGGTGATCCCTTCGACGGCGTCCAGCATCATAAGGACCACGTCACTGCGGTCGATGGCCCGGAAAGAGCGAACCACGCTGTAGTTTTCGGCCAGGTCGACGATTCTTTTCTTGCGCCGGATACCGGCCGTGTCGATGAGGATATAGTTTTTGTCGTCGTAAACAAAAGGCGTATCAATGGCGTCTCGGGTGGTGCCGGGGATATCGCTGACAAGCACGCGTTTTTCTCCCAACAGTTTGTTCACCAGGGAGGATTTGCCCACATTCGGTCGCCCGATCACGGCGACCTTAACGGTTTCAGGGTCGTAATCCTCTTCGTTGTCAGGAGGCAGAGCTTCAACGACCGCGTCCAGCAAATCGCCGGTGTTGAGGCCGTGGGCGGCAGAAACACCGATAGGATCACCCAGCCCTAAGGCGTAATATTCGTAACTTTGAGCCGCAAATCCTTGGAAGTTCTCCACCTTATTGACAACTAATAAGACAGTTTTCTTAGCTTGACGCAAGGATTTGGCAATAAGTTCATCTTCGGCGGTGGGACCGGTTTTGCCGTCGACAACAAAGATCACAACATCCGCTTCTTCGATAGCAACATCAACCTGCTGTTTCATCATTTCTGACAAAGTTAACGAGCGATCTTTGAGCTCAATGCCGCCTGTGTCAATCAGCGTAAACCGTTTTCGGCCCCATTCGGCGTCAAAATATAGGCGGTCTCGTGTGATGCCCGGGGTGTCTTCAACGATGGCGATTCTGCTGCCAACGATTCTGTTGAATAGGGTGGATTTGCCTACATTGGGTCTGCCTACGATGGCTACAAGAGATTTAGTCATTGAGTCCTCCCGGTTGATCGAGGATTCCGTGCAGGAATCCTTCGGCGGTATTGTTGACAATTCTGGCAGGACCGTTCAGGCGTTTTTCGAGCCAAGCAACGGTATGGCCGTCCAGGAATTCTTGTGTTCCGGCTCTGAGCATAACACGGGGTATCATGAACGCTTCTCCTCCCAAATCCCCCATCTGTGCCGCGATGTCTGTGGCGGTGACCAAACCGGCGACCGTGATCCGTGAACCGAAAAAATCATTGCGGATTCCGTGGATCCGGACCGGAGGAATCGGTGTTTGGCAAAGGGAACTGTATCTCTGGACCAGATTAAGGGATTGATTCAGAAATGGTTCGGCAATAAGTCCTGTCACCACATGGATAGGTTTCAGCGTCATGGGTTTGCGGCAGTTTGTCAGCAGATCTGCTAATTCGTTCTCAAAAGAACTTAGCAGACCGATGCCGTTCTCCAACTGGTCAAAACCGTCATATTCTTCAGGAGGAGGGATATCGTTGCCGCAGGCCAGATAGAATTCATCGGCAAAATACACCAGATTCTTTTCATAGCGGCGTCGGAAATCCTGTTGCCACGCCTTTCCTGTTACCAGAATACTCGAGCATTCCTGTGGCGTCAAGACCCGCAAGGGTTCCAGATCGAAACGGAAACGTGTCAACCCCACCGGAACAACCCCAATGGATTGGACCTGTGGGTAAAGTTTCCCCAGTTGTTCCACCGTGTGGCGCAGAACGACCTTGTCGTTATAGCCGGGAACCAAAACGATTTGCGTATGCATCACGATCCCCGCACGGGCTAATCGGCGCAAGTTTTCGGGCAGATTAATCGCATGGGGGTTCCCCATCATTCGCGCACGGATTTGTGTATCCCAAGAATGTACCGAAATATAGAGAGGGCTCACCCGCAGATCAATAATGCGGTCAAACTCTTGCTCACTCATGTTGGTTAGCGTAATGTAGTTCCCAAGGCTCGCCGACAGGCGGTAGTCATCGTCAAATTCATACAGAGAAGCTCTGAGACCAGGCGGCATTTGACGAACAAAGCAAAAGACACAGTTGTTCCGGCATGTTTTCAGGCCATCTGTTGCCATCTCAGCAAAAGATATGCCAAGAGTCTCTTCCGGATCTCTCTCGACATCAAATTCCCAGAGCTCATCGCCGCCGGCTTTAGAAACAACAAGAGTAAAACAAGCCTCGCCGATCGCATATTGATAATCCAAGATATCAGTAATAATATGTTCGTCAATGGATAGAACTCGGTCACCAGGTTCGATCCCAAGTTCGGCAGCGATGCCGGAGGGGTCGACAGCAGCGACAAGTAGGCCTTGTATGTCCCGCGAAGTTTGATCTGGATTAGGTATTATATTTCGCCCCTTTACTGCCCGCAAACATTCTTCGTTTATGGGTCCCATATCACTTAACGCCCCGAGAAGACGTTCTAGCATTGAGCGCTATGAAAACGGATTTCAATCGTTCCATTACTGTTTTATGTGAAGACGCAAACCGGGAAATATTCAGCAAAATACCAATTTCAAACATCGTGACCACAAGGGAGGTTCCGCCATAGGACACAAGCGGTAATGTGATGCCTGTTATCGGAAAGATCCCCAATGCCGAACAGATATTAACAACACACTGAAGGGCAATCAAGCAGGTCAAGCCAAAACCAAGCAGGCGGCCAAAATGGTTCGGACAACGAGCGGAGACTTCAAAACAGCGCATAATGAAGAAAGCCAGAACCAGCAAAAAAATAAGGGCTCCAAAGAAACCAAATTCCTGCCCGATTACAGAGAATATCATATCGTTGTACTTTTCCGGCAACGAGACTGAGGTCTGGTTTTGGCCGACACCAAGACCAAAAAGGCCGCCTGTTGCCAGAGAAAATTTTGACCAGGCCGTTTGGTTGCCTGATGAGTGAATATTGTTCCAAGGATCAAGCCAGCCGGCGATTCTTTCACTTTTTTTGGGGGTCATGTACACATAAAGGGATGCCAACGATACAGCTGTAGGAACGCCTATAATGAAATACCGCAAAGGGAAGCCTGTTTGGAGCAACATAGCCATTGCGGCGGCAAACATGATGAAGGCGGTGCCGAGGTCTTCCTTCATAATAAGGAGGATAACAAGGAAGGCAAACAAGCATGGGCCTAAAGCGTCTCGAAATTTGCCGACAGGGAATCGATCAAAATAGTGAGCGAGAAAAAGGATAACGATGGGTTTGGCCAACTCAGAGGGCTGAAAGCTAAATCTCCCAATGACTAACCAACGGGCCACATCCTGGGTTTCGCTATTGATGCCAAGCTTGGTGAAACTAACCAGCACGAGGAGGACAGCCACCGTGACCAGAGCCGTACCGCTCAGGCGGCGCCATTTGTCGAGAGGAACATACATCGCAATAAAAACGCCTATAAAACCGACTGCGGCCCACAGGAGCTGAAGAGTGAAAAAATTATACGGATTGTCATGGTGCTGATAGGAAAACCTTGCGCCGGCACTGAGAACCATGACCAATCCAAAGGCTAAAATGATCAACGCGGAAGCCGCCAGCGGAAGGTCGGGTCTTTGCGGTTTATCCATCGGTTTCGTAGGCTCCTTGGGCATATTTTCACACTTCCTATTCGTTATGGACCGGAATCGAAATGACTCCTTGCTTGGCAAG
The DNA here is from genome assembly GCA_009778595.1 of Peptococcaceae bacterium. Classification (GTDB taxonomy): domain Bacteria; phylum Bacillota; class Desulfitobacteriia; order Desulfitobacteriales; family Syntrophobotulaceae; genus WRJI01. The sequence goes on along the minus strand of WRJI01000040.1, from coordinate 4,142 downwards.
AAGTCATCTCGCTTTATCTATTCTGAATCCTGAATCCTGAATCCTGAATACTGAATACTGGATACTTGCGGTCGAAGACCGCCTTAGGGACTTCAGTCCAAGACAGGTTCTTCGACATCAACTGTCTCAGAAACAGTGATGTCTGGGGCCTGGTCCGGCTCAGCTTCCGGAAGCGCAGGAGATTCCGTGTCAAAAGAGTCCGCCTGTGAAGTCTCAACAATGGCCATGGGTTCCGGGGTTTCCTGGGGCTCCGGGGTTTCCTGGGGTTCGAGCAAAGCGGGATTCTGTTCCAGGAGATATTCACGGATGCTGAGACTCATGCGTTTTTCTCCGGGCTTACATTCGATGACTTTCGCGGTGACTGTTTGACCGACTTTAACCACGTCCTCGACTTTGGGGATGCGATGAGGCGCAAGTTGTGAGATGTGAATGAGCGCGTCAATGCCGTCCTCCATCTGTACAAACGCGCCGAAAGGAGCGATCCGCACCACTGTTCCTTCAACATTTGTACCGACTATATATTTCGCGGCAATATCATCCCAAGGATTGCTTTTTAACTGTTTTAAGCCAAGAGAGATTTTGCCGGCACCGGCATCAATAGAGAGAATTTTGACTTGGATGGTGTCATTGACGCTGACCACTTCCGATGGATGTTGGATTCTGGAAAAAGCCATATCAGATATATGCAGCAGAGCATCTATGCCGCCGATGTCCACAAAAGCACCGAATTTGGTCAGGCGTTGGACGACGCCTTCGACGATATCCCCAACATTGAGACCGGCCAGCACTTGAGTACGTTTTTGGTCCATTTCTTCATTCAGAATAACTTTCTGCGATAAAACCAGTTTTTTCTTGGTTTCATCATATTCCAAAATTCTTAAGCGCAGATCCTGCCCTATGAACACAGATAAATCTTCAACAAAACCGGGCTGAATCTGTGAAGCGGGGACAAAGCCGCGCATACCTAAGTCAACAAGGAGACCGCCTTTGACACATTCCATGACTTTGGCGCGGATCTCTTCTTTGCTTGCAAAAGCTTTCGCCAGATGCTCACGAGCTTCAATCTCAGCGGCTCTGCGTCTGGATAAAATGGGATGACCTTCTTCATTTTCGACTCGAATGACGACAGCGGAAACGATGTCACCAATTTTGACAACATCGTCAGACCGCGAGACTTTGGTAAAAGCTAGTTCCGCTAATGGAATAACGCCTTCGGATTTCCAGGATATATCGATAAAAACCTCATCACTGGAGATTTGGACGACCGGGCCGGAAACAAGAGCTCCTTTGTAGAGTTTAGGCAGGGAACCGGCATACCCTTCCATGGTGTCAGAGAAATCCTCATCAACCACGTTTTCTTCAGCCGCACTTTCGTCAGCACCTTCCTCAGCCACGTTTTCTTCTGGGGCCATGTTCGTCGGATCTGGACCAGTAAGTGGCTCATCAGGGATTGATACGGGAGCAGAAACGATATCCTGAGCAGAAACGATATCCTGAGTGGAAGCTTCCTGCTCAGTGGTGGAATCAGTTGCTGCAGCCTCATGTGTGTTGAATTCTTCTGACATTTTTGTGTAGACCTCCTCAATTATCCAGTCAGGCGTCGATGCGCCGGCGGTGAGCCCGGCAGTACGGCAGCCATGAAACCAGGTATTCTGCAATTCTTCGGCTGTATCAATCAAATATGTTGTTGTCTTCTTAGCGCAAATTTCAGAGAGCTGGCGTGTATTGGAACTTGTTTGGCTACCGACAACAATCATCAGATCGGACTCTTCGGCCAACTCTGCCGCAGCCTCTTGGCGTTCGTGGGTCGCGAGACAAATTGTATCATAAACGATCAGGTTATCGGTATGGGACTCCAATTCTGCGGTGATTGAATCAAATTGATGGCGAGACAAGGTAGTCTGAGCAATGACGGATAGCTTCGGATAACGGAGAAGTTGACGGGCTTCATTCAAATGAGAAATCACCAATGCGTTTTCGCCTGCCCAACCCAACAAACCTTGCACTTCCGGATGATGAGGATCCCCGACAATGATAACATATCCAGATTTAGAAGCTTCCAAGGCACGCTCCTGGGCTTTCTTGACGAAGGGACAAGTCGCGTCAACGATCTCAATCCCAAGGCTATCGCTCTCGGTAAAAACCTGAGGCGGCGCCCCGTGAGAACGGATAACCAGTTTCTTACCCGGTTCGACTTTGTCCAAGGAGTTAACCACAGTAACACCCTTTGCTTCCAGGGATTTGACCACTTGCATGTTGTGGATGAGCGGACCCCAAGAACAAATAGAACCATTAAGGCTTTCTTTTTCGGCCAGTTCGATAGCGCGTTTGACACCAAAGCAAAAACCTGCCTTGCGTGCCTGCACAACCTTCAATAAAGTGGATCCCCCTTTGTCCAATAGATTATTATCAGTGAGCTAAAACTGTAAAATACCCAAACTATATTCTATTTCGCTAACAGTCATAAAATTCCTTCTCAATAAGAGTTTTGTTGTTCGGTATTCCCGAATCCCGAATTAGAGGGCAGCGATCTTTTCCATGACAGTTATGGCGATGGCCTTGCGGCGAAGGCGTTTATCGTCGGGAAGCTCCGTCAGCTCGTGCAGAAGCAGCGGCGGGCCGATATGAATCCGGGTTTTATGGCGTCCCCATTTCCCTTTTTTCAATTTGATAATACGGACAGGGACGATGGGTGCCCGGGAACGTTCGGCGATAAGCCCGACCCCGTCCAACGCTTGGTTCATTTCACCTGTGGCTGAACGAGTTCCTTCGGGAAAAATAGCCAAGGTATTATTCTCTTTCAGGATGGCCATACAACGACGAATAGCGCTGATATCTCCCTCACCATCGCGGCTGACGGGGAACGCCCCTAACTTTTTGAGAACCCAACCTACGATAGGATTCCGGAATAAGGTTGCTTTGCCTATGAAATGGAGAATCCGCGGTATCGCGCAGACAAGGAAAAAGGGATCAAAATAATTGATATGGTTGGCGGCGATAATGCATGATCCTGTCTTAGGCACATGCTGTGCGCCGACAACACGACAGCCTATGATTTTTATATAGATACGGATAAAGAAAACAGCGACTCTGTAAAGAATCATGACATAACCCTCCTTACCAAGGCTAAGACTTCTTCAACCACTTCTTCAAAAGTCATATTTGACGTATCGATCAAAACGGCGTCTGGCGCCTGTCTAAGAGGCGCGGTAGACCTGTTCGAATCTTTATCGTCTCGGGCAGCAATATCCCGTTCAACCTGTCTCAGATCGACATGCAACCCCTGTTCGCGCAAATCTTTCTGGCGGCGCTCTGCCCTTCTGTCTAAATCCGCAGTCAAAAAAATCTTGACGGTTGCTTGGGGCAACACGACGCTGCCGATGTCCCGGCCGTCAAGGACTATCGGACATGCGCGCGCAATATTTCGTTGCAGCTCGGTCAGGCGGGCACGGACGCCGGGAACGGCAGCCACAGCCGAAACGTTCTCCGAGACTTGCGGGATGCGGATAGCCTCAGTCACATCGGTTTCATCACAAAGCACACGACCGGTAGCCGTGTCAAAGGTAATAACGGTGTCCAAAGCCAGTTGAGTCAAGGTATTCGGACCGGAAAAATCTATGTTATGTCGCAATGCTTTCCATGTCAGGGCTCGGTACATGGCACCCGTATCGAGGTAGAGGATACCAAGGCGCTGAGCAACCGTGCGGGCAACAGAACTTTTGCCGGCACCGGCCGGTCCGTCAATAGCGATTTGAAGAAAGCCGTTTGTGTGCGCGAACTGGTTTGTGTCCATAAGATTCCTTACACAATAATGACAGAATAGTTACTAGAAAGTATACCATAGGGCGGCCTGGGGCTGCAAGGAGCCGGAGAGCCGCGCAAGGCTACGGGGGGCGGTCTGGACGTGGCCTGTCCCGCAAGCCGTTCTTCGGTCTTGTGCGCCGCCGCGCAAGGCTACAGGGGGCGGGTCTGGACGTGGCCTGTCCCGCAAGCCGTTCTCCGGACTTGTGCGGCTCTAGGCTCCGCCGCGGCAAACTCAAAACTCGCTCCACTGCGTTGCGCTCAGACAGTTGAGTTTGCTATCGCTCTGTTCGCTTAGATCCGCATCAAGCCCTCCGCAAAGGCGTTGCGGGACAGGCCAC